>JBBTSH010000043.1:0-20801 GCA_038064795.1 Patescibacteria group bacterium | reverse complement strand
CGTTGAGGACGCCGCCGATTGTGGAAGAGGCGGTGACCGCAAGAGCGGAGGTGGTGGCGCCGGTGGCGGAGAGGTTGAGCACGGTGGTGAGGCCCGTATTGGAGATGGAGAAGAGCGTGGTGGTGCCTACTCCTGCCGATGACGATGCGATGGCGAAGAGTGTCGTAGGCAGAGCTACCCCGTTGGTGGTAGAGGCGAATATGGTGAATTGTGCAAAGGGTGTGGAAGTGCCGAGGCCCAGTCTGCCGGTCGCGGAGTCGAAGGAGAGGATGGAACCGTTCGCGTTGCCGAAGCGAACCGTTGAGGAGGCGGAGAGTCCGTTAGTGAGGAGGAGCAGAGTGGAGGTGCTGTTGGCGTTGGTGCCGAAGGAGGTGGTGGGAGTCCAGGGGAAGGCAAAGTTCGCGTAATCGGTGCCGGCAACGGCGGCGGTTACCCTGCCGTTTGCGTCAGTTTTAAGAAGCGAAGAGATGATGCCTGTGATATGGAGGTTAGTGGTAGTTGCATTGGTGGTAGAAGCGCTAGTTGCAAAAAGCGAGGAGAAGGTATTATGTGCATTGAAATTATTTTGCGTAGTGGTGGAGAAAGCCGTTGTAAACACGCCGGTCGCGGAGTTGTATGCAAGTGGATATACCGCAGAGAGCGATGTCGAAGAAATTTTATTGTTGAAGAGATTCCAATCGGTTGAAGAGACATACCCGTCGGTGCCGCTACCAGACTGCGAGATGGTGAGAGCTCCGGTTTGAGAGTTCCATGAGAGCGGCGCGGAAGCAGAGATGGAGGTGGATCCAAGGAGTCCGAGCGAACTCGTTGCCGTGAGTGTATACCCGTTGCTTGAATTCCCTATCAAAATATTTCCGTAATTTGGTGCGGTCGAAATTCCTGTGCCTCCATACTGGATCGAAAGAGTCGAGGAAGCGACTACGGAACCCAAACTGTTTGTGGTAAGGAGAGCCGAGAGAAGATTAGTAACCGCAAGGTTAGTGGTGGTTGCGTTGCCTGCAGTGAGCACAGACGAATAGAAATTCGTCGAAGTCGAATTGGTTGAGAGTAGCGTCGGAAAGGTGGAGGTGGCAGTGGTGGTGGCGGTAAAGTAAGCCGCGACGGCTTGTCCTACTACAGAGAGTTTTGCATACGGCGAGGTGGTGCCTATGCCGACATTGCTCGTGCTTCTCGTGATGAACAGTGGCGTGTCAATAAGAGTTCCGGCATCGTCGTAATTTCGTATCGCGAAGTCGCTTCCGGTATTGCCTCCGCTTTCCGTTCCGTCTACGCGGAATGCCCATCTTGGTTTGTTGTCCGTCCTAAACGAGAAAATGCGCGGGTTCCCTGCGTCGGCGTCGAAAATAATTCTCGTAAGAGCATTTCCTCCGTCGATATGCAGGATTGAAGCTGAGTTCGGAGTGGTAGTACCTATGCCGACATTTCCGCCTGTTGCGGCAAAAACACTTCTTCCGGAGCTGTAGAGAGATGAAGTTGTCGCATTAACGAAACTCACGTCCGTAAAGTACGAGGTTGAAGCCGCCTGCAGCCCCTGCGTGAACCAGATGGGGGTTGAGGTGGAGTTGGCAAGCGCACCAAAGTTGGTGGTTGGGGTAAACGAGAAAGCTCCCGAACCGCAGGTCGTCGAGGTGACCGTACCTGACGAATCAGTCGTGAGACACTGCCCAGCTGAAGCGCCAAGATTTGAAACGACGAGATTTGTGGTAGAAGCGGTTGTTGCGGTTATTGCGGTCGTCGACGCGTATGGAGTCGTGACTTTATTTGGGAAAATATAATCGCCAGTGCCAAACGTGCCGCCTACGGTGGTAATAACCCCCGTTGACGAATTGTACGAAATGACGCTTTGACCACTTAGGCTAGACGAGGAAACCTTATTGTTAAACACATTCCAATCGGTCGAAGCAAGGTACCCGTTGGTAGATGAATTTGATTGCGTGATGGTAAAGACACCGGTCGAACTGTTGAAAAAGAGCGGCGTCACAGCCGAAATTGAAGTCGAACCTAAGAGTCCGAGCGACGAAGTCGCGCTCAATGTGTAGCCACCGGCAGCATTTCCTAAAAGAACTTGACCGTATGACGGCGCCAGAGTCAATCCCGTCCCACCGTATAGAACTCCTACCGAGCTTGTCGCGGAGACGATGCCGTTATTGGCATGCAGCGGGCCGTTGAACGCATTCAAGGTCAGTGAACCGAGTTGCGCGATACTTGCAAACAGGTTCGTCGAGCTTGCCGTAGTGGCAAAAAGGCTCGTGGTGGTAGCGCCACTCTGTCCAATCGTAAACACAGTAGTTGATGCGCTTGTCACCGCCTCAAACAAAATTCCAGATCCCCACGTCGTCAGTTTTGCATACGGCGTTGTCGTTCCAATACCGGCATTGTCGGTATTGGTAGTGAGCCGCACTACAGCACCATCGTCAGTCCATCCGCCGGCCGATGCGGATGTAAAACTCTGAAAGCTCGAACAGTCATTTGAGTATTCAAGTCCGGCAGCACCTTGGCGGAAACATCCCGAAGAAGATCCGTCATTCGCGTTGATGCGGATAACGCCACCGTTATTCAAATGCAGCATCGAAAGCGGCGATGACGTACCGATACCGAGGCGGCCATTCGTATCATCCCAATACAGCGCAGTCGTACTCGCTGCAAATGATCCGGCGTTATTAAACTGGATTGAGCCCGTGGATCCTGCCGCCGAACCGCTGCCCGTAACGCATGTGCCGTTTATCGCAAAACATCCGGCTGCAATATCGATGCCGTTTGCAAATGTCGATGTCGCATTTGATGAGTTAGTAAACGAACCCAAAAATGTCGTGTTGGTTAGGGTGGCGCCCGTATCTGAAATCGAACTGCCTCCGCCGCTTGCACCCCCTCCTAAAAAGATCGGCCGGATACCTGTCATGGACACGACAAATTGTTGCAATGAAACAATCCTGTCTTCAAACTCGCCGCGTGAAATTCCATTACCATCGACAATCACGCGTTCGGTAGTCCGTTCGATTACCGGATATGTATTTTGCACGATGGTCGTGGTTGCATACGCAGGACCTGGCGCCGGTGAGGATGCGATTTTCGTTTTTGGCATGAACAGTGCCAAAAACTTGGAGACAAGATTAAACGCAAAATTTTGAGGATTAATATCCTCTACCGAAACCGAAACAGGATGTGTTCCAAAAAATGGCGAATCGAGACGACCGAGTGATGCGGAAAGCGATCGTGTGAGACCGGTGTTTGCAAGCGTATTAGAATTTATTGCGCTCGCAATTGCGACCGTTGAGACGAGGAGCACTGCGCCGAGTGCGAGCGCGAGCGACTGTTTGAAAAATGATTTGCGCGGCGATGCAGTTTGTACTGGTGCATGGACCGGAGAAACTTTCTTGGCAATCGGAAGGTTATTAACTTTGCGATACGCTTCGTTTTCTTCGCGGCGCTGCTGTGATAATTCTTCACGTCGTTCAACCTTGGCGAGGCTCCGTGATTTTTCAAATTCGACGATGGATACCTCATCAACAAACCATGCGTTTTTAACGCGCATACCCTGGAGCTTTCCCTCGCGACAAAGCCGTCCGACATAGTCGGGGGCGCAATTAAGACGCTTTGCCGCCCGACGTGCAGTGAGCATCGGGTTACCTTCTGGCGTTAAAATTTGTGGTTGCTTCTGCATGCTCCGAAAAATCTTTTGTTTACGCAGTTAGATCGGCGTACTAGCTTCTATTGTACGCGTAAAAGCTTCATTACTTCGTGTAATTTAAGATGATACCTGTGGATATTGTTGTTTTATGATCAGTAAAAAAAGCTATGTAGATAAAGACGGATTTACTTTTAGGAATGCGGGCACTGCAAATTATTTTTAAATACACTAGTGCAAATTTTTTATCATTTTTTTAAACTCTCAAATTCCCGAGATACGCTCTATTTATATAGGAATATTGTCGAGAACTTGCCGAGATCTCGGCATCTCGAGCGCTAATTCTCGGTAAAGTTGCTTAGTCAAACTTAATAATTAATTACTAAAAATATAAGAGAGCGGGCCAATACGTTGAATAATAAGCTTATATTGCCGATATTTTTCAAATTAAAGGAGTTTTGACAGAAATATATTTATGATGTTTCGGTATTAAATTACCTTCATTTACTTGCCATCAAACCTAACTCTCAGTACCGAGAAATATCGAAATAAGTAATAGTAGCAAGTTATATCGGAGAGCTATCTCGACATTGCTCAGTTATAAAAATATAGCGGCTTCCGCCGCCATGTTTGTACATCTATGAGACTAAGACAATTACTGAGTCCCGAAGCTAATCGACGCCGTGAGCGTCTCCCCCTCAACGATCATAGAGTAGTGGAGCAGATAGGCCGCCCCGGTGACCGCAATGAATGTCAGCACTGATACGACAACTAATGCTAAAACTGGACGTCTCTTATTCGCATTCTTTCGATGCGGAACATATACTTCCGCTGTATCTTGCTCATCATTTAAAGATTCAAAATCACGCGTTGTTTCCTTTTTGATTTCTGGCATCAGCGGAGATTCGTCAGACATATAAGTTAATCCCCGGCGGCTCTCCTGCGGCTTGCTAATGTGCACAGCAATTTTGTGCTCGTCAGATGCTACGGGTGGCAATTGAACAGCTTCTCTTACTTGAAGTGCTTCGGAAAATGCAAACGCTGGTTCAGGAACTTCTTGTGTACTTTCAGAATCTTCCGCTGATGGTTCTACAGTCGGAAGTAATTTTTCTTTTGTTGCGGGAGCAACTTTCGCTATTGCCAGAGGCGCCGGTGCGGATGCTTCTCCACGCAGATATGCTTCCAAAGATTCCGCTTCGACATACCAAGAACGGCCAACCTTTTCACCGATTACTTTGTTGGCGCGTATCAACTGGCCGATATAATCGGAATGGTATTTGTGTTCCTTGGCGGCACGACGCGACGAGATGTATCGCTTGCCCGATATTTCTAGCTCATCCATGGAGCCTATTCTATCAGGAGAGTATTTTTTGTATAGTCTCCCTAAGTGCTCGGGGGTCAGCCTTGCCTTGGCTCTCCTTCATCCCCTGTCCTACCAAAAACTGAAGTGCGGCTTCTTTGCCAGCTTTAAAATCTGCAGCAACCTGCGGATGTTCCCCTACCACTTTGCGTGCAATCGTTTCAAGCGCGCCAATGTCGCTTTGTTGCGTATATTTTTTAATTATCTCCGATAAATCCCCTCCTTGTGCAAAGGCCTCTGCCAGTGCGTCTTTTGCACCGCGGGAAGAAACTTCATTTTTTTGTACGCTGACGATCACTGCAGCGAGACCCTGTGGAGTAATATTGTGTAAGCCGCTATCCCCCATTTTTTGAACGAGCCCTGCCAGATCCGAGCCAATATAGTTAGCCACCAACCTTGTTGCGCTTGGAATTAACACAGCCGTCGCCTCAAATAGCCCGCCGAGGCGTTGGTCGGCGATGAACATCTCAATGTATTCTTTCGGCATTCCTTCTGCTGTATAGCGCTCACGTCTTTGTGCGGGCAATTCAGGCAACTCCTTGCACAGTGCATCGGATGAGAACTCTGGAACTTCCGAAAGGTGCAGTTTGGGTAAGTCGGGGTCTGGAAAATATCGGTAGTCATGGGAGGATTCTTTTTTTCGTTGTTGATATGTTTTTTGTCCTTGTTCGTCCCATCCGCGTGTCTCTTGTGCCACCCTCTCCCCCTTTTCAAGGAGTACGGTTTGCCGCTCTATTTCAAAGGCAATAGCCCGCTCAACCGAGCGGAAAGAGTTGAGATTTTTGACCTCTACCTTGGTACCAAGGGTATTGTCTTTTGAGACCGAGATATTGGCTTCTACCCGCATCTCGCCCTTCTCCATGTTTGCGTCCCCTACCCCAAGCGAACGGAGTAATAATTGAAGTTCCCGCGCAAAATTGCCGGCGGTTTGTGCGTCGTGGATCACAGGGTCAGTCACGAGCTCCATCAGTGGCACACCAGCGCGATTAAAATCGACGAGACTTGTCTCTCCTTGGTGTTGACTGCGAGCGGTATCCTCTTCAAGATGCACGCGGGTAATTGCGACGCCAGAAAGAGATCCTCCCACCACGAGCGGGTACAAATATTGACTTATCTGGTAGCCCTTGGGGATGTCAGGATAAAAATAATTTTTCCGATCAAACTCCGAATAGTCGCGCGCGAGTGTCGCGCCGAGCGCCGTGCCTACCAAGAGCACCTTTTTGACTGCAGCTTCATTGATGACCGGAAGCGCACCCGGGTGCGCCATGCACACGGGGCAGATGTTTTTATTGGGAGTTTTTTCATCCGCATCATTGAGGCACGCACAAAACATCTTGGTGCGTGTCTTCAGTTCGGCATGGATCTCAAGCCCTACGGTCGGCGTATACATATATAAAGGTATGCACCTATATTAACGCAAAACCGCAATCAGGCTATCGGCGAGCGCTTTGATTGCCGCATCATCCAACACGGTGACGGTGTAGACGTTGGGGTGTTTTTTCTCAAAGGTGGATTTTATTGCCTGAACTTCCGAGATATCTCGCATGTCCGACTTAGTTAAGACGATAATCTCGGGTTTCGCGGCTAAAATACCGCCTTCAAAGGCTTGTATTTCGGCACGCACCGTTTTGTAGTCATTGTCTAAGTTTGAGGACTCGAGCGAGAGACAGTGGATAAGTAGGCTGGTCCGGGAGATATGCCGGAGAAATTTATAGCCCAACCCCTTGCCGGCCGAAGCACCTTCAATAAGCCCAGGGATGTCTGCGAGGATGTAGCCGTGAAGTGCGCCCAAGTTTGGATCGAGCGTGGTGAATGCATACAACGCCACTTTTGCCCCAGCACCGGTCAGTGCATTGAGGAGCGATGTTTTGCCCGCGTTTGGCAAACCAATGAGCCCCGCATCGGCGATAAGCCTCAGTTCGATATGCAAGGTTGCATGTTCGCCCTTGCCACCCGGCATCGCTTCTTTCGGCGATCGATTGACCGAGGATTTAAATGCGGCATTACCCGCGCCGCCGCGACCGCCCTTGAGCACGAGTTTCTGTTCGTCTTCGTGCAAGAGTTCGTGCACCTCTCCGGTATTAGAGTTCCGCACGAGCGCGCCAACCGGCAAATTAATAATGAGGTCTTCGCCGCGCTTGCCGTCTTTGTTTTGATTGCCGCCTGCATCGCCATTGTCGGCCGCCCATGTTTTGTCGCCGCGATAACGGGAGAGCAGGTTAATATCGCGAACGCCGCGTATATATACGTCGCCACCGTCTCCCCCGTTGCCCCCCGAAGGACCAGAGTATTCCTTGCCTTTGAGGTGGAGCCAGCGCACCACGCCGTCGCCTCCATTACCCGCTTTCGCGGTTATGGTCATTTCATCAACAAACTTCATGTGCAGGGAGTATACGCTAGAAGCCCTGGTATAGCCACCATGCGATCAACGCCAAAATGATGATCCCGACAATTTTAAAAATAGGTTTGACAAGAAATTTGAAAACAAGAAACCCAATCACTACGAGTGCCAAAATTTCCCACCATGCCATGCACCTATGCTAGCAGGTTACATATATGACATCAATACATCGTAGAATGCATCAAAAAATAACAAGCTCCAACTGACGAAGTATCCCATCTGCTGCAGGAGCATAAGCAGACCGGCGACGATGAGCAGCGCTGCGCCTACATAGGTTAGGATTCTCGTCATACCGCCGATACGGGTAAACGCGGCGCCCGCAAAGTCGATGAAGTATGCGGTGAGTAAAAACGGGATACCAAGCCCCAAAGAAAAAATGCAAAGCAGCAGGGCGCCTTGCAGCGCCGTTGTAGATTGCGAGGCAAGCAGCAATATGGTGCCGAGTATCGGCCCGATGCACGGGCTCCACCCGATAGCAAAGAGCGTGCCTATCACAAAAGAGCTCTCGACACGCCCAACGGCAAATGCAGAAGCGGCGACATGCCGCTCTACGGAAAGAAAAGGGATGCGCACACCAAGCATCGTGAGACCAAAGACAATAAGTACAAGTCCTGCGAGCTGCGAGAGAAGCTCGCGGTACGGGCCGAGCAGTATCCCGAAGAAGCCCGCAAATGCTCCGAGCAAAATAAACACTATCGAAAAACCGAGCACAAACGCGAGCGCGTTGCGCATGATTTTGTCCGTACCCCCGGCAATAAACGCCAAGTAGCCCGGAACGATGGGCAGCGTACAAGGAGCCAGAAACATCAAAATCCCTGCAATAAATGCGCCGGGGATCAGCGCTACTTCAAACATTGTTCAATTGTACCGCGATAGTGCGCTAAAAACTCTTTGTCTTTGGGGTGGGTCAACATCTGTAGCGCTTCGTCGAGCGAAACGAAGCGGGCCTGCGTTACTTCAGCGTCTTCCGGGGAGAGTACTGCCTCACCTGTAGTAAATAAAAATAGGGTTCGCTTGCGGCTACCCCATGCATCGTTTTCTCCCACCCCTTCTGGGCCAATAGACTTGCGTTCGTATGAACCTAACTCTTTTACCAGCGCCAAATTTTTGATCCCCGTCTCTTCCACTATTTCACGCATAGCTGCAGCAAGAAGACTCTCCCCTGCCTCCACCTTGCCTTTTGGAAACGACCAGGAGTTGCCATGCTGCTCTACGAGCACAAGCTTTTTCTCAGGCCCGATGATAATCCCTCCCGCAGATTCGCGCGACATCCTTGCAGTGTACCAAAAAGAAATCACTATTCCATACATAGACACCTCCTATCCGCCACTACGATATATCGTAGTGTTTTTATGTTCTACTTCCATATATGGAAGTGTTTGATGTGATGGATTGATATATCAATCCATCATTAAAACTAAATAAAAAAAACCCTGTATCTCTGTAAACAGAAATGCAGGGTACGGGGTCGAAGGGCCAAAGTACGAAGTCCTTAGGCCTGAGGGGCCGAGGAAAGTTTGCGAACGGCGAGGAAACGATAGCGGCCACTCCAGTCGAAGCCCCACCAACGGATGTCGAGGCTGCGTCGGGCGTCGAACCGGCAGAGGTACGACACGTAGCGGTTGCCGTTGACCTCCGCGACGGAACCGAGGGCGATAATCGGGTACTTCCGCTGCTCTTCCGGGTATTTCTCCCCGAAGGACAGCAGGTGCTCGATCTTGCCCGGCTCGAAGCCCGCTGCCTTGATCGCCTCGACGGCCACTCCCGAAGGCATGGTGGAGTCGAAGTGGAAGATCCTGGCCTCGAACTGCTCGACGCCGTTGACGACCACCAGGAATTTCTCCGCGGTGATGTCGTCGCTCTTCCAGTCGTAGTTGCCGGCGGCGATCATCTGGTCGAGCGAGCGGCCATAGTCAACCGAAAGCGTGAGCTGTTCCGGCGTGACCGCGCCGAGCTTGAGGGCCTTGCGGATGCTGTCGCGGTCGAGACAGGCGGCCGGATCGAGCAGATCCGATAAGATGCCGGAGCCATAGAGCGCGTCGAGGCGCTCCGAGGACGGATCCTTTGCGTGGATGAGATTCAGGGCTTGAAATGCCTGACCGAAAGTTGCCTTGCTCATAGGATTCCCCTATCAAGCGCTACTCCTTGCGGGGTAGCAATGCTAGCGGGCGAGCTGGAAGATTCCTTTTCGCCATAGCCCAGAGAGGCCCACAAAAGAGCCGCTTGGGGCTATGGCGAGTTCGCAAACGTATCAAAGAACTACATTTCGTTTTACTACACATAAGCTAGTTTTGTCAAGCAAATCGTAGCACGCACTTCCCCGCGGCCAGAGAGTCCTTTTGTTTTACCGCTTGACCTTGGTTGCAATTAAATGGTTGTGCTCGTCTGTTCCCTTTAACCCACAGTTTTTCCACTTTTTGCCGCTGCCGCAGGGGCAGGGGTCGTTGCGGCCCACTTCCTTCGCATCTCCGGAGGTTACGCCTCCAGAGATTGAGGATACAGGACGAGAGGCGGGGGTTGCGGCAAGCGAAAGGGCACTCTCGACCGCTTCTTTGCTTAATCCTTCAATGAGTTCAAACACCCTCGCGGCGAGCATGAGTTCCAACTCTTTATATGTCCGCGTACCCTCTTTGCGATACTCAACCAAGGGGTCGCGCTGGCCGTAGGCGCGCAGGTTCACGCTCCCGCGCAGATATTCCATCGACTCAAGATGCTCGACCCAGAGCATGTCGAGCGTTTGGAGAACGATCGCGCGCGAGAGCTTTATCAGCGCTTCATTCCCCAACTCCTCTTCTTTTTTTTGTATCACCGCGAGTGCTTGTTCGCTCCCCTGCGCCAATTCCTGCAGGACACTCATCACATCCTCGGCGCTGCCTACGAGCACCTTGCGGCGTTTGTCGTAGATCGCGCGACGCTGCCTATCCATCACATTGTCGTATTCGAGCACGTGCTTGCGCGAGTCGAAGTTAAATCCTTCGATCTTGGTCTGCGCGCTCTCAAGCGAGCGCGTCACCAATTTATTTTCTATCGGCTCATCTTCGGGGATGCCGAAGCGCCCCATTAATTTTTTGATCGTGTCGGCGGCAAACACGCGCATGAGATTGTCTTCGAGCGATACGAAAAACTGCGTTTCGCCGGGGTCGCCTTGGCGGCCTGAGCGGCCGCGCAGCTGATTGTCGATGCGGCGCGCCTCGTGACGCTCGGTACCCAACACAAACAGCCCGCCTAATTGTTTGACCTCTTCAGATTTTTCGGCGTTGCTTAATGCGCCCCCGAGCTTAATGTCGACACCGCGGCCGGCCATGTTGGTTGCCACGGTTACTTTGCCCCGCTCGCCCGCGCCGGCGATGATCTCGCCTTCCCGTTCGTGGTTTTTGGCGTTTAAAATTTCGTGCGGCACGCCTTCGGTTTTCAAATACGCCGAGAGCAGCTCGTTTTTTTCGATCGACACCGTGCCAATCAACACCGGCTGTCCTTTGGCGTGTAATTCTTTGACTTTGCGCGCAACTGCTTTGAATTTTCCCGTTTCGGTCTGAAAAATGAGATCATTATTATCTTTGCGAACCACCGGCTGGTTGGTCGGGATCTCGATGACATCGAGGCCGTAGACTTTATAAAACTCTTCGGCGGAAGTTTTGGCGGTACCCGTCATGCCCGAGAGTTTGTCGTAGAGCCTGAAGTAGTTTTGGTAGGTGATCGAGGCAAACGTGCGCGACTCACGCTGCACTGAAACGCCCTCTTTTGCCTCAATGGCCTGGTGTAGCCCCTCGCTCCAGCGCCGTCCGGGCTGCAAGCGCCCCGTAAACTCATCGACAATGACCACCTCGCCATCCCGCACCACATAGTGCTGGTCGCGATGAAACAAGGCTTGCGCGCGCACGGCGGTCTCTAAATGGTGCACGTATTTAATGCCTTTTTCGGTGTAGATATTGTCGATATGGAGCATCTTTTCCGCACGCCCGATGCCTTCATCGGTGAGTTGAATCGCCTTCAATTTTTCGTCGACGGTGTAGTCGCGGTCCCGCGCGAGCTGCCCGGCAATATGCGCGAACGTGCGGTACCAGTCGTCCGACTCTTGCGCAGGGGCCGAGATGATAAGCGGCGTGCGTGCCTCGTCGATGAGAATGGAGTCTATCTCGTCGACGATGGCAAACGCGTGTCCGCGCTGGCGCAACTCGCCGGGATTGTATGAAATATTGTCGCGCAAATAATCGAACCCGAACTCCGAATTGGTGCCGTAGGTAATGTCCGCTTCGTACGCTTCCCGCCTCGTACAGGGGCGCAAAAATTCATGAAAGACTTTAAAGCTCCCGGTTTCGTCGCGCTTTTCATCAAGCTCTTTATCTGCCTGCGCAGACAGGTGCTCGGGGTCATACCGGTACGACGCGTCGTGGTTGATGACTGCGACCGACATGCCGAGGTTCGCATAGATCTGTCCCATCCACACCGCGTCGCGGCGTGCAAGATAATCATTGACCGTCACGATATGCACCCCTTTGGCCGTCAACGCATTGAGATACGCGGGGAGCGTTGCGACCAAGGTTTTGCCTTCGCCGGTTTTCATCTCCGCGATACCGCGGGTATGAAGCACGTGACCGCCGATAAGCTGCACGTCAAAATGCCGGAGCTTCAGCGTGCGGCGAGCGGATTCGCGCACGACCGCAAACGCCTCGGGCTCTACATCATCGAGCGTTTCGCCGGCTGCGATGCGGTTGCGTAATTTGTGGGTGTATGAAGACAGCTCTTCTTCGGAGAGAGCCGCGAATTGAGCTTCAAGGCGGTTAATAGATCCGACCAAAGCAGCTGAATTTTTAAGGACTTTTGCGCCCGGGTCGCCGAAGAGCTTGTTGAGTGAAAACATTGGCGTGCACATAATACCACACAATCGCACAAAACGGAAAAACCGCCGACGAATCGGCGGTTTTTCCTTCGAGAGGATATCCTGCGTAACAATACACAGGAGAGCTCCAGCTACCATCCGCATCCACCACAGGTGGTGCGGGATGGATTAGCGGCGCTTCTTTGCAGCTTTCTTTGCTTTCTTTTTCTTTGCCATAGTATTCACGACTCTCGTCGTAGAATTGGTTGTGCATCGTTCGACCTCTCATCAGACGAGCCCTAGGACAGCGCGTGATGAGCATCTCGATGCTCTGATACAAGTATCGAACACCAAATCTGCAATTACAATGAAAAAATTTTCTAACCTGTGGATAACCGCTCACGCGTAATCATACGGACCTCTTCTTTAATTTCAATTTGAAATTTTTCTTTTACCAGCGCCTTTACATGCTCGGCGAGCATGCGCACGTCATGCGAGGACGCTTGCGTGTCTACGGCAATCACCAACGGTTGATGTTCGAACAGGCGCGCGCCTCCGATACGCATGCCTTTGAGGTCGAGCACGCGGTCAAGGAGCCAAGCCAGTGGAATTTTGACCCCCTCGGCCTCGGGAATGGCAAAAAGGGGCATCTCGGGATAGATTTTTTTGAGTTTTTCGGCCTCATCTGCACGTACTATCGGATTTTTAAAAAATGATCCTGCCGTGCCCTCTTCGGAGAGGTCGGGAAACTTGGTTTTGCGGATGGCTAAGACCGTTTCGCGGATTTGAGCAAGCGAAGGCGCGGCATCGGCGAAGCGCAGCTTGAGATCTTTGTACGAAAGTTCGGGTTTGGGGACTGTGTGCAATGCAAACGCAGCGCGCAGGATGATCAATGGAGCATGCGGGCCTCCAAAAATACTTTCCCGATATCCAAATGCGCATTCAGCCTTGTTCTTTTTTTCTACAACACCTGAGTCGCGATCGAAAACTTCGACCCACGCGATTGTCTGCGCGACAGCCTGACCATACGCACCAATGGAACCCGCGACCGCGCCTCCCACACTCCCCGGAATGCCGGAGAGATTTTCTATCCCCCACAATTTTTTTTGAATGGCGTACGACACGAGCGCATCCCACTCCTCGCCCGCCCCCGCAATAATCATCGAATCTTCTTCAGTGATGCCGCGCAGCTCAATTTTTATGACCAGTCCGTCAAACCCTGCGTCATCAATGAGCACGTTCGAGCCGCCGCCAAGAACGAGCGTAGCGAGTTTTGTGTCCCGGGCGAAGTCGAGGGACTTTCGTAGTTCCTCTACGCTCCGAACCCTCGCAAAAAAACGCGCCGGCCCGCCAATGTGAAATGTCGTGTACGGCGCAAGCGGAACTTTTTCTTCAATACTCATTGATGATGCGCACCGTGCGGGAAGCGACTGCAAACTCCAAAACATTGTCCTAATGTGAGCGCACCGCTCCCCGCGCGAAGCACACACTCGTTAGTATACCCGCAATTATTGCCCGGACTTCAAGGTGCCGTTTTGGATCTGCGTGATGATAGTTTGTATCTGCGATGCCGTAGCAGGATCCTGGTCTAGTGCCAATGCCGCCTTAAGCACTTCGATCGTTTTGGGAATATCGCCCGCCGTAAAATACGCCGATGCAAGATTTATGCGAGTCTCCACGTTCTTGGGGCTTTGCTCTACGCGGATTTTCCAAATTCCAATGACCCGGTCGCGGATTTTGAAGTTGGTGTAGAGCTGCAGGAGCCGTTCGTTGTCAATAATCATCGAACCGAACCCTTCGGTGAGGAGCGCGTCTGCCTGCGTGGCCTGATTGTTGTAATAGAGTCCCGTGGCGTAGGATATCCGCGCATCCGCGTACTTTGGATCGGCATCAAAGGCTTTTTTGAAGTCTTGAAGCGCCCCTTTGAGATCGCCGAGCGCGAGGCGCGTCCCCCCGGACTGAAAAAGGATTTGCTGCTTATTGGGTGAATATTCAAGCGCTAGGGTGAAATGCTCCAAGGCCTCGTTATGGCGACCAAACTGGTTGAGGAAGGTTCCCAAAAACAGCTCCAGGCGCGCATCGCCATGGCGTTCGGCGAGCAGCTGTTCGCCTTCGCGGCGCGTCATCTCATATGCCTGTTGCTTGATCTCGGGACTCACCGACGTGTTGTTCGCGAGACTCGAAGAAAATTGATAAAGCTGCTCGACCGTCTCTTGTCTTCCTAAAAATCCCATGGTGAGCGCCCGTTCAAAGACTGCGAGATTTTCTTTCGGGTCGCGGGGAGCTCCGGTAACCGAGCCGTTCACCGTTACTGCTTTTTGCGTCGTAATAGCATCGATGATCGTTTGCGCGCGCGTTAGGCCGGGAACTTGCAACATCCAGATGCCGCCGACAACCAAGACGACCACGATCGGTGCTGCGATGGCGACCGTATGATCGCTCGCCGGACGAGAGAGCACCATAAAACGCGGCACCTGGCGCGGCAGGAGCCCGTGCATAAATGCCACCAGCAAAAAGAAATACATGGCGCTGATGAGGTTGTCGAACACAAACATCGAATGAAACGCGTATCCCCCGAGGAGCCCTAAGAACACCGCCTGTGCCGGCACCTCCAGAGTGGAGCGATACACAGCCCATGCGCCCAAGAAAAAGAGCGAGAGAAAAAACAAGAAGGCCGGCAGCCCGGCCGCAAGCAGCCAGTCGATAAATTGGTTGTGCGCGCGGTCGAACCACTGCTCTTGGTCGTACATGGCAGGGTTGTAATATTTATTGAAGACGAAACTGAAATTCTCTTGCCCCCACCCGAGTAATGGTTTTTCAACAAACCCCTGATAGGCCATGCCCCAGATCATAAAGCGCGATTGGGTTGTCTTGTCTTGAAGCGATATAGATGCAAGGCGGCTCAACGTTGAAGAACTATGCACCAGCGCACTGTTGCGAAGCGCTATAAACCCGGCAACAAGCACCACGATGCCTATCACTAAACCGATGGACCATTTTCGCAATACTCCATAGCGCACATCTGTGCCCTTCCAAACCACATACAGCGCCGCGATCACGAGTCCGCCGATCAAGCCTAAAATGGCGCCTCGGGTTTGGGTATTGAGGAGCGCCACCACTTGCAGCACAAGCGCAATCCCATAGAGCGACTGCGTCATGCGCGATTGCCTTTCGCGTACGAGAATAAAGAGCGTTAGAAAAATATTAAAGAGCATGTACACCGCGAGATAGGTTGCGTTCCCAAAGCTGGTGTCAACGCGCGCGCCGCTTTGCGTCGAAATCGCCGCCCATCCCAAAACTTGAAACAGCGCGTAAAAACCTTGGAGCGTCGCCACGCCTATGGAAATCTTAAAAAATTTCTCCCACCATTGCTCTGCCGTGAGCACCGCACCGGCAATGATGAACAGCATAAACACATGCAAAAGCCCGATATAGCCTTCCATGCGCTCGAAATTGCTCCAAAAGCTCTTCAGCGGATCAACGCTGAACATGGTGGCAATCCCCACCCATACCACAAGCGCACACGCTGCCCACATGATGAGCGACCCGCGCGGACGGTATTTAGGCTCGCGCAGCGCGAGCAACACATACGCCCCAAACATGATCTCGACTAAAATACGAAATGCGAAGTTCTTCCCCGTAATAAACGGGAAAAACATGTTCGGGAAGATACTCCCGTCACCGATGATAAAAGGAATGAAAAGCAAGAGGCCGAGACCCCCGATAATGCCCCATTTCAACGTCTCGGTATATCGCATACGAAAGCACTATAGCATAAAAGAAAAGCCCCGCACCTTTCGGTGGGGGCCAGCATCACGGGGATGCAATGGGAGCTCTCCCACGCTCGATCATGTAAAGACCGAAGTGGAAGAGATGCCGGCGGGTCATCGTTCCAAGCTCGTCGAGTGATTCTTGGAATGTGCGATTTGGATCGAAGACCCCCCGCTCGATTACTTTTTTCGCGAGCGCTCCGCCCTCAGGAAAGAAAGCGAAGTAAGACGGGTTGACCGCAATCGGGCCGGGCAATGTTTCGACGCTCATCTGGACGGCGAGCTCTTGTGACCATTGCTCGACCTTTTTTCCCATATGCGCACGCATGTGGGCCTTTGTTGCTTCGCCAATACTTTTCCACGACCATTTGGCGTCGGGAATGTTGACGAGTGTCCGCCCAAGTGCGACCGGGGCAGGAATCTTGGCAAGCCAGTTGAAGAGCCGCTGGAGACGTACGGTATCCTCACCGTAACGTCTATTTTCCACCTCGGTAAGATAGTGGATGATGCCAAGCGTAGCATCGCTTTCCACTCCGCATACGTCTCCCACCAAGTCACCCATAGGTCGCGCGCGGAGTTTCAACAACGCACGACTTTTGGGATTGTGGTGGCCCATCAACGCTTCAATATCTTTGGGGCCGCCACGCACATGCCGCAAGACGCTCCGGTCAAAAAAAGTTTCGGCCAGATCGTCGTTGTTTCCACGGTACAACCCAAAGTTATGAGCAATGGTACCCATGTCTGTCCCTTGGTAGGGAGCGAGGATGGATGTCCATGCCATGGTTGGATTGATCTTGCCGTTAAGATCGAGGGTGGTGAGATCCGTTATCGTGTCCGAGAAGGGCACGGCGAGGATCTGCTCGGTTCGGAGCGTCATTCCGCGATCCATAATCTTCCGGCATCCGTCGAGTATGAGCTCGTCGGGCATATGACGGAACAGTACATGATCACGCAAGAACGCGTTGCCAGATTCGATGGCAAGAGTGATACCCGTGCAGCCGGCCTCTTTGAAGAGGTCGAGCCGGCGGGCTCCCTTGTCGTGCTGAGTGAGCTCAAGACGGATCTGACAATGAAACGGCACCCCAACCTGAGACTTCCATTTGACGGCGAACTCTTTCAGCCATTGTTCGTTGTAGCCGAAGATGTCGTCTTGGAAGTACACCATGTGGAGCGGCCAACGCGCGAGGATATCGCGCGCTTCCTTGATGATGTCATCGACCGGACGCACGGTGAGCAAAAACCCTCCATGCATCTGGTTGAACGCCGGCGCATAGCAGTAGGTGCAGAAGAACGGACACCCCACGGACGCAAAGATGCTTTTGATGGGGCTCTTTCCCAATTCCGGATACGCGTCGTACACAACGTCGCGATCCGGTATCGGAAACGTTTCCGTTCTTCCGCTCTTCTCGAAATGCACTCCTGCGGCAAGCCGGCCAGCCAGTAACTCGCGCAAAATCCCGAAGCCGCCTCCCTTCACTACGAAGTCCGCATGACGCGCACACTCATCGTGAAAATAAGTGGCATGAGGACCGCCGATGGCGACGGTAACTCCCATGTTCCGCATCGTGTCGCAGGCCGCAAAGGCTGGTTTGTGATAGCCAGTCCAAATCTGGATGCCGACCATATGAGGCTTCCAGTTTCGTACTGCCTCATATAAAGGTTCAAAGTCGAATTCATTGACGAGAACGACTTTGCAGTCCCAGCCCGCATCGCGAACTAGACCAGCAAGATAGAGGATTCCGAGCGGCTCGATGCTGTAGTAGCGAGCCGCAAGAATGATTCGCTTTCGCATCGAACCTACTCCCTTGTTTTGTGAACGTCCTAAGAAAGTGCTGCTGGCGTTACGATAGCACGGACCGAGCGCATAGAAACTATTGCGCCCGTCTTAAATCGTGGTGTTTTGTAAAATAGGAATTTGGGTTTTTCCGCAATTCCATGGGAGACCCTTGTTCGATTACTCTGCCGTTCTCTATCACCAACAATGTATCAACACTTTCGATAGTACTAAGACGATGGGCTATCACAAAGACCGTCACGCTTCCGTGAAGTGCTTGAATAGCCTCCTGGATGAGCCGCTCGGATTCCAAATCGAGAGCGCTGGTCGCTTCATCAAGGATAAGTATCGATGGACGACCTGCGAGTGCGCGCGCGAGTACAATGCGCTGACGCTGGCCGCCTGAGAGCATGACTCCGCGGTCTCCCACTTGTGTTTGGAACCCCTCTTTCAGTGACATGATAAATTCATATATATTTGCTTGCCGCGCCGCCTCTGTGATTTGTTCTTTCGTCAACTCAGGTCTATAAAATCGAATATTTTCTTCAATGGTGTGGTTCAACAAAAATACGTCTTGAGGCACGTAGCCGATTTGTTTCCGCCAATCGTCGATTGCAATCTCGGTAATGTTTTTACCATCAAGCGCAATAATCCCTTGGGTCGGTTTAAAAAGACGCAACAACAGATCTGCCACCGAGGTCTTGCCGGCGCCTGAGGGCCCTATGAGCCCAATCGTTTCTCCATGATGGATAGTGAAACTTATGTTTTGAAGTACTGGCCTTTCTTTCTCATAAGAAAAGGAGACGGATTCAAAGGTAAGAGCTTTGGCAAAATTAAATGGCGACCTTCCTTCTATGGTTTGCTCGCGGTGTTCTTCAAGCATGTTTTTAAACATGCTGATATTGCGCGCATACGGAACCATCTCAACAATAGAATGGGCGGCAACTTGCCCAGATTCAAGGAAGATAAATATTTTTTGAATCAGGTAGAGTGCCGCGGCAAAGGATATGATGCTGAAATCTGGCGTCCGATAGGTGACAGCAAAAAGCACAATGATAAAAAATATGCTAAATGGCTGGAACATGCTCGTCGATATCGACCGGATAAATGCCTGCCGTATCATGAGCGACCGCAAAAATTGCACAAGTCTATTCCCATATGCAAGCGCGTCCACCTCTCTCCCGGCAGCCTTGATGGCCTTCATTCCGATTATGTGTTCGGTCAAAAACTGAGCGAAGCGTTTTTCAGTTGAAGCAACTTCCTCACCAGTCTTTTGTGTCCGTGCCAACAATGGTCGAATGAACACAATAAGAATGACTCCTCCCCCCATCGTGAGCAGTGTGATATGCGGCGAAATGTTAATCGCAACCAAGAGATACATAAGGAGACCGCTAAATGACTGAATTGCCTGGCCTATGGTAGCCAAAAGCCCCCCCGCGACCTGAATGTCGCGCACAAGTGTATTGTGCAATGCGCCAATCTTCTGCCTAAGCAAAAACGGCCATGAAGCGTACAGGGTATGTCGCAGCATATCTTCGCTTGCGTTGCTTAAAAAATCAGCGTTTATCCAGCCGCGGATATACCCAAACATGACTTGCGAAAGAGCGCGAAAAAGGAAGAGTCCGAGAATAAAACCCAATAGATAACGAAACGTGAATGGTAATCCAAAGAAGCTAAAGAGAAGCTGAATAGTGCGCGAAATAAAATCTGTGGCCGTAGAAGGAGACCCGCCTGTAAAAAAGGAGAGTAACGGGATGATCGCATTAATACCAATGCCTTCGAGTATCGCTCCGAGGAAACCGAGTATGACCAACACCACAAGATGCCAGCGGTATCTTTTAAACGTATGCCAAATGACGTAGAGGGATTGCATGGAGTTATATAACACTATACTCGACAAAAAAGACACCTACCGAAACTGGTAGGTGCCGTTGCGGATTTGCTCCACGCCTTGGTGCTCTTTTTGGATACGAGCAGCAATGTCTGCCCGCACGCGCGTTTCTTTCACAATTTCTTTCCATTTTGTGGGGTGCTCACGCAGCAATATTTCCTCTGCAGCCACGAATTGATGGTCGAGCCTGCGCAACGGAGCAAGCGCTTCGCAAACTTCTACCATCGCTTGAAGTCTCGGCAAGTGCCACTCATTGGATATGATAAATATCTTCTTCGGCCCCTCTTTCAACGCCACACGCTGAAGCTCCACAAGCTGTGAATAGCTGCTGTGGGAGGTTTCTTCGAGACTGATCTTCTGTGGAGGAATCCCGAGCTCGACGAGCTCATCCCGTATAACTGAGGCAAGCGACGGACGGTCCGCGGTTGCCAATCCCCCCTGGGCGAGCAAGGTGCTTGTGGGGTCTTTCTCAAAAAGATACGAGCCCGCGATGACGCGCCAGCGGTCAAGTGTGACACCACTGTGATCACCTGGGGCATCGAGATCTTGTGTCTGCCAACGGCCATCTTTAAACCACAGATCAGCGCCCAATACTGAGATGAGTGTTTTCATGACGTGCTCCTTGTTGACGGTCTACAAAAAGTGTACTATATAAATGGTTGTTTCACAATAAGGACCATGCACATGCAACTCACCTTAAGACCCGCAACTATGGAAGACGCCAGGCGACTCTTTGAGTGGCGTAACGACCCGCTTACACGCCAAAACTCTCGTAATACCAAAGAGGGCGTGTGGGAAGACCATGTCGCATGGCTTGAAAAGTCACTCATATCTCCCACCCGCAAACTCTATATCGCGGAAGAAAATGGGACGCCGGTGGGTACCGTTCGCTCCGATGACGACACCGACGGCTATACCGAGCTTTCCTACACTACCGCGCCTGAGGCACGGGGGCAGGGCTACGGCAAGCGCATGGTCGTGCAGTTCGTAGAGGAGCAGCTTAAGGACAAGAAACTCAAAGCCGAGATCAAGAAAGGCGGCAACGAAGGCTCTGAAAGCATTGCGCATGCGCTCGGGCTCAGACCCACTGAAGAGCGGCCGTCTGAAGATCCAGAAGACCCGCGCCCCTTGGTTATGTGGAAATAAGAAGAGAAGCCCGGC
>JBBTSH010000042.1:0-11717 GCA_038064795.1 Patescibacteria group bacterium | reverse complement strand
CCGGGTGTAGGATGTGTGGCGGGAGGGGGGTAGGAGCTCGGGGGCACACTAGGGCCTAACGTGCATCTACAGGACACGAATGGGATCCATGGCCTCGTAAGAGTCCATGCGGCAGCTGCCCGTCGTCGTAATGCGCAAGTCGCACCACCTGTATTTTGTACTAAACTAGCGTTGGGTCCCCTAAATTCTGCCCTCCTCTCTGCCCTGCCCCCGCCTTTATGGTCGGGGGTTTTTATTTGATACAATGAGTCAATGGCATACGATTTTAAACCGTTCGAAAAAAAGATAGCAGACATTGTTGAGCGTCTGCAGCGCGAGATCGGCGGCATCCGCACCGGGCGCGCAGCTCCCGCGATACTGGACGGCGTGCAAGTCGAGAGCTACGGCACGCGCATGTCTATCGCGCAAATGGCCACGGTGAGCGTCAGCGACGCACGCACGCTGCACATCGCACCGTGGGACAGCAGCAATGCGAAAGAGATAGAAAAGGCGATTACGCAGGCAAACCTCGGCCTCTCCGTCGGCTCCGACGAGCGGGGGGTCAGAGTATCGTTCCCCGAACTCACGAGCGAGCGGCGGGCGAGCTTGGTCAAGCTCGCTAAAGAAAAGGTAGAGGAGATACGCGCCTCGCTGCGCTTGGCTCGCGACGAAGTGTGGAGCGACATCCAAAAACAAGAAAAAGAGGGGAAACTGAGCGAGGATGAAAAGTTCCGCTACAAAGATGAGATGCAGAAGCGCGTAGATGCCGCCAACAAACAATTTGACGATGCGCTGCAGCGCAAAGAAAAAGAGATAGCCGGATGATATAGGACATGACAATTTTTCTTTTTATTTTGATACTCGTGGTGCTCATTCTGGTGCACGAGTTCGGACATTTTATCGTGGCCAAGGCGTTTAAGATTCGCGTCGACGAGTTTGGGATCTTTTTCCCGCCGCGTATTGCCGCGTGGAAATTGGGCGAGACCGAATACTCGATAAACTGGCTGCCCTTCGGCGGGTTTGTGCGGATTTTCGGCGAAAACCTTGGCGAAGGCGCAAATGATCCGCGCTCGCTCGCGCGCAAGCCCCGCGTGGTGCAGGCGGCCGTGATTGTGGCGGGGGTGGTGTGTAATGTGCTTTTTGCGTGGCTTGTACTCTCGGGGGGATACATGGCGGGGATGCCCACCACTCTCGATCGCGACGTGTTTGGCGGCGTGCAAGATGCGCACGCGACCATTGTTGAAACTATTCCCGCTTCGCCGGCAGATCTCGCGGGACTCAAGCCCGAGGATTCGATCGTGCAGGTTGAAACCGGCACGACCAAGCTCCGCGACAGAGCCTCCGCGCAGGAGATCACCGATTTTATAGCTGCGCATCAGGAAGAGAGTGTGGTCCTTACCGTGTTGCGCCCCTCAACTTCGTTCGGGGAAAGCGAAACAGAAATGACCTTTCTTGCCAAACCGGCCGCAGGGTTTGCGCCTGACCGCAAAGTGATAGGTCTGCGTATGGCCGACCTTGGTATCTTGCAGTTGCCGCCGCATCTTGCTCTTTTGCAGGGCGGTTTCATGACGTATGAAATGGTGTTAGACACCGCGCAAGGGCTCGCTGGATTTTTTACGAGGCTCGTGCGAGGCGCTGCGGACTTTAACACGGTCGCGGGACCCATTGGGATCGTCGCGATGGGGAGTTCGTTTATCGACGATGGCTATGTGGCGATCGTCTTCCTTGTTGCCTCGATATCCATTACGCTCGCACTGTTTAACGTCGTGCCGATCCCGGGGCTCGATGGCGGCCGGCTCCTCTTTATCGTTATCGAGGGCATTATCCGCCGGCCCATTTCGCCGCGTCTTTCGTTTGCCTTTACCGCTACGGGCTTCGGACTCCTTATTTTGCTCATGCTGGTGGTTTCCTACCACGACATCGCAAAACTGGTTGGATAGAAAAAGGCTTTTGCCCGAGGTCCTTTTTAGCCGTACAATGGCCTTCATGCGGCAATCACAGCTTTTTACCAAGACGCGGCGCGAGGCGCCTAAAGACGAAGTCGCCAAAAACGCCCAACTCTTAATCCGCGCGGGATATATCCACAAAGAAATGGCGGGGGTATATGACCTGCTGCCGCTCGGCCTGCGCACCTTTAATAACGTGGTGGGCATCATCCGCGATGAGATGAACAAAATCGGCGGAGTTGAACTGCATCTTTCGGCCCTGCAAAATCCTGACGTATGGAAGAAAACCGACCGCTGGGATGACGCAAAAGTCGACAGCTGGTTTAAAACCGAGCTCCGCGGCGGGGGGGAGTTAGGTTTAGGCTTTACCCACGAAGAGCCGCTCAGCGCGCTCATGCGCGAGCATATTGCATCATGGCGCGATCTGCCGGCTTATGTGTATCAATTTCAAAATAAATTCCGCAACGAAGAGCGCGCCAAAAGCGGGCTCATGCGCACACGCGAGTTTGTGATGAAAGACCTCTACTCTTTTTCAAAAGACGAAGCAGAGCATCAAAAATTTTATGAAACCTGCAGCGAGGCGTATGCCCGTATCTTTTCCAGGGTGGGGCTCGGTGAGCGAACCTATAAAATATTTGCCGCCGGCGGCTCGTTTAGCAAATACAGTCACGAATTTCAAACTCTTTGCGATGCGGGCGAAGATACGGTGTATATAGATGAAGCAAAGAAACTAGGCGTTAATAAAGAAGTGTATGAGGATGCGGAGGTGTATGCCCGAAGCGGTCTCGTCAAAGAGTCGCTGCGCGAAGCAAAGGCAGTCGAGGTAGGAAATATATTTACGCTCGGCACGCGCTTTTCCGAAGCTCTGGGTCTCACCTACAAAAATCAAACGGGGGCGGAGGTGCCCGTGTTCATGGGTTCCTACGGCATCGGCCCCGCGCGCCTCATGGGTACGGTTGTTGAAGTACTCTCGGATGAAAAGGGCATCGTCTGGCCCGAGGCTGTAGCACCCTACGCCGTGCATCTGGTTGAACTCAAAGGAGAGTCAGACGAAGTAACCAAAGAGGCTGAAGAGCTGTATCGCGAACTGTCCGAAAACGGAGTCGAGGTGCTCTATGACGATACCGACCGCCGCGCGGGAGAAAAATTTGCCGACAGTGATTTGCTTGGCATACCGCTGCGCATTGTGGTGTCGCAAAAAACGTTGGCCGAAGGAAAGTTTGAGTGCGTGCATCGCTCAAGCGGCAAGATCGAGCATCGCAGCCTCCCCGAACTCATTTCACACCTCAGTCATGTTTGAACCGATTAAAAACCGGCTGTTCCCACTTATCTCTAACGATGTGGGTATTGATTTAGGCACGGCCAATACGCTCGTCTATTTGCGCGGCAAGGGGATTGTCGTAAGCGAGCCTTCAGTCGTCGCGGTCAATCAAAAAACAGGCCAAGTAGTGGCGGTCGGCGCCGCGGCAAAACAAATGCTGGGGCGCACGCCGGGGCACTTAACGGCCGTGCGCCCCTTGGTTGAGGGCGTGGTGTCGGACTTCGAGGCGACCGAAGAGATGCTCGCGTACCTCATCAATCGCGCGCAAGGAGTGTCGAAAAAGATGTTGGGGCCGCGCGCGGTCATTGGCGTGCCCTCCGGCATCACCAATGTCGAGATGCGCGCGGTTAAAGACGCCGCGCAAAATGCCGGTGCACGCGAGGTGCATATTGTCGAAGAGCCTATCGCCGCAGCGCTCGGGATCCGGCTCCCGATACGCGAAGCGATGGGCTCGATGATCGTCGACATCGGCGGCGGCAACACCGACATCGCAGTTCTCTCGCTCGGCGGTATCGTGCGCTCAAAAAATCTGCGCGTCGCGGGCGACAAGCTGAGCCAAGACATTATTGCGCACGTGCGTTCCGAATTTAAAATTTTAATAGGAGAAAAAACGGCCGAAAACGTAAAAATCGCCATCGGCTCGGTGCTGGAGGGCGGTTCGCATCTCGAGGCCGTGGTGCGCGGACGCGATCTCATTACCGGATTGCCGCGCGAAATCACGCTCACCGACTCGGACATCCGCGAAGCCATCTCGCAATCGATCGATACGTTGATCGAGGCGGTGCGCGAAGTGTTGGAAACGACGCCGCCCGAAATTCTCTCCGACATCATGCGGCAAGGCATCGCTCTAGTCGGTGGCGGCGCACTGCTTAAAGGGCTGGATATTTTGCTGTCGCAGTGGCTGAAGGTTCCGGTGATCGTTGCCGACGATCCCTTGACCGCCGTGGCGCGCGGAACCGGTGTTATTTTAGAAAACTTCGAGAATCATCGCGATGTCTTTTTAGTACATGATGATGATTACCTCTAAACGCAAAAAGAGCGCCGTATCGCCCTCGACGTTCATCCTCACGGCATTGGTACTGGTCATTGTGGTGATTGTGGGTGTGTGGCGCGAGGCTGCCGCACGAGTGTTGTGGTCTGTGGCAGAGCCGGTGATGCATCTGCGCAATGCGCTTCAATCGTCAGAGGCAGAGGTACTGCGCGCCGAACTCGTCTCCACCAAAGCAAAACTCGCCGACCGTGACGTGCTCTATGCGGAGAATCTTGATTTAAAAAAGCGCCTCAATCGCGATGCCAATACCCGCACCGTCCTTGCCGCCATACTGATGCGTCCGCCCGGCGTGCCGTATGACACGTTTGTCATAGATGCCGGCGCGCGCGAGGGCGTTGCCGTTGGAGATTTGGTGTCGGCAGGAGGGACGACGCTGATTGGCACGGTGTCGAACGTCTACAACGGGACCGCGCGCGTGGTGCTTTTTTCGGCGCCGGGCACGTCGTACCAAGGGCAGATCGCGGGGAGGATCCCCATTTCAGTCGAAGGGCAGGGCGGCGGATCGTTGCGCGGGCAAGTGCCTGCGGGGAGCGTGGTGCATGTTGGCGAGAGCGTGCTCTTGCCGGGGATAGCGGGTGGCTTTGCCTCTGTAATATCATATATTGAACATACGGAAGGGGAGTCGTTTCAGACGATTTACATGCATTTGCCGGTGAACCCGTTTGAACTTAGGCACGTTGAAGTGTGGAAAGAACGCCAGCCAACAAATGAGCTCCAATAAGACAAAATGGATTCTCGCATGTTCGTTTGCCACGGCGGCGGCAGGATTTTTGTTGCCGTTTTGGCCGCTCTCGGTCGCGGGCATTTTGATAGCCGCGCTCTCGGGACGCTGGATATTTGCGATAGCGGTCGGGTTGTTGTTTGATGTCGCCTACGGCGCGCCGCTCGGCAACTCCCAGTTTCTGTATTTTCCTTTTACAATTGTCGCGCTTTGCGGCGTGCTGGCGCGTCATTTCGGGGTCAGATATTTATTCAACAAAAATCTTCCGGATAAAGTATAATCAGTTGCCATGTGGCGGCGAAGATTCAAAAAAAGACGCGTGGCTGAGATACAGCCGGATGAAATCTTCATCGACTCCGAAAATCTGCCAGAGTTTGACCGAGACCAGTTTGAGGGCCGCATAGAGCAGCCCATCGGCCGGCGCTCGTTCGTGCTGCTCGGAGCACTACTCGGCGCCGTGATGGTTGCGTTTGTTGCCCGCGCCAGCGACTTGCAGATAATCAAGGGCGAAGCCTATGCAACCCAGGCGCGGGAAAATCAGCTCACGGAGCAGATTATTTTTGCAGACCGCGGAATCATCACCGACTGGAGGGGTATCGTGTTGGCCGGCAACGAGCGCGTTTCGGTTGACGATGATTTTGCGCAGCGCGTCTATGCAAGCGTGCGCGGCATCGCGCACGCTATCGGCTATGTCAAAGCGCCGGCCAAAGATTCCTCCGGCGTATATTTTCGGGATTCGTTTATCGGTACCGACGGCGTCGAGCGCGTGTACAACGAACTGCTCGCCGGACGAAACGGCGTCAACTTAACCGAGACCAATGCCAAAGGCGACGTGGTGTCGCAGGCGATGGTGCGCTCTCCCGTGCCTGGCGCTAAACTCAGACTCTCGCTTGACGCATCGGTTACCCAAGCGCTCTACGATGCAATAGCGAAGCGCTCTGTGGAGTCGAAGTTTCAGGGCGGCGCGGGCGTCATTATGGATGTACGGACCGGAGAGCTTTTGGCGCTTACCAATTTCCCCGAATATTCGCCGCAGGCCCTGACCGAGGGCGATGCCGCAGCGCTCGCTGCATATCAGGGCGACACGCGGCAAGTATTTTTAAACCGTGCAACCTCGGGGTTGTACGCGCCGGGTTCTATCGTCAAACCGTTCGTGGCCGTGGGCGCGTTGACCGAAGGCGTGATCGACGAGAACAAACAAATTTTAAGCACGGGTTCTATCTCGGTCCCGAACCCGTATGACCCGTCGAAACCCTCGGTATTTCGCGACTGGAAGGCGCACGGCTACGTGGATATGCGCCACGCGATCGCGGTATCGTCGGACGTTTATTTTTATGAAGTCGGCGGAGGGTTTAAAGATCAGCTTGGGTTAGGGATATATAAACTCGACCAGTATTTTAGATTGTTTGGATTCGGTGCGCCTACCGGGCTCAATGGCTTTAGCGAAAAAGAGGGGACTATCCCCACGCCGGAGTGGAAGCTTGCGACTTTTGATGGCGATCCGTGGCGCCTCGGCAATACCTATCATACGGCGATAGGGCAATATGGCATGCAGATTACTCCCTTGCAGGCCGTCCGCGCGATCGGAGCGCTTGCAAACGGAGGAGCGCTGCTTACGCCGACGCTCATTGCAAGTTCGACTCCTCAAGGTACGCGTTTTTCAATCGATCCGCATACGTTTGAGGTGGTGCGCGAAGGCATGCGGCTGGCGGTGCGCGAGGGGACCGCTGCCGCGCTCAATGTGCCGTACATGACTGTTGCGGCAAAAACGGGCACCGCACAGCTTGGCACCGCAAACCAGTTTATGAATTCGTGGGTTATAGGATTTTTCCCTTACGAACATCCGCGCTATGCTTTTGCGGTCGTGCTTGAAAAGGCGCCGGCAGGAACGCTCTCGGGCTCCCCCGCCGCGATGCGCGCCTTTCTCGACTGGATGCAAGTGAACGAGCCGCAGTATGTACAGTAGGAGTGTTGACATCTTTATACGTTCCTATACACTGATTCCTCACATGCCCGAAGAATTACTTTCCCAAGAGAAGTTCGAGGATCTTACCCGCGAGCTTGACGAGTTGCGCACCACGCGCCGCAGAGAAGTTGCCGAGCAGCTTGAATATGCACGCAGTCTTGGCGATCTATCCGAGAATGCCGAATATCAGGAGGCGCGCGAGATGCAGGCTGCCGTTGAGGAGCGCATCCAAAAGCTTGAAGCTATTTTAAAAAATGCAAAAATCGTTCGTGCCGGCAAAACCGATATTGTCGGCATGGGCTCGACCGTGTTGGTGCAAAAAATCGGCGGCGATGACAAACACACCTACCTCATCGTCGGCGCCGAAGAGGCAGACTTGTTTGCAGGAAAAATTTCATACCACTCACCGCTCGGCTCCGCGCTCATGGGCAAAAAGAAGGGGGATGAATTCTCATTCCACACTCCCAAAGGCACGCAAAAATACAAAATCTTGAAGGTTGAGTAGGCACAGCCTACGAAATCCTGACGCAGGAAGGATCGAGTAGATTACCTATTTCTACCTATAGCATGAAATAGGGAGTATTGTTTATAATTCACGGTCGTAAAAAATAAACAATAAACCCCCGGCGCGGACGCCGGGGGTAATCATTTAGTTGGCAGTGATGTAGATGCCCGCGCACATCACCAAGACTCCCACGAACACTTGTGGTGCAGGAAAGGGTAACCCTGCTGACGGCGCAATCACCGCAACAAGTGTGGTGAATAACACAGACATAACCACCATGCCAATGACGACTGTCGCAATGAAGGCGGCGGTTGGGATGTAGGCGTGGCCGACGAACATGGGATAGAAATACATCCCAATGCCGTTGAGGACGCCCGCCCCTACGAGTATGAGCGCGGTGTAGAATGTCGGAGGTTCGGCAGATGTCAGTTTTGAGCCGCCGATGATCACGGTGCCTAAGAGAGATCCGATAGTCACGAGTATAGCGACCCACAGACCGTGAGCGCCGGTAATCTTGCCGACAATCGGCCATACGGCAAACAAGGCGGCAATCCCTAGTGCAATCGCTGCCGCACTGAGTGTCATCGAAGGTTGCATCATCCACCACTCCTCTGTTCAATGATTGTCCGAAGATAATTTACCGTTTTTATTAATAAAGTCAAGGCTAAAGAAAAACACAAAATAACGTTACAATTGCGAAATGTTTTGGGCAGACCGGCTGGCAAAAGAAATAGAGGAAAAGCATGGAAAGGGCGCAACTGTGCGTATTCGTGATGAGAAGACCATGTCTGGGTGGGCTCATATTGGATCTATGCTGAGTGCCTCTATCCACGGCACTATATCTGAAGCACTGGCGGAGCAGAATATAAAAAATTTATACTTCTTTGAATTTAACGACATGGATGCCTTTGACAGTGTTCCCGTGTATCTCGAGAGCAAAAAATTTGAAGAACATTTGGGCAAATCTTTGCGCGACGTACCCTCACCAGATGGCAAAGCCTCGAGCTACGCAACGTATTTTGCAAACGATTTTCGAGGAGTGATCGAAGGAGCAGGTTTTAACCCGGATTTTGATTTCAGTTCCGACTGGTATTTTTCAGGAAAGATGGATGGAGTGATTTGCGAAGCTCTTGAGGGAGCAGAAACTATCCGGAGGATATATAAAGAGGTTTCAGGCGGTGAGAGGCAAGATCAATGGCTCCCGTTACTCACCAAATGTCCTCGATGTAGCAAAATTGCAACTACCGAAGCAGAAGCATTTGACGGCGAGACAGTTAAACTCCATTGCCGTGTTGATAAAGTTGAATATACACGTGGGTGCGGATTTGAAGGGCGCATTTCTCCATTTGGAGGTAATGCTAAGCTGCCGTGGAAAGTTGAGTGGGCTGCAAAGTGGAAAGTAAGAAATGTAATGGTCGAAGGTGGAGGAAAGGATCATGGTACTCGCGGTGGCGCGCATGAAGTTGCTGACCGCATTTCTCGAGAAGTCTTCATGTATGACACTCCTTACTTTTTTGCTCATGAGTTCTTTTTGGTTGGAGGAAAGAAGATTTCTTCGTCTAAAGGTTTGGGCAGTACTGCTCGGGCCGTCTTTGAATTGCTTCCACAAAAGATGTTCCGACTTTCCCTGCTTGGCAAAGACATAAATCAACAGCGCAATTTTGATCCGGAAGGAGATTCTATCCCTATCCTGTACGACCAATACGACAAGTTGGCGGAAAATTATTGGGCGGGCACCAAGGACGACTACGCGCGGCTGTTTGAGGTGATTCATCTCTTCGAGCCTGAAGGCTCCTCAGAGTCTGAACGGCCTGCTCGGCAAATTCCGTCGACTTCGGTGCTTCCGCGGTTTTCGCAAGTGGCGTTCGTGGTGCAGATGCCGCACATGGATCTTGCGCAAGAATTTTCCGGTGCCGACCCTCACGAGCTCGAGGAGCGTGCCGCATATGCAAAAAAATGGCTCGAGGCGTACGCGCCGGAGAAATATGTTTTCAAACTGCAAGATACGCTGCCCGAGGCAGCAAACAACCTCACTGATGCGCAAAAATCGGCGGTCAAAGCACTTGCGGACTTTATCGAGTCACAGTCAAACATGCCAAGCGGGGAGGCGCTGCACACCAAGCTCCACGAGCTCAAAGAGTTTAAAGCAATCTATCTTTTGTTTTTAGGCAAAGAGAGCGGGCCTAAGGCCGGATGGTTTCTCTCCGTATTGCCACGAGACTTTGTACTCAGGCGTTTGCATGAAGCGAGCGTGTAGAGCCAATAGTAAAGCCCGTCCCACGTTACGCGGGGCGGGCCTGTTTGTGAGCTGCGAAACCAGGACAATTGCCACTAACCTTTGACAACTGTCGTCGTTTCACTGCGGGGTTGTAGAAAGCTTCGGAAAGGCCTCCAAAGTCTGGTGCGTTCCTGAACGTACTGTTCTCTGCAGGCGAGAGAGCAAAAGCGCTTTCGACCTGATTCATACCGGATTAGACCGAATTTTTTATCACATCTGGGCCGATCACATTCGTTGAGTCGCATATCAACCCCCGTTTTATTTAATTGTTGACGATAAAGAAGCAACGGAACCTCTGCTTCTTTTATATCAGACATTTGAAGAAAGACAAACTCACTGCAAAAAGAATAGTGGCTCCGGAGATTCCGGAGCCACTCACTAACGATCAAAGGGCGGACTTGATGATCGTTAGTACGCCGATTATGAGCAGACTGATGAACAAACTGATCAGAAATATTCCCAACCAGTTCTGTCTCCGGCGCAAGCGGGTCGTGTCATTGATGTGCATCTCGGCCCGATCAAGGTGTCCCGAGACCTTTTTGATGGCTTGCCGAGTGTCGAAGTCCTGCATGGGATTCATCGTGACCTCCAAGAACTATATAACACCATTATAGCAAATTTAATATAGTTTGTCAATCGCTCGTAAACGCCTATAAATAAACACATTTTGACGAGTACGCATCGTCCTGTCGCTTCAGTAAAAAATCAGCTGATTTTGTGGATAACAGGGTAGGGTAAGTGGGGCAAAGTGAGCTAAAATGCAATGTAGTGGGATGAAGTGGGACACTGACAAATACCCCCTAACCAACCTCTGAACTATCATGCTCATCGGCGAATACCTACATACACTCGACAGCAAGAAGCGGCTTTCGTTGCCGGCAAAGTTTCGTAAAGAAGTTGGGAGAAAGGTGGTCATCACGCGCGGTCTCGATGCATGTTTATTTATGTTTCCGCTTTCTGCATGGAAGAGTATTGCCGAAAAATTGCAAAAACTCCCGATCGGCGGATCCGACACGCGAGGCATGAGCCGATTTCTCCTATCCGGCGCTATTGAAACCGAGGTAGACGGCGCCGGACGCATACTCATCCCCGAATATTTGAAAGAGTTCGCCGATCTGCGTTCGAGAGTCGTGTTGGCCGGAATTTCAGACCGGGTCGAGATCTGGAACGAAAAGACGTGGGAGGAATATAAGCGCCGTATCGAACGGGGAGCCGACCAAATGGCGCAAACCCTGGGCGATATGGGAATTTTGTAACATATGGATGCTCTTTCAGTAGGTTTTGTGTTGTCTTCTGCCGGTGTGTCCCTCGACTCTGCTCGGGATAAATTGCTCGCCTCTTTTCGAGGGGAGGGCGGAGGAATTTACCCTGAGCGACGTCGAAGGGCACATGGGCAGGAGAAAGGACAAGACAGTACTCATACGAGCGTCATGGCAGCCGAAGTGCTGCGGCTGTTGGCACCCAAGAAAGGCGAGATAGTGGTAGATGCAACCGCCGGGCAGGGTGGACACACGAAAATGCTCGCCAAAACGGGCGCAGAGGTTCTGGCGCTCGATGCCGACCCTGAGGCTGTGGCGCTTGCGCAAAAAAACGCGCCGAAAGCGCGCGTCATCAATGCCAATTTTGCATCGCTTGAGCAGGTGTTGCACCACGAGAAGATTGCCAAAATAGACAAAGCGCTGTTTGACCTCGGATGGAACCGCGGACAACTGACGCAAGGAAAGGGGTTTTCATTTTTACAAGACGAACCCTTGAACATGAGCTATGCGCCCACGCCTCTTTCGGGTTTTACCGCCGGAGAGGTGCTGAACTCGTGGAGTGAAAAGGCCATCGCCGACATGCTCTATGGCTACGGCGAGGAGCGCTACGCTCGCAAGATCGCGCGCGCCTTTGTGGCGCGCCGCGAACAAAAACCCATCTAAACCACGATCGAGCTTGTCTAAATTATTC
>JBBTSH010000041.1:0-37671 GCA_038064795.1 Patescibacteria group bacterium | reverse complement strand
AAGTCGGGTCGTCATACAAAAAAATGAAAGGGGGGCTGATGGAACTCCTTACATTCAATCCGGACCGGCCCTAAGCACCCGGTGTCACAAAATAAACTGAGTGTTCGACCCCGCGGTTTCCCGCGGGGTTATTTTTTTAATTAAGCCGCTCGAAACCAGTGTGAGCGACGGGTCCCTTAAGTAGTTTCTTCAAGTGCCCCATTTTTTGCGCTTTAACGATAAGCGCGAAGACTTCATTCAGCGCCCGTTCATAGCGGGCAACATCAGCATCGGTGTGCGCAAAACTCGCGTAGTAAAGGTTCGATGCTAAAAATCCACGCTTGAGCATTTCGGTCACGAAAACTGTTTTTATAATTTGCGCGTCAGGGCCTGAAAAAGAGAAAAATTGCATTGGCGCTACGCCACTGCAATTAATCACCAGCCCGTGTTTCAAAGCAGCCTTCTGCCACACCACACGCACGCGGCGGCCTAGCGCGGCAAGACGGGTCTGCACTTTCTTTTTTTTCATGGTGCGAATTGTGGCGAGAGCGGCAGCGGGTCCGACCGCTTCGGTCCAGTAGGTGCTCGAAATAAAAGTCCCTTGTGCAGCCTGCATGACGTTTTTCTTGCCGATGATTGCGGCCATCGGGTAGCCGTTGCTCATCCCCTTGGCAAATATCGCCATGTCAGGCATAACGCCATACGTAAGATGTGCGCCTCCAAGCGTGAGCCGGAACCCCATCGTGATTTCATCAAATACAAGTACCGCACCGGCTTTGTTGGCAAGTGCGCGCACTTTTTTAAGAAATCCTTTTTGTGGTTCTTCTCCATGAACGGGCTCCATAATAACTGCAGCGAGCTTGCCGTGCTTTTTGATTATTTGTTCAAGTTCCTCAATGTGGTTGTACCGAAAAGGAACAATACTCCCACGCAAGCCCCGGGGAACTCCTTTAGGCTCGAGACCCTTCAGCAAGTGCGCGGCAAGCGCATCTTTTTTTTGTAAATTGGTCGCTAAGTACCAGTCGGCCCAACCGTGATACCCGCAAAAGGCAATCGTGTCGCGCCCGCTGTATGCGCGCGCAATGCGTGCGGCAATAGCCATACTCTCGCCGCCCGTGCGCGCGTAGCGCACCATGTCCGCCCACGGGTGGAGTCGCAACAGCAGTTCGGCAAGCTCGACTTCCTTCGGAGTATTGAGCGTCGACATTGAGCCGTGCTTGATGGCGGCTATCACCGCATTGTCGACGTCAGGGTTGGCATAGCCAAGCATGTTGGCTCCCACCCCCATCAGCGAAAAGTCGGTGTATTTTTTACCATCGAGATCCCAAATAGTCGCACCTTTTGCGCGCGAGTAGTATGCGGGCCACACCCCGGGAGCAAACATCTCCGCGCGCTTGCTTAACAGTTGGCCGCCGCCAGGAATTATTTTTTTCGCCCTTTTCCAAAGTTTTTGTCCAGAGTTTTTCATGCGAGTGCCTTACGCAATGTCCGTACCACGCGCGCCTGCTGCGCGGAGCTTATTCTAGCAAATATTGGCAGGGAGATTTCGCTCGCATACCAGGCTTCGACGTTCGGGCAGGACCCTTTTGTATATCCAAGTTTCTGGTAGTACGGGTGCAGATGTACCGGAATATGGTGTACCTGCACCCCTATCCCCGCAGCACGCAGGGCGTCAAAAGCTGCGCGGCGTTTGCGGGAGTCTACGCGCACTGTGTAGAGATGCCAGGCAGATTTGTTGTCTGCCGAATCGGCCGGGGGCAGCGTTATGCGGACATCATGTTTGAGTAAGGAAAAGTATCGCCGGGCCGCAGCAGAGCGTTTGGCGATAAATACTTCAAGACGCTTCAACTGGCTCTCGCCGAGCGACGCCAGAATATCAGGCATACGGTAATTGTAGCCAAGCGCCTGCTGCTCCATATACCAACCGCCCTCGTCTGCGTGCTCCAAACGCGAAGTATCTTTAGTAATGCCGTGGCTGCGAAAAAGTTTTACCCGCTCGGCGTACTCGGCATTGTTTGTCACCACCGCGCCGCCCTCTGCGGTGGTAATCGACTTGACCGGATGAAAACTGTAAATGGCCATATCGGCCCACGCGGCGGCAGGCTTCCCACGATATCGGGCTCCGAGACTTTGTGCAGCGTCTGCAATGAGTATGAGTTTATGTTTTTTAGCGAGTGTGCGCAGCGCACGGTAGTCGGCCGGGCGGCCGGCATAGTCGACGGGCACGAGTACTTTTGTTTTTTTTGAAATCTTCGTACGTGCGGTTTCTGCAGTCATAAGCCCGCTTGCCAAGTCGACATCGGCAAAGACGGGCTTCGCCCCCAGATATAAAGCGGCATTCGCGGTCGCGGCAAAGGTAAGTGCCGGCACAACAACTTCATCGTCCTTTTTCACTCCGGCGGCAAAATACGCCGCATGGAGCGCCGCGGTGCCGGAGTTGAGCACTACGGCATACTTGGTGCCCGCTTTTTTTGCGAGCGCTTTTTCAAAACGATCGATCCCCGGGCCCTGAGTGAGCCGTCCTGAGCGCAGAGTCTTTACTACCGCCCTGATATCAGCCTCATTAATATCTTGGGTCGAGTATGGGATCATGAATGTATCTTACGCGAGATCAAGCATATTGAGGAGCGCCTGCATCTCTTTTTGCGACAGATATTTATTATCTTTGCTGTTAAACTCAAAATCATTTTTCATTTTTCGTGCTTTGGGGTATTTGCTGATGTCTATATCCCATTCCCTGGACTGAGAGAGAATAATGTATCTGTCTTTGAGCTCCAACCCTTCACGAGCTTCACCAACGGGGACGAGTAGCTCATGCAGTTTCTCTCCGGGGCGAATGCCGATTATTTGCTGTTTCGCTTTTGGCGCGATTATTTTTGCAAGATCGGTTATCTTCATGCTGGGAATTTTCGGCACAAACAACTCGCCTCCCTGCATGATGGCGAGTGAGGAGAGTACAAAATCGACTGCCTGCGGCAACGTGATCCAAAAACGAGTCATGCGTGCGTCGGTGATGGTTACCACTCCTCTCTCACGCTGCGCGCGAAACAACGGGATAATACTGCCGCGACTCCCCATCACATTGCCGTAACGCACAACGGAAAATTGCGTGTCCCGCTCTGCCCCGCGGTATGCATTTGATTGTATAAAAAGCCTATCAGAAGCAAGTTTAGTCGCCCCATAAATATTGATGGGATTCGCAGCTTTGTCAGTCGATAACGCTATTACCCTCTGAACATTGTTATCAAGTGCCGCGTTGATTACATTCATGGCGCCGTTTACGTTTGTCTTAACTGCCTCCATGGGGTTGTACTCACACGCGGGGACTTGTTTGAGCGCTGCTGCATGCAAAATTACATCCACCCCCTCACAGGCACGTTTAAGGCGCTCGCTGTCACGGACATCACCGATAAAAAAGCGGAGCTTGTCGGAACTAAACTCTTGCGCCATTTCCCACTGTTTGAGCTCATCGCGACTATAAATACGGATTGCTTTCGGATCGTGTTCAGCGAGGATTTTTGTTATACATGCCTTACCAAAAGAGCCGGTGCCCCCGGTAATCAAAATAACCTTATTTTTAAGGGTATACATGACGTTTTTAAGCCCGCGCACTATACCACATAGATAACTCCGGTGAAAGAGCTATCGTTGCTTTGCCATATAGTGCGCCAGAGCTCCGGGACGCGAAAGCGCATAGACCTCTGAACCTATATCAGTGCCGAGCATTCGAACCGCCTCAATGAGTTGGCTTGAGATGGGATTATTCTCGGTAATCTTCATGTCCGGAGCAGAGGGATACTTGAGAAGCATCGTATAGCCGAGCGAACTTTTGTCATCGGGCCTGCCCTGTGGAATGACTTTCATAAGAGTCGCTCCCAAGTTTGTATGGAAATTCATAACCGGATCATGTCCTGCAAGCAGATATGTTTCCACCTCTTGCGGCGAAGGAATCTTTTCTACATGAACTATCGGTTTTGCTTTGTATGCTGAGCTGCAGATAGAAACACACGTTAGTGTGTCTTTGTCTCGTGTAAAAGAGATTTGTCCAATTACTTGGTCATGAGTATCTACTGCTGCGATCGTAGTTTCTTTGCTCAGTTTTTTCTTATATGCATCTAGAGTCACGAGGAGCGGTTGCCAACAATGATTATACAGTTCGTGTGACTGCCTCACATAGCGGGATTGAGGATCTATGACTGTGAAGCGGTTTTCTTTAGTTTCAAACAGATCGTATATCGACTGGTAACTCTCTTTAGGCGATTTCTTTAACACCGTGCGCTGAACTTTGCCCGTTGATGTCGCTGGCAGCTCCTCTACGGTGACAAAGCGCACAAACTTTGGTGTCTCGTAGGCACTTAGGTGAGGCGAGCCGGACAAAAGTGCGAATTTGATCCGGCGTTTGGCGGCAGCATCCTCTACGCCACTCTTGAGGATAATAATTGCACCGACCTCTTGACCATACCGTTCGTCCTCGACACCAACAACATATGCTTGATCGATGTCAGCGGAGACTTTTTTCAAAGCATTTTCAACCGCGACCGGTGAGATATTAACACCTCCTTTAATTATCATCTCGCTTTTGCGTCCACGCAGATAGAAAAACCTCTTGCCTTCGATCACTTTATACAGACCGATATCGCCAGTTAAAAAATACCCGTCTCTAAACGCAGGCTCTCCTGCCAAATACCCCGCCATTATCGCAGGGCCTTTCACGACGAGCTCGCCCTCGCTGTTTTCTCCTAAGATTTTCCCCTCTTCATCAGTTATTTCAACCTGAGCCCATTGGAGCGGCGTGCCAATCGAGTTTTCTTCGACCAGTTGTTCAAAGAGCGGTTCGGGGAGATCGGTGGGTACTCCGGTTACCCGCAAAGCAGTCTCCGTTTGACCATAGCCCTGATACAGCGGGATGCCAAATGTTTGAATAAACTCCTTGGCACTTGCGGCAACCACCGGAGCCGATCCTATCTGAATTCTCGATAGTTTGAGATCATGTTTCGACGTAGCATATGCTTCTTTGCGCTGTAGTTGGTCAAACACGATAGATTGCACGATCGAGGTAATCGTTGAGCCCGTTCTGGCAGCCTGCTGCCAAAAATGCGAATTGGAGTAGCGAGGAACTATGGCAATGCTTGCACCCGCAAGTAATGCCGAGAGACAGAAGGTGGTGGAATTAATGTGATGAAGCGGCAGCTGCACCAAAAAACGGTCTTGGGGAGTAATCTTAAGCCACTTCGCAATACCGTCGGCGTTCACAACAAGATTTTTCAACGAAAGTTGCGCCCCTTTGGGTCGCGCAGTGGTCCCGGAGGTAAAAAGGATAAGGGCCTCGTGCGATAGATCCTTCATCCACTGCGCCTCACCTCCTGAAAAACTTTGTACGTCTTTTTGAGACAACACTATGGCGGCCTTACTCAGAGACGTCTTAAACTCCGTGAGCTCACTGGTATCGCGTTTGGTATCAAGCGGCACGGTGACAACTCCGCTCATCCATGCAGCCCAGCTCACTATAAGGAGTTCCGGGCAATTGCCGAAATTAAGCGCCACTCTATCGTTCGGCCGCAGGCCTAATTTCTTGAGTCCCGCAGCCGCAACGGACAGATGCTCCAGCAGCTTTGCGTAGGTGATCTCTTGCAGCGTGTTTCCCGCTTCGTCGCAGGAAAGCAGCACCACTTTTTGCGGATGCTCTTTGGCTAAACGGGCAATATGTTCGTAGAGATTAGTGATCATAGTCTTAAAATCTTAAGCGCGCGTGCGACGGTTGTTGCAGTTTGTATATGATGCGGAAGTATCGGAGTGCCCGTACAAATGCGGACTGTGGGTATATGCACTGACGCTGAGGCGACCATGGCAACCGTCTCGGGTCCCACCACCGCGCGGGCACGCACGAGATCGTGGACTAAATCTTTCTCGCGGGATTTCTCGATTCTGCCTTTGTGCTGCTTAATGAGTCCGTCAAACCGCTTAGGATCTTCGGCCGGGTGCAGACGGATTCGGATCGGGTAGTGGGTGTGTTGCAGCAGTTCCTTTATCATGTGCGCTGTGTTTGGGGCTGGCCGACTCATGAACACAATGCGGTCTCTTCGCTTAGACGATTTTCTATACCGAGATGCGATACCGGCAAGGTACTGGTTTCTGACCATCCGTCGCGCTACCCCCGGGAAATAGTGTCCCGCAAGCGTCCACGCAAAGCGATCTCCGACCCATAGTTCGTCCGGCAAAGTATCTTTCCAATTTTTGGCGGGGTATCCAAATCTGGTGCGATAATCGCCCCACGATTCTAAATACACGGCGGTCCTAATCCCTGCTTTTTTTGCACATGTCAGCGACTCCCGCTCAATCGTGGTCATCCATCCCGTACCAAGAAGCGCAAGCGCGGCGTCTCTGTGTTTGGCTACTATGTGCGCGATGTTTTTTTTGTTTTCACGAATCACCCGAAAAGGAATGCGCTCCCGACGAAAGATGCGCGCCGCCGGTCCCGCGGCATAGACACTATAGTGCTTCCCCTTCGTGTGAGTTTTTAGATATGCGCCAATAATCTCCGCGGCACCGGCGTCATGCGCCACGACTAACACGCTTTTCATAGCTCGTCTCGATGAAGATATACTTTATGAAACGCTTCGATGACGTCATCGAGATCTTTTGTACTCATGCCTGGATGCATCATTTCATGCAGCAAAAGTTCGCTGTTGTAGAGACGTTCGGTGGTAGGACACAGATCTTTGGTTATACCGAAAAGCGGCATTCGATAAATGGGTTTGACGTACCCGCCTGAAATTGAAGCCCCGGGCAGCTCAGCAAGGAGCGCCTCGATAAAGCGTTTGCGCGTTACCCCGACAATTTTTTCGTCATACAGGAACGGCTGCACATAAAAAACATGTTCGCTCCCCGCGCGCTCTGGCGCGGGCACGATACCGGGCAGATCGCGCAGACGCTCTGCGAGATACGCACAATTTTTTCGTCTCTGTGCCACCAGTGCATCGAGTTTTTTTAATTGCTCACGACCTATCGCTGCCTGCATTTCCGTCAGGCGGTAGTTTTGCCCAATGAGTTTTTGATCGGGGTCCCCTTTTGCTTCTACCACCGCTTCGGCATGATTGCGTATGAGCTGCAGCCGCTCTGCTAAAACATCATCTTCAGTAACCGCCACCCCGCCCTCACCGGTGTGTATATGCTTATGAAAATTGAGCGAATAAACGCCAATATCGGCAAACGTGCCAGCGCCCTTGCCTTTGTGGCTGGCACCGGGGGCTTGTGCGGCATCTTCTACGATTTTGAGATTATGTTTTTTTGCAATCGCTGCAATTCGCTCGACGTCGTACACGCCGCCAAAAATATCGACGACGATAATTGCTTTGGTGTGCGGGGTGATTGCCGCTTCAACGGACTTCGGATCAAGACAAAAGTACTCCGGTTCGATATCGGCAAAAACAGGCACACCTCCCCACCACAACACACAAGAAACGGAAGCAACCATGGTATAGGGGCTTACAATCACTTCGTCCCCCGGCTTAATGCCAAGCGCACCCACAGAGGCGATGAGTGCCGAGGTGGCCGAATTCATGGCGATGGCGTGCTTCACTCCAAATCGCTTCTCCCACTCACGCTCAAACGCCTGCACCTCGACTCCGCCGTAAAAATCTTTATGCCACACACCGATATATTTTGAGAGCACGCCGGAGTCCATAACCCGGTTCACGGCATTCTTTTCTTCCTTCCCTATCGTGTTGTACAGGGGGAAAGGTGCGGTGCGCACGGCCTTCCCCCCATTGATTGCAAGTTCCGACATATCGCTATAGTACTTCACTTTCAGTTTTTAGGGCTTCTGTGAGGTTAGGAGATGCACTTTTTTTACCATCCAAGACCGCAATGGCATGTCGGTAAAGATTGGGCAAAGCATCATGGAGTCCGGTTTTTTGTATGGAAGCACGACCGAGCGTCACAAACCCCCTATAGAGCGGGTCTTTGTGCGGTCGCTCGATCATTAACTTTTGGCCGCTTTCTATAAAGCGCAGGCGGCCCTTGCTTGTTAAGATATCAAGCTCAAAAAGCGAGTATGCCTTCGCGTCGCCTTCCGTGAGCTGTATCGTGACGTTCGGAAGAAGAAACCGTCCGAGGTCGACGAGGTGAGAGCCGTTGTGCAGTAAAGAGCCTGTGTAGATACCTCGAGCGGCAATAATTTTGCCCCAGAGACCTTTTTTTATTTCGCCGGCAACTTTTTGCACCACAGGATCAAAGCGCCGCGAGTAATTGACAATAACAGGCGGTAACCGCCGTTTCTTCAATTTCGCAATGTCACTTTTGCGGGTGACCACGGGTTTCTCGCAAATGATAAGGCGTGGTTTGAGCCTCGAAAGTTCCACCATGAGCGATACGTGGGTCTTGTCCGGAGTAGCAATTACCACAATATCCGGCTTAGCCGCTGTAAATAGTTTTTTTGCGGAAGAAAAAAACGATGTCTTCCACACCTTCGCGGCTTCCCTGCCAGCCCGTACGTTCGTGTCTGCGAACCCGACGAGTTTCAATCTGGAATTTTTCGTAATCGCGTGTGCATGAGTGAGTATATGCGTTGATGCCGGCGTATCAAAAAAAGCAGCAATACGACCTGCCCCGATAATTGCCACCGTATATTGTCTTTTAGAGTTCATGGGCCTTTTTTCTTCGTACATTGCTATTAAGCGCTGCGACTTGCGGGTTGGCTTTTAAAAACTGTACAACGTCTTCAGCGCCGAAATCTGGCGTGAGGGGATAAAGGCTCTCGAATACTTTGTTGAGCAGTTCATAGTCCGCCTTTTCATCAAGCACCACCCTAAGTTCCGGGGCTGTGGCTTTCAGCGGAGCCTTAAAATTTTGCTGCCGATATTTTTCAGGATGGGTAGCAAAGTAATAGGAAACATGGGTGCGGTATATCGGTTCTTTGACTATTGCCGCGACTTCGGCCAAGGCAGATGTCCGAAAGATAATTACTTCAAAGCCGCCCGTTGGATAGGTGGCCTCAATATTGTTTGCCACATACTCGGCACCACTTTTAAAAAACTCTTCAATGCCGCGATCAATGTCTCGGTGGTCAATTGCAGGGCAATCACCGCTTACCTCCACAATGAGATCGGCCCGCACTGACTGTGCTGCTCCGAGTACTCGGCCAAGCACATCCTCTTCGCTGCCGCGAAACACCGCTACCCCGAGATCTTCCGCCAGGGCTGCCGTGGGGTCGTCCGTCTTGTTGGTGGTGGTTGCCAGGCAGATGACATCGACGTACTGACTACGCTGGAGCCTCTCGATGATATGCTGCAGCACCGGCTTACCGACAAGCGGCATCAAGACTTTGCCGGGCAGACGAGTTGAGGTCATCCGCGCCTCGATAGTCGCCACTATTCGCTCGCTCCTGTCTTTATACATATGGCCACCCTACCCTGATATAACGCCCTTTTCAACCCTGAGGTCACTGCTTGAGAGGAGCAAAAGCGCTCACAAAAACCTTGTCATACATTTGACCAGCAGCGTCCTTATATTGATCTTTAAGTGTGGCCTCCACGGTAAAGCCGGCGGCGGTATACGCCTTTATCGAACCCGTGTTCCCCGACACAATGCTCGCGGAAAGTTTGCGAATGTGCAATTCATCAAATGCTATCTCCATACCCCTTTTGATTGCCTCTCTGGCGTAGCCCTTGCCCCACGCATCACGCTCTCCTATCACCGTGACCAGATCAGATACTCCGTTTTTCCAATCAATCGGTCCTATTTTTATGTTACCGATATGCCTCTCGGTCGCTTTTTCGCAGATCGCATACAGCCGCCAGTTCTTTCCATCTTCGCCATCGTGCAGATGCTTTATGGCATCCTCCCGCGTTATATTGCGCGCCTCTAAAAATCGAGTGACTTCCGCGTCCTTGAACCACGTTAAATAACGATCATTGAAATCATCTTCGACGAGCGGCCTCAGATATATATTATTTCCTTCTTGCATAGGTTTTCTTTACCATCCGCCAATATCCTACATCCCGACGCCGCGCCCCCAGCACAAAGCCCTTTCTTTTTACCTTGGTGCGCTTCCATCCTAATTTTCGCATAACGGCGTTAAAGCCGGGATTTGCGGAGCCGGCCGTCAGCGAAGAGACGCCCCACCGATCAAATGCGAACTTGCTTGCCGCCCCAATCGCCTCGCTGGCATAGCCCTTACCTTGCTCGTTGCGCGCTCCGATCATAATAGAGAGGTCTGCACTCTTGTTCTTTCCTAGGTACAAGAACAAGTTTCCGATATGCTTTTTGCCCACCAGAATCGCAAAATATAGATTTTTAGATTTTTTTGTTTCTGTGACAAATGACTGTAACTCTTTGAGTGTCGTCCTGATGCCGCGCCGGCGTGTATACTCCTGCACTTTCGGATCATTCATCCAGCGCAGGTATCTCGCACCCACATCGCCTTGCTTCAACGGGCGCAAACATACGCGATTGCCTTTAATTAACATACCCTTTGCCGATTATCGTATAGTCTTCTTTTTCCGGAGCCGTTACTTTAGAGGGTGTGATGATGAATTTGCACTCCTCCTTTTTATCAAGCCGTACCGTGTCTACTCCTTCATCGTTACTATGATTTAAGACACTGTCCTTCAGCTCCCACACGCTGTCTTCGTTTTTTCGCCACACAGTTGGGTCGCGCCGCTCGTCGATAAAGTAATTAAACCCGCTCTCGGCGACTCCAATCCATCGTAAAAAAAGCTGCAGATTTTTTGGCATACGAAGCGAGTAGTTTTTCACAAGTTCTATCCCCTCGTCTCTCGTCAATCTCTTGAGTCTTATCTCACGGGACACGTGGTCCGTGATTTTACTGTAGCCCCACTTCAAAAATTTTATATAGTCGTGTACGTCCGAGTAGTTAAAACAGTCTACATCGTTGTAGGTATCAAACGTCCGTGTCTGCGGTGCGCTCTCATATTCATACTCATTGATCATTTGCTCGTGCTGCGCCTTGCTGTCCCAGCGGATGTAATTTTGTAAGTAGATACCCCGTACGCCGACTTTCTCTATTTCTTTGTCATGCGGGTAGAGGTACGGCAGCACGTCATCCTCTGTCACGTGCATACTCTCATCTATTAAATCCTCGGCTTCAAAGCCCATGAGATCGTGATCTTTGCGATATTTGCGGGTCATCTCCACTTCATCAAGGTGCGAAAACATCCCAACCTGATCGATCCCCTGATGCACTCCCCAAATAATAAGTGGAATTTTAAAGCGTACCGCCACCTGAACGGGAAAAACCGTTTGCCCCGCAAGACAGTGCCAATACATGCTGCCCATCTTACGTAAGGAAGCCCTGGTAACATTTTTTACGCGCTCGGGACTCACGTTCATGGTGAGAATGTCGCACCCGAAAAGCGTGCGCAAATAAGCCAGGTTTCTAATGCCGCGTTCAGTGTTGTAGTGCTTGTTATACGTTACCAAAAGCGGACGCAACCCGAGCTTTTTAATTACCGTATGCACAATAAAATAAGAATCGCGAGCGCCCGAGACCGGCACTACGCAATCGTAACTATTGCCGGATTGATTTTTATACGAATCGGTAATTTTCTTTAGTTTTAGGAAACGTTCATCCCAAGTAAGCATGTCTTTTTCTTCATGGACGCGGCAACCGCTGCACACCCCATCTTTGTCGAAGGTGAGATTAAGAGGATGGTTTGCCGGATATACGCAGCGGGTACAATATTTCATATGACTTCTTTTGGCTGATATTCAAATCGGAGTTTCTCCAACACCGCGTCATCTTGTTTGCGTATCCTGCCATCTGCATCAAAAGTAAAATTTTTATAGTCAGTATATGTGTCGAGGCGAACCGGTATCTTAGCTTGTTCCAGATACGCTTTAGCGGTCGTAACGCTATGCTCGGTAAAATGAAAGAAATTTCCAACGGCGGCTGCGCTCGCCTCACCGTTAGTAAAGACCTCTAGGATGTGCCGTGGATGTCCGCACCCGCCTGCCGCGATGACAGGGATATCAACCGCCCGTGCGACCGCTCTCACGAGTTCCAGATCGTAGCCCTCTTTCGATCCGTCTTTTCCAACGTTCCGTATCAGTATCTCCCCGGCTCCGAGCGCGGCACATTCTTTTGCGAATACCACCGGATCTTTGCCGGTCGGGGTTTGTCCTCCGTGTATATACACCTCATATCCAGTATCAGTTTTTTTTGCGTCAATCGAAACGACAACACACTGATTGCCGAAAATCCGTGCTGCCTCCTTAATAATCTGCGGTGTTTCAACCGCGGCTTGATTGATAACAAATTTATCTGCGCCGCCATGAACGAGCTCGCGCATCACTTCAACGGTGTCCACTCCGCCTCCCATAGTGAGCGGCACAAAACTCAACTTCGAGAGCCGGGCCAACAAAGCAAAGTCGGGTGCTCGCTTCAGGCGGGCTTCCCCGATATCGAGCACGATAATTTCATCTATACCCCATTGGTTTAAAAAATCGACCGCTATTTCGGGCGAACCCACGGGCAAATAACGTTCAAAACCAACGCTTTGCACAACGATGCCGTCCTTAACTATAAGACTACCGATAATCCGTTTAGACAGCATAGTTAAAAAATGCCCGCAATAAACGCAGACCGCTTACTTGACTCTTTTCAGGATGAAATTGCGCACCGAAAATATTTTTATGTTGTACGGCCGCAGTAAGCATTTCACCATACTCACAGGTTGCTGCCACATATGTTGCGTCTGTCTTAAACTGATAGCTGTGGTCAAAGTAAAATCGCATACGTTTGTCGAGTCGCAAAAATAGCGGATCTTTTTTCTGGATTTTTAAATCGTTCCACCCCACATGCGGGACTCGAATGTCTTTACTGTTCTCGATCCGCACCACATGTCCCGGGATAAACCCCAGGCCCGCATGCTGCCCATTCTCGCTAGAGTCATCTGCAAGAATTTGCATGCCAAGACAAATGCCCAGAATGGGCTTTTTTTTCTCGATGACTTGCTCACGCAATACATCGATGATGCCGAGTCTTTTGAGATTATGCATTGCCTCTGCAAACGCCCCCACGCCCGGCAAAATATATGCCGGAGCTTTTTCTATATCTTCCGTACGGGCAGAGACCGCGTACCGAATACCCAACCGCTTGAGCGCGTTGACCACCGACCCGTGGTTTCCTACACCATAGTCGATGACCAACACTTGTATGGGCGTGCTAGAGGACTGGGGCATATTCTTTTTTATACGAGTTGGCGACGCGCCAGAACTCGTCTTCTGAAATTTCTAGATAGTCGCAAAAGCGCTTAATATACTCCGGCGCGCACTTGCCGTCATACTTTTTGACGAGCGCAAACCCCTCCTCGCGCGTCATTGTGCCGTAGCGTATGAGCTCACACACTTCATCCGTAACCTTGCCGAAACCGTATTTAAAAAATTTAATCATTTGATTAACGAACACGAAATCCTCGTCCAGCGCCTCAAACGGATGGATGGAGCCCCTCTCCTCCGGTCGATCGGTACGCACCTCTAACCCATGCGCTATCGAAAAAGCGGCATTATCCACTTTCGTAAAATTGGGCCAAAAATAACCGAGGAATACTATTTGGATATTCGCCCATTCGAACTCTTCACTGGTGGGATAGCGGTACCAAAACAGATGCTGGGCCGTTACTCCATCCCCCAAATAAATGTCAGAGCCGGCCGAAATCGTATTTTGATTACGCATCTGATTCGCATCCCAATTTAACGAGCCAATCGCCAAGTCACCTAATTGTGTTGCCGGATTTTCTCCCAAAAACACAAGCGGGATATGATAGGCAATGGCCATCTTAGGAAGCGTGGAAAAGAGGGCGGTCTCGGTCGACTTTGCCCAATTGCCATATTCAAAAAACCCCTTGCGCATGAGCTTCTTCCACGTCTGCGGGTCGGGAGAGATGGTGATTGTGTCAAAACCAAGAGAAATAAGGTTCGAGAGGTTGTGCGCCCCGCGTTCGGTCAATTGCTCGGGAGGATAAGAACATGACACTAGCAAAGGCTTGAGGCCGAGCACGTCGCGTACAAACATGGCCTGTCGAGTGCTGTCTTTGCCGCCCGAAACACCGATGATGCAGTCGTAACCGGAGTGATTGGATTTTTTGGAATTAGCGATTATGTGGTCTAACTCTTTGCGACGTGCTGCCCAGTCGATGGAGTCGAATTGTTCCATATAGAGGCAGGCAGGGCACACTCCGGCCTCATTAAACTTAATCCCGGGCCTGGTGTCCGGTTGGACGCATCGTGTGCAATACCGCATAGCGAGATTCTAGTATTAAACCTCCCTCGCAGCAATGAAGTCACGGGAGGGGCTTCAAGTCGCTCCGCAAAAGAGCGGCCAGACGCTCTGCCGACTTGCCGTCAAATGAGTAGTGTTGAGAGAGAAACTTCTCTCCTTTCTCCACCGTGTGTGCATAATATTCGCCTTTCTTACAGAGATCCCCCACCGTATCAATGAATTGCTCGTCTGTCGCGACGTATAGTCCGGGCTCTTGGTACACGCGGAGCGCATAATTGTATGACTTCCAAGGAAAGAGGATGAGCGGTTTTTTACCTATCATCGATTCGTACATAACTGTCGAGTAATTGGTGGTTACCATGTCGCTAATTTGTATAAGCGAAAAGAGATCGTCAAACGAAGAAATGGCGACGTCGTTAGGAAAAGATCGGGCAATATGTGCCCGGTACACTTCGGCACTGTTGTTTGCCCGGAATTTAAAAATGATTTGTAGACCGGCGACCTTCTGCTGTACTTTTTGAAGAGACCGGAAAAATTGAATCATCTCATACGAAGAAATATACTCGGATGACAGACCGGAACTTTCCCACGGGACCGAGACAAGTACTACTGGTCGCGTTGGGTCAAGCCCAAGCGCACGCAAGCGCGCCGCACGCTCTTTTTCGTTTGGCGGAGGGGTCGTGAGATACCAATCAAAACGCGGGGAACCAATGGGCACAATGCGTTCGGGCGCATACCCGTGATTTTGTACATACAAATCCCGCACAAGAGAGCCGTAGGCCGCTACGTATGAAGTATCGAGGAGTGAGAACGCTTGTTCGGGATCGATAATCGCGCCGGCATGCTGAAGTTCAATTGAAGGAATGCCGAGGCTGTGGGCCATATGTGCCGCGACAAAGTAGTGATACTGTCCTCCTCTACCGGCGCGCAGAAGTACGCGATTGATAGTATTTTTTTTATAAAGTTCTTCGAAACAAACGGCGTCGGTCGCGACTTTGCGCGCGTAGTCCTTAAAAATAATCTCAAAAACAGGCTCTACTACTTTCCAAAATGACATACCGCCAAAAACAAAAAGATTCTTAAATTCCTGGGTTTGTCGAGCCGCTTCCCATCCCGTCGCATACTCCCGCATAAGCAGATCTACTTCTTCAGAAATTGCACTCGTTTCAAAATCACGCGGATGATAGAAGCGCATGCGGTGCCTCCATATTTGCGCCAATCCAATATTCGCAGCCTCGGTCCTATCCATGACGACCAGTTCGACGTCATCCATTTTTGTAATGAAAGGCTTGATATGGCGCCAATAGTCGCTGACAAAAAGCTTTAATGGTTTTGGTGGAACTAAAGACTCGACTAAAAAATTTTGAATATTCAACGCAACGCCAAGTGTGCCTCGCCTAACTCTTTCAAGCATCGATGGTTTTCTATGCACGATACGCTCGCTACCAAGCGCCATGCACTCCAAACCTCGTATCTCGGCGAGGTGTTTAAACGCCGTCGTCGGTGCATGTACATACTGAAGCGCCAGGAGTCCCGCACTTGAGGGTAACACCATCATTGAGTGCGGGACGATGATGCGCGATGGGGAATTCGCACTCACTACTTTTTCTGCAACATAGAACGCATGAATCAGCTTGTCGAGATAAAATTGTAAAATCGCCTGATGCGCCTCTGCCAGAGCGATGCCGCGCGCGGCGTAAAAGCGTAGGGCCGGATGCTGCAAGCTTTCTCTGGCGATTTTTTGTACCTCATAATACGATCGTTCAAAGTTCGTATAGGTTGGTACATATGCGAGAACCGACGTGTACGGAATGGCGCGCTTGAGTAATTCCCCCTCAACTTCGTACTCAAGCGCCACGAAATGACATTCGGCTATCGCGATAGATTTTTGCTCTAGAAAGTGGAGAACTTCTCTGATTTGTTTTGCTTCATATATCGCTATGAGCGTCTGTTTATTGGCCATACGTTGTTTTTGCCTCTTCAAACATCTCCATAAGCTCCCGGGCATACCGGTCCCAACTTATTTCTTTTTCAACAAAGGCCCGGCCGTTTGTCGAAATTTTTTGATACAGGGAGGGGTCGGCAAGCCGTTCAGCGGCCTCTGCGATTTTTTGCGGGCTAAAGGGAGGGACGAGCATCGCCGTTACGCCATTTTCTAACACTTCGGACGCACCGGTAGTTTCAGAAACAATAACCGGGAGCCCCATCGACATTGCCTCAAATATCGCAAGTCCCCAGCTTTGCAGGTGCGCCGGAAATACAAACATATCCGCAGTGCGAAAAGATTCCAAAAGCACTTCATGTGATACCTTGCCTAAAAATCGAACCGCCTGCTCTAGATGTTGCTCTGCCACTAATGCCTGCAACCGCTCAAAGTACGCAGCATCCATCGGGGCCCCAATGATCGTCAGCGAGACGGAAAACCCGCGACGCTCTAAGTACGGCACTGCAAGAATCGTATCCTCAAATCGGCGATGTGGCAGCAGCAGAGCTACGGCAAGTAGGTTAATTTTTTTATCCCTGATGCCCGGCCTCTGTCGAAAAGGGAACTCGCTTGCATCTAGACCGTTGCGGACGATACGGGTTGGTTTACCGTACGCTTCGATGGCCCATACCCTGTCACGGGTATCAACCACCGCAATAGAGTCGATGTAGCGCAGAAATAGATAGTAGTCGAGAGCGTCCACGAACCAATACCATACGCGTTTAAGCGGCGAGGCTTTTAAGGTCTTATCAAATTGCGAGTTGCGAAGCAGCGAATGTTTTTTGGTGGTCATATCATCAAGCATCCACACTGCAGGGATTTTCCGTACTTCTTTTTTAAAATATCGCACAGTACGATATACCAATTGATCGTGCGGGTGCAAGATATCCGTATCAGGAGAAATCTTTAAGGCAAGATTGCGTGCCGCTTGATTTTCGGTGATGAAATTCTGAAAAAAACCTATAAACCCTCCTTTACCCGAATACGTTCGCATCCGGATGACCGCCGGCTCATCGGCGACAATAACTTTAAAATCCTTTAAAATTTCGGGGTAACATTCTTCCTTGTCGTAAAAAAAGGTGTAGATCTCAACCCTATGTCCCGCTGCGCGCCATTCTTTGGCCGCGTACGCGACCATACGCTGCGCACCGCCGCGGATATTCAGGCGTCTGATGCTGATGGCGATATTCATTACTTATGGGATGACCTGCTCATGAAGCGGCTTCTCCAGACGGTAGGTGTCTTTTTCAAAATCTTCGCCGCCCCTGACCCCGTCTACAAACGTTATGAAGATCGTGTCTTCAAGAGCCACGAACTCATGGGCTTCGCCGGGCTCCCATACCACCAAATCATTGGGGCCGATAACATTTTTGGTAATGTTCTGCTCGCCGATTTTTTGTCCATAAATTTCAAACTTTCCGCTGACCACAAAATCGTGCTGACGCGAGAGTTTATGGTAATGATTTCCTCGAACCGAACCTTTTTTTGAAAGAATGATGGTGCAGTGCTGTTTTGGATCATTGACAAAAATATCAGTGATAGTACCCCGAGCATCCTCAAAATTAATAGGCTTATGAATGATTTGCATAGTGCTATGGTGCCATATGAGGAATAATGAATGCAAGCTTTGGGTATTGGGGGGAAAGTTTTGTCTTTAGCAAATCGGCAATATTCCACGGCAAGATGAGCGCATGCGTTATCTCATCGGTAATTGCTTCATCGGCAAGTATCGGAATCCCCGAGCCCGGAGTGAATTTGCCGACCTTAAGCGGCGAAGCGTCCGTAACAAAATCGAGTAATGTGTTATCTATCCCGCAGTAATTGAGCAGCGTATTGCCTTTCGTTGCCGCACCAATGCCGATAATACGGCCTCTGGTTTTGGCAGCGCGCAGATCATGCAGCAAGGACTTTTTAAATTCCGCGACGCGATCGCGAAATGAGGCGTAGGCGTCTGAATCAAACAACCTTGCCTTTTCCTCGCGTTCTACATACTCAACCACTTTTGAGCTTTCTGCACCACGACCGACGGTGATACGAAGCGAGCCGCCCATATAGTCATTGTGTGTAACATCGAGGATGCTGAGTCCAAATTTTTGGAAGTAAGAACGCAAAGGACGCACGGAAAAATAAGACACATGTTCGAGATAGACGGTGTCGAACGCCTCTCGTTGTACAAGGGTCAGAAAATACGGAACCTCAGCAACGAAAACTCCCTCTGCGGCAAGAGAGCGGCAGATGTTGCTCATAAATTCATCGAGCGCGTCTATGTGGTTAAAGGCGTTGGTGATGATTATTACCTTGGCGCCGCCTTGAGCAAGAACACGATCCGCCGCATCAGCATTCCAAAAGTCACGGATCGTGGGGACACCGTTTTTTTCCGCGATCGTTGCGATATTGCCTGCCGGCTCAATATTGAGCATACGCGCGCCGCTGTGCGCATGAAAAGCCTGCAAGAGCGTGCCGACATTACCGCCAATATCGACGACAAGATCTGCGGCCGTGATGTTAAATTTCGAACTTACTTCGCGCGCCATTTCGTCGAAGTGTGTGACCGCGGCCTTGGAGTTAGCCGAGTCGTAGCTGTACTCATGCTCCTGATAGCGCTGTTCTTTAGGGACAATATAGGAGTTCATTGCATGGCCGCATGAGGTGCAGAGCAATACTTGGAGCGGATAGCGCGGGAGTGCCCGTGCGGCAATTGAGTCTTTGACAAACGTATCGGCGAGCGGGTGCATGCCCAAATCGAGGACGAGCTCTAACTTGTTTGACTTGCAAAGCTGACACTCGGTCATTTTCATGTAGACAAACTATATCGCTCTCATAGTATATTTGACAAGCATATCGTTCTGTGATAGAGTTTTACTAGAACTGAACCTCAAATAGAAAGGCCGCGCCCATGAATCTCGACTCGGTTTCGACTGATACGCTCGCGAAGACTCTCCTCACACGGCCTGACGTTCTCGACCAGAACGGCATGCTGGTCTTCCCCGTCTATCAACTCTTCTGCAAGTACGGTGTACTCCCTTGTGTTGACGGAATCGCTGTGCGGAGCAACAACAAAAATGAGCTCGAGGCTATGGCTATCCGACGCGGCACGGGATGCTTCAAAGGTCGCCTCTGCTCGATCGGTGGCAGGCTTCTGCACGGCGAGAGCTACGAAAACTGCCTGCGCAGACAATTCCGCAGTGACGTCGGCTGCGAAATAGAACTACTGCGTCCATGGGACCAGCCCGTGGGCGTTGGCCAGTATGCGCCGCTCAAGGACCCGCTCAATGACCCGTGGCCGAAAGATTTCGGCCCCGAGGATAACAAGCATACGGTTTCCATGTACGAACCCGTGCGATTGCTCGGCGTACCTCAGTTCGGTACTACCACACACGGCGGGCAAGAAGCTGCCAAGGTCGAGTGGTATACACTTCGGACATTGCCGGGACCGGAGAACTTCGGATACGATCAGCATCCCAGGTTCGTGGAGATATTACAGGCGGCTGAGAGCGGACAGTTCTCCGTACCCTGATCGCTCGATCTCGATTACAACCCGCGCCCCTTGGGCGCGGGTTTTCTTTTTATAGTACGATTAGGGGGCATGAAAATTTTGGTGACCGGCGCAGATGGAGGCATCGGAAGTGCGATTGTGGAAACTTTAAAATCTGCAGGTCATGAAGTCGTTACTTCGACTATGAATGACACCGATCTCACCAACCCTGAAGCAGTAAGGAAACTACGGACACGGGTAGGAACTGTTGATTGGATTGTGTGTGCGCACGGATATATAGAGCTTCCCGAGCCTATTGAGAAAACGTTTGCTATCAATACCTTCTCTCTTTTTTATTTAGCGAATGAATTTATCGAGGCACACATGATTGTACTCTCCTCTTCTGCTGGACTAAACCCAAATGGAAAATACACGGCTTACTCAGCCTCGAAAACGGCGGCAAACGCGTTCGTGCAGGCGATGGCGCTCAACCGTAAGAACTTAAAGTTTTTTGCTGTCGCTCCCGGACCTACCAACACTGAGATGCGGCAGCGGGTGGCAGGCGACGCCGCCCAGATGCAAAGCCCCTCGGTTATTGCAGAAGAAATAAAAAAAATAGTCGCTGGAGAGAGCGACTATACGAGCGGGGACATTATTTTGATTAGAGACGGGGTGGCTACTCTTGCGGCTTAGGGTGCGCGAGATACCACTCGATCGTCTTCTTCAACCCTTCTTCGAGAGGAGTCTTCGCCTCCCAGCCAGTATCCTTTTTGATTTTTGAGACATCAGCCAAGCGGCGTTTTACGCTACCCTCGGGTGAGCTTTGGAGGACCGTTTTTGTTGGATGCCAATCCATGAAATCAAAGATCTTTTCAACCAGCTCCTTGCCGTTAGTTTCAACACTGGTACCGATGTGATAGGTGCCAAAGTCGGTCGTTGGAGAGTCCATGACCATTTGCATGGCCTCGACCGCATCGTCGATGTAGCAGTAGGAACGCGTTTCGTCGGAACCGAAGATCTCGAACGGCTCCATCTTCTGCGACGCGCGGCCGACGATCTGCGGGACTGCATGGTCGTATCCGGCACGCGGACCATAGAAGTTGTGCGGGCGCACGATGGACATACGAAACTTGTACATGCGTGCGTAGTTGATGAAGAGGAGCTCGCCTATCAACTTTTGCCCGCCATAGGACCAGCGTGCGTTGTAGGTGTCGGCAATGACGAGCGGGGCCGTCTCGGGAGTCGGGATTTTGATGATGCCCAGATCGAATCCACTCGCATACGCTTCGTTGCTTGAGGTGTAGAGGATCTTTGCCTCAGGTTTACCGTTCTTCGTGCGAAACCACTCAAGCGCATTGAGTGTTGTCGTAACACCGATGCGCAAGACTTCATGCGGAATCTTGTAGAAGAGCCCGGTGCCATTGATGCCGACCAGATGATACACCTCGTCGTATCCGGTGCCGAGTGCATCCCACGCTTTGGGGTCGGTCAGATCGCCTTCGACGAATTTGATATTCGGGAGCTTCAACAGCGCCTCGAAATCTTGATCTCGTTTGCCACGGAAAAAATTGTCCGCAAGCGTAATGTCATGCCCCTGGCTCGCTAAGCGCTTAGCTAAGTGGTAGCCGATGAATCCTGCGCCGCCTGTGATGAGAATTTTTTTCATGGGTGTTCCTCGTGGTTGATCCTAAACAAGTAGACACGAGTTTTCCTTTTTTGTCAACATTCTACAAAACCGTCTGTTTATAGCGTTTGTTTATTTCGACGATGCCTTCAAACAAGGAGAGCGGTGCATCGGGACCCAACATTTTTTTTGCAAATTGTGCAAATGCGGCTGTGTCTTTGGGCAAGCATGCGCCGCCGAACCCACGAAAGTTCTCGTTGCAGTCGAGATACACCGCCGGTACAGCGCGATGTTTGGTTATCGCATTCTTTATTTTTTGATAATCCGCTCCGGCCGCTTTCGTCACATCGTAAAATTGATTGGCAAACACGATACGCAGCGCATTAAAGACGTTTAGGAAATATTTTCCAAACTCGGCCTCAAGGGGAGCCACCTCGGCGTAGTGCTGCGGCAACGGATCGTGTACTCGTTTGAGTAGTTCAAAATCTTCAGCACGGTACGCACCAATAACACATACATCATGCTGCTCGACAAAGTCGGTATAGGTAGCCTTTTCGCGCAAGAATTCGGGGCAAAACGCAAGACGTAGGTTTGGATGGCGTGCGGAGAGCTTGTCGGTAGTGCCGGGCTCGACGGTTGATTTGATTGCCACCAAACCGCGATACCCCGCGCGCGCTATTTCCCTGACTACCTGCTCAACAATTGAGGTGTCGCACGTACCGTCCGGGCGCGAAGGGGTAGGCACGCAGATAAACACGATTTCCGTCTCAAGCGCGTCTGCAAGCGACGTCCCCGGAAGCCTCACATCGTGCACATGTATATCGTGACCGATACGGGAAAAACCGTGACGTATAGCGCCTCCAACCATACCCACGCCGATAATGCCTACTTTCATAATGATTGGAACAACCTACCATAGATGTAACCACACGGGCAAGTAAATTGTTTCTCTACCGTTCTTCCTTTACAATAGCTTCGTGCATTTACAAAAGTTAAATCTCGGTTGCGGCACCGACCATAAAGAAGGGTGGGTGAACCTTGACATCTCCGACGTGGTCGGGGCTGACGTTGTGCACGATATCGAAAAATTGCCGCTCCCCTTCCCCGACGATACTTTCAGCGAGATCCTTTGTAATGACATTTTGGAGCATGTGGAATATACCCCCCTCATGAAAGAGCTGTATCGTATTATGGCGCCCGGCGGTGCATTGCATATACGGGTCCCACACTTTACTTCTAAAAATAACTTTGTAGACCCTACTCACAAAAAACTATTTTCTATCTTTCTTTTCGACTTTTATGTAAAAGGGGCGGGCCTCCACCAGCGCCACGGGTATCAATTTACGCATCTTTTCAGCTCAATCACCAAACACATCACGTTCGAGAAATCCGGCGGACCGGCTCTGTTTTATAACAAGTATCTGGAACGATTTATAAACAAAAAGCCAGCTAGACAATGGTATTACGAATCAAGTTTTTTGCGGAGTCTGTTTCCTGCTGAAAATATTCTCATCACCCTCATTAAATGAAAATCCTTGAGACAAGATATGGCCGCATCTGCCTGGATGAAATTGAGGATATCAAATTTATAACTACCATTGAGCAGGGATATTATCCGAATGACGATATATTAGAAGTGTTCGGTACGTTCTTGGACAAAAATTCTGTCGTAGCCGATGTGGGTGCAAATGTAGGCATAGTCGCAATTCCGCTTGCAAGGGTTGCGAAAGAGGTGCATTGTTTCGAACCTATTCCGCGTAATCTTGAACTGTTACGGAGGAACGTTGAACTCAATTCACTCACGAATGTATTCATCCACCCCTATGCACTTGGAGACAAGCAGGAGATACTATCTTTTTTTGAAGAAGATAAGGGTAATGCGGGCACCTATCGATGGGGTTCGAAAGGTACAGTGCCGGTTGAAGTGAGGACGCTGGATAGTTTTAATCTGCATATCAATGCGATGAAAATAGACGTGCAAGGCATGGAGAGCAAGGTATTGGGGGGGGTGCAAAAGACTATCAAAACATGTGCACCAATAGTCTTATTTGAGTTAAGTGGCAGAAATCTCGAAATCAAAGGGGCTTTTGCTAGCATCCGGCGTGTCTTGAGCTCTTACAACCTTTTTATCCCCGGGGAGACCTATGGAAAAGTCATTTCGCTTTGGTTGACTATGTTGCTAAAACTCCCCGGCGTCGTGTTACTCGGCAGAAAGGGCTATCATTTCGATATTCTAGCAATACCAAAAAGTCGCACTATTCCTCACCATAACCCTCTCTCGACGCTCTTGATACTGCTCTGGCAACTGTTCACGCACAAACGCTGAGACAACTACTGCGCTTGTATACTATTCTGCGCAGCGTGCGCCACATCTTCAACAGAAATCTCGCTCAAACAGACGGGAAATTGTTGAAAGACATGCCCATGCTGGCACAGATCATCGCGGCTAAAAAACGCCGTGGGGGTATGAGGGCCATATTGCTTAGGCCCCCACCAACTAATTTTGCCCAAACATGTGGACATGATGACAAGCGGATGATGAAGATGTGCGGCCAAGTGTCCTACCCCGGTGTCGAGCGAGATAACCACTTTGCTGCGGACAATGAGATTCATCAGTTCTTGTAAGCTGGCCTTCCCCGCAATAACTACCGCCGGTAAATTTTTTGCCGCTTCTTTTGCCTCCGCCGCGTCGCTTTTCCCGCCACTTACTACCAGAGTGGTGCCCGGCATTTTTTCGGCGAGTGCTTGCAATAATTCTTGCATTTTTTGAGTTGAAAGACCTCGTGTTTTACTGCCCGAAAAAAGATGCACCACCATATACGGGCCCGTGATATTAAATTTTTTTTCGACTCCTATAATCGGAACATACGCGAGCGAGAGTCTTTCAACCGAAACAGGTACTCCCGCTGCCGTGAGCGCATCTACTTCATGCAACCGCACTTCTTTGTGGCGCTCGGGGAGGGGCAACACTATATCGTATATATACCGGTTTAAAGAGGATTGGTCATCATATCCGATGAGTTTTCGAGCAATCGCGCGCATGATGAGTTTTGCCGAGAGATTAACTTTGCTTGCCGTGTAGTACGTCTGCGCAATATCGCTCCCTCGGTATTTCTTCCAAAGTGTGAGGAGCGAGGCGGGACTCCGGCGGTTTGCCTCGATAACTTCGATCCATGGCTCTCCGGCAAACAAGTCGCGAATCATGTTGCCGCGGCTCCCCACAACAAGCGCAAGTTTCGCCTCTGGATGGTGAGTGCGAATATTCTCTAAAAAATATTTCCCCATTAACGAATCTCCTATCGAGGCGGGCCTAAAGGTCAGAAATTTACTGACTTTTGCATTCATAGCGCCTCAAGCTCCCAAGTCAAACATTCGGTAGGCATCAGTAATGAGAGGTACTGGTCATACACGAGCGGGCTGGAATGTATAAACTGTTTAAAAATTTGCCGTATAGGATTTGTTGAAGCGTGTGGCCAGCCGTACCAAAACCCCCTTTTTTTAAATGTAGCGTTGCTGTATGCATACTTTGCCAAGCCGGTCCCTTCGACAAAGTAATCCAGTGTCTGCGAAGCAAAAAAATGTCGATGGGTCGGGTCAACGACACTGTCTAGTGCGCGAAAGTACGGTACTTGAATAACCACGCGCCCGCCCGGTTTTAATATTCGATGGGTTTCTTCAAGTGTTTTGACCACATCATCAACATGCTCGAGCGCATGGTTCATGAACACCAAGTCAAAAGAATGCTTTTCAAACGGCCACGGAGTCTGGTTGATATCATGCACCACATCAACCGCAGGCAAAGACAGTACGTCCATGCCAACCGCGCCCGGAAGCTTGCGGTTGCCGCACCCAATATCGAGTGCGCGCTTATCATTCAGTATATTTTCTTTTACAAATCCGTTTGGCGTATAGATGCGCGGCGCCCATAGGCTCTCTTGAGACATACAAGGATATTACACCGACATACGCTCTTTAATAAAACGGATTATCTTTTGTGCGCGTGCGTCCCAGCTAAGATCCCGCGCGGCGGCGGTGCGTGCTTTTTGTCCTTTCGCCTGCGCTTCTGCGGGGTTCGCAACAATTTCGCGTACTGCCTGTGCGATTGCCTCCGCGCTGTCCGGCTGTACAAAGTAAGCCATGGAATCATCCATAACATCGCGTATGCCAGGCACGTCTGAGGCTATGATCGGCCGCCCTGATGCCATATATTCCATTTGTTTTGAGGGAGACGACTCTATGCTCCCCGCATCTTCTTGCGCAGTATTCGGTATGGAAAGGATGTCCGCTGCGCGCAACCATAGCGGGATTTCTTGATGAGGTCTGCGGCCCGCGATAACAACCCGCTCAGGTTTTCCCGCATTCTCCCACTTTATCTTGAAGCGTCCGATATCCTCGTCGGTTCCTCCTACAAAATAGATTGTCTCCCCCGACGCAAGCATGGTGTGTGCATCAAAAAGTATATCGACCCCTTTTACCGGGAAAAGATGTCCCACATACAGTATCAAGCACCCTTCGGCGGGGAGACCAAGCGTAGTGCGCGCCTCTTCTTTTGAGATATCTATGGCAAAACGCTCTGAGTTTACCGCACACGGGGCATGGATCATTTTTTGGGAGGAGATCTGATACCCCGAACGAACCGGCTCCATCATTGCCTTGGTTGGGATGATCAGCCCCCGCATATGCGAAAATCCCCAACGGTTAATAAAATCCACGCTGCTTTTGTAATACATGTGGATTTCCGAAAACACATTTTTTGAAAGAAAAAGCGTCGTCCATGCATCGCGCAAATCAAAAAAATAAAAAATAGTATTCTTTTTGTCCGGCTCTTTAAGGACATACAAAAAGAGTCCGGCGGTAAAGCTCAAGAGCATAATAAAAAAACTAATACTGCCGGGGATAACCCCCATGAGATCAATAACGGGGAGGCGGCGTATACGGAAGTTTTTTTCTATCGCATGGTAGCCAAAAGGGTCTACCCCCGCAAACCCAGGGTTCAAGCGGCGGGGCACCCAAAACTCAACCACAGCTCCCTCTTTGGCAAAACTTTCTGCCACTCGCATCATGTAGGGAGTCATGGTCTTTTCTGCAGGAAACCTCCAGTGTGAAATGCAAATTATCTTCATAGATGTGCAAAAATAAGTGAAGAGCCCCGTTGGGCCCTCAGAGTATAACCTTTCTTTGAGAGGAAATGGTACACGGCGCTGCGTTCCCTCTGTACAGGGTCAAAGTCAGCACTTTCAACCACAATGACCCGCGGACGAGTGGTTTCCCAGTCATTGGATTCCAACACCTCCATATCCATACCTTCGACATCTATGTTCATAAGATCAATGGGCGGCAATGGCGAGTAGACATGCAGCGCGTCGCGTAAGGGCTTTACGGATACGGGTACGGCACCGAGATAGGCAACCCAGTCTTTATTCATCCACTTTTGCGCCTCTTCCTTTTTAAATGTGTTGAGTGCGGGATCTGAAAATCGATAGTATGCAAGATCTCCCGCCTGACACGCGATACCCGTACACACATTAACATCAGTGGGTCGCGCAGACATAAATAAATCTATGGTGTGCGGATTGGGGTCGATGTTAATCCCCCGCCAGCCTTTTGTATAGAGAAGGTGGGTATTTGAATAGCGTTTCGGATGGTGCGCCCCCACATCGACATAAAAACCCCTCGGTGTATCCTTAAAAATCTCAAGCAGCACTGCGTCCTCCCCAAATTGAGAGTACGTTTTATATCCAAAAAGCTTTCGTTTCAGGTTAGAAAGAGTGTAATGCCACTGAGGCGGGATGATGCGTTTTAGTAGCCTATATAACACCTTAAAGAAATGATAGAACCCTCCGTGTACCAAAGCCTATTAAGGGATAATACGATACAATGCCTAAATTGACTATGGACTTTCTGCAACGGGTTACGACTTCGCTGTTTCGCTCGCGCCTCGTGCGAGTTGCAATAATAGGCGGCTTGGGGGTTGTCGTCCAAACCGCTCTTTTTGAGCTGCTTGGCGTCTATCTGGAGCTCGTGCGACTCTCAACCGCAACACTTATTGGAGGCGAGGTTGCGGTATTGTGTAACTTTTTTCTCAATAATCGATACTCCTTTCATGCTCATATTAATGCCGTGCCGCCGCTGTATGTGAGGCTTCTGCGCTTTCATGTCGTCGTAGCCGGATCTTTATTTATACAATGGCTCTTCGTATTCATTGCGGAGTCAGTCACCGCAAACTTGTTACTCATCCACACCGCATACGCAATGGGAATACTTTTGGGCTTCATATCAAATTACACGGGGTATCGACTGTGGGTGTGGAAACGCCACGAGTCTCAGTCGTAATATCTGTGCAATAAAAAATACTGATGCTTACGGTCGGCTGGCGAAAAAGTCCTCAAATACCGCGACAATATACTCGCGCTCCTCGGGCGTGAGCATCTGATGCGAGGCAACATAAAAGCCGTTGTTGTTTATCCACGTGGCAACCGGATACTGCGCCTCAAGATCTCCAAAAAGAGCCCTCTGGTACGGCTGGTTAATGAGCGGCAGCATATCCCGTGTTTCGATGCCCCGCTCTTCAAGAAATTGAGTGAGGTCAGCCTTGCGTATGGGAGAATTTTCTTTGATAACAACGGGGAACATCATGAACACATGGTCCGCATGCTCCGGCCACCACGGCAACTGCAGGTGTTCTTTAAACTGACTAAGATGTTTTTTGAGGTATGCTCCGTTCTCTTTGCGCTTTGCGATCATCGGCGAATGACGCTCAAGTTGCGCGCATCCTAGTGCTCCCTCCATTTCCGTCACGCGGTAACTATAGCCGCGGCGGATAAAATTAAATCGTCGGGCTATTACTTCTTGTAACTCTTTACCGGTTGCACCTTTATCATCATCAATCGAAACATATATGTTGTCTCTTCCATGGTTCGCCAAACTACGCAAAATTTCTGCATATCTTGGATCGTTGGTGACCGCGAGCCCCCCTACCCCCGTGACCAAAATGTGTGCCACATAGGTTGAGAAGCAGGCGATGTCGCTCATTACTCCAACCGAGGTACCCTGATATTTGGCAAACATCGTCTCGCACGAGTCCTCGATAATACGCAGATTATGCTTGCGAGCAATATCCTGTATCTTGTCCATCGCCGCAGGCTGTCCAAACAAATGCACCGCCATAACAGCTCTCGTACGGGATGTTATCTTTTCTTCAATTTTTGTGGGGTCGATATTGTAGGTACGCGAGTCTACATCCACAAAAACGGGCTTGAGATTGTTTGCAAGAATGACGTTACTTGACGCAACAAACGTTACCGCCGGGCAGAGTATTTCGTCGCCGTCTTGCCAGCCATGGACTTCTTTAAGACACGCGACAGCCATCTCGAGCGCGCTTGTACCACTGTTGACCATCACGGCAAAGCGCGCGTCATGTGCGCGCGCAAACTCCTGCTCAAAACGCTTGAGATATGGTCCGTACGAAAGCCGTCCAGAGTCGAGGACATCGTTTACATAGCGCTTTTCCGTATCGGTAATCTCAAGGCATCCAACGCCGATTCGTCGATCAGGTTTGCGTACTTTTGACTTTGCCCCCGGTATTTTTTGAAGCTCGCTCTCCATCATAATCTCCACGAGTTTTAAAAATGTTGTATGGGGCTTCCATCCAAATGTGGTAAAGGCCTTGTGCGCATCACCCCGCAGATATTCCACTTCATTCGGACGAAAATACTCTGGATCAATTTTTATCAGTATCTGGCCGCTTATGCTGTCCACACCCACCTCGTCCAAACCTTTGCCCTCCCAACGGAGAGTAATGCCTATATGTGCAAAAGCTGCTTCGACAAACTCGCGCACGGTATGAGTTTCTCCGGTCGCAATAACAAAATCCTGCGGCTTATCCTCTTGGAGCATGGCCCATGCGGCCTCCATATATTCTGGCGCATATCCCCAGTCCCGGGCCGCATCGAGATTTCCAAGCTCGATATGGTCGCGGATGCCCGCGGCGATCTCAGAGACACCGTGCGCAATCTTTCTGGAGACAAAGTTCATGCCGCGCCGCGGAGACTCGTGGTTAAAGAGAATACCGTTGACCACAAACATGCCGTAGCTCTCGCGGTATACGCGCGCAATTTGAAATGCATATAGTTTTGCGGCACCGTAGGGGCTACGCGGTTTAAACGGAGTATTTTCGTTTTGGGGAGCTTGCGCCCTTTCCCCGCTGTAAAGCTCTGAGGTGGAAGCTTGGTATATCTTGGTGTTGAGACCTAGTAACCGTACCGCCTCAAGCAGAGAAAGAACGCCGAGCCCGTCTGTCTGTGCAGTATAAGATGGCACCTCAAACGATATCTTTACGTGCGACTGCGCCGCTAGATTATAAATTTCATCCGGCCGCACTTTTTTTAAAATCGACATGAGCGAGTTCATATCGGCCATGTCCCCATAGTGGAGATGTTGGTGGCGTACGGTATCGGTGGTGAAAAGGTGGTCAATGTTATGGCGGTTGAAGGTGCTTGAGCGGCGTACCAACCCATGCACCTCGTATCCTTTTTTGAGAAGTAACTCCGCCAAATAGGATCCGTCCTGCCCGGTAATGCCCGTAATAAGCGCTTTTTTCATGGCCGCAAAAATGCCCAGGTACTATACCGAAGCGCTTGTGCCCTGTCTAATGCAGGTTGCCAGATGTCATTCTTAAGTGTACAACTCACTCCAGGACGATCCCCACAAAAAAGGAAAACCTGCATGCCTAAAGTTATCATTTCGATTCCCTGCCACTTCAGTGCTCCCACCGAACTGTGCGGGACGACGATTTCTCGCATGCACACAACTCTGACCGTTAGGAAACCAGGCGACGTCATTCTGTTATCCGGAGACGTACCCTACGCGGCGGAAGGACCAACGCTCGGCACGCTCATGCGCGATTGGTTCATTAAAAACGGCGTCCCTGAGGAATCGCTATGCCTCTTGTATGGCGGCGTCGGAACGTTTTCCGAAGCTCGCGCGGCATGCCAAACCGTCCCGCATCTGGAAGCACGCGAGATTGTCGTGGTCTCGTCCGGCTGGTATCTGTTTGCAGGAAAACCAATCTGGCGCAGGCGTGCGGCAGAAAATAACGTAAAAATTTCCTTCGTATCAGTCGCGAGCACCGGTGGGTGGCGTACCCGGCTCTTGTACGGACTCCTCGGCATTGTGCTTCGGGCCGGGGCTGCAACCGGGTTTGAACGGTCGCTTGAAAAGTTCTTCACTACAGTCCAACAAAAACGCAAGAAGGGCTTTACGCTCAATGGTTGCGCTTGATATCCCCTCATGTCCCCTCCTAGGCCCGCGTTGGGCCTTTATTTTTGCGCGTAACGCACCGCAAGGTACCGGCGAAGCGCCACCTCCCACGGCGGAAGCGGCGGGAGTTTCGTATTTTTGAGTACAACGCTTGGACGTATTGCGTTTGAGGGAAAGTCATCCGACGTCACGAGAGTTTCGGGCAAGTGCAAAGTGCGTGCGATTTCGCGCGCCATTTCGTAGCGTGAGGCGGAGCCTTCGTTGACGACATGGTACACACCGCTCTTTGGCAAAGAGGAATCTATAAAATTTGTAATAATCGTCACTGCAAACTCCCGACCTTGTGTGGGATTGCCGCGCTGTAGTGACGCAACAAATGGTTTACCTTCACGTAAGGTTTTTGCGACCTCATCCACAAACGTGTCGCGATAGGTCGAGTAGATCCATGAAGTGCGCACGATGTAGTGAGCAGCATTACTCTTGCAGGCAGCAACGGCATCTTCTGCTGCCGCTTTTGTCTCTCCATAGGCATTAATGGGATTTTTTACGGCATCCTCATCATACGGTTGGGCGGCCTCTCCAAAAACGTAGCTGCTACTCACCAAAAGTTGAGGGGTGGCGGCCTTGGCAGCGGCATGGGCTATTGCGGCCGCCCCCATAACGTTTACCCGCATTGCAGAGGCTGGGTCTTGCTCAATAGCGCTCATGTTGATAATCGCTGCCGCATTGATAATAAAATTAGGATTTTCTTTCGCGATTATCTGTTCAACTGCAGTAGCATCGGAAATATCAACATGGGTATGCGGAGGCGCCACGACCTCATGCGAGGAAAGCGCACAGGTAAGTTCGCTGCCTACCATCCCCGAACCTCCAAAAAGAAGAATCTTCATTGCCCCAATTGTACTATCCAGATTTCCGGACCCATCTGCCGCATCACAAACACGGAAAGAGCGGGTCCCCCGAACTCGTTATCAAGAATGTCGGTAGCTGAACCTTTTATAGGAAACCGCGCTACGATTTTTCCCTTCTGTAGCAATGCTTCAAGAGCCGGATATGGAGTGGCGAAACGATCAACAACCGCGTACACAAAATTTTGAGAATTTAGAAACTGGGGTGTTAATTTTTTTTCTCCTTCCAGAGAGAGGGTCCCTAATTCAAAAACCGGGTATGCTGGCGTGGGGTAGCTCGACGTGGCGAGCGAAAGCAACGTACGATCGAGCAGCCGCGATGAGCTGGGATCGAATGCAATCCGGTCGCGAAGCGCCGCCTTGGTTGGCGTAACTATTTTCATGTTCGGTGTGTAGGAAATGATACGCGCCTCGCGGGGTATATTCTGTTCTATGTATGCCCGTGCCTCGTGCCGCGTGTCCGGCAACGTCCAAAGATAGCTGAAGCGAAACGCAATAAGCACGGGGAGAGCAAAAATAAGTACTGCGAGTGCCAGTTTTGCAGACCGTGTGCGCGCCATCTGCACTATTTCATACACCCCTGCCCCTGCAAAAAGTACGAATGCAGGCAGAATAAGTGACACATAGTGAAAAAGATAATAATGGAAAAGATAGAGTGCCAGTACGGTGAGGAGCGATGTGAGAGCCAAAACCGCTCCGTAGGTACGGTCTCGGCGAAGCGTAAACGGCAACCCTATTAATCCAAATATAAATATAACTGTTTCGGATTGCGCAAAATCCCGCGTCTCGAAAACCGCCAATTCCATAAGACCATAGAGTGATTTCTCCGCCCCAAGCGTAATCCCCTGGTTTTCATGCCCTGCAAGCAAATTTTGTAATATCAGCGGATGAAGCGCGAACGTTAGCGCGGTTAACGCAGCGGTGATGCCGATCATAGTCCAGAAAGCTCCGCTTTGAAGTTTTTGTACGAATCTTCCTTCGCGCAAAAAGTGAGCAAGGGTGGGCGCAAGCATAAGGACACCCGTGATAACCCCGGTACCCACGGCTAACCCCCCAAAGCCGCCCGCGAGCACATACCAGCGCTTCTGGCCCGAATGGGAAATATGGTAGGCGGCCCACAACAAGCCGACGATGCAAAGGAATGAGGGCGTCCAATGTCGTGCTATGTGGGAGAAGACAACATGCAAAAAGCTCGTCGCCAAGAATACGGCCGCGAAGATACCGCTCCCGGGATATATCCTCTCCGCGAGTCTGCCTAAAAAATACACCGTGAGTGCGCCGATAAAAGCGGAAACAGCGCGTGTCGCTATCCACGCGGGCGTTGGGTCAAGAATGAGCTCTGTGGCATACTGCCCGATTGTTGGCGCATGCGAAAACAGATACCCAAGGCCCATGACGGGGGCGAGAACAACGAGGTATAGGTACGCCGTGAACGGCGGATAATACATCGTGGCGAAATCGGCTGGATGAAAAGCGGGAATAAGCGTGGGGAGTTTCAACATGGTGAGCGCCCCGCGGGTAAGTGCGGGCTCATCGAGCACCACGAGGTCTGGGAATCCGTAGGTAATCCCCCACAACCGCAAAAAAAATGCCCCGACCGCAATCCAAAAAATTGGCTGCCGGCGCAAAGGAGTCCTCGGCGTAATGCGCGTATATTCCCAAAGTGTCTGAAAAAGTTTCATCTTTGAAGGACCTCTCTTCAAAGTATAGTCGTAGCGCAGAGGCACTTCTGCAAATTTCGAAGTAAAGCGTGATATCTGAAGAAGGATTTCCGAAATAACCGCGAACGATTTTTTTGCGGCGAAGGGCAGATCGGCGGCGATATAGGTCCGCAAGACGGACCCCCGATATACTCTATACAGAACCGAGCAATCGGTAACGTTCGGGACATTCCAAAGTAATCGCAGAAACGTGTTGATTATGGTGCTCCCCCACAACCGATACCAAGGAAATCCTATCGACATTGCGCCCGGCGCATAACGGGAAGCGATGACTACATCGGCACCTTGCTCTATTTCATGCACCATCGGCGCCACACAGGCGATGTCGTTGGTTGCATCCGCCTCCATAGTAAAGACGATATCCTCATCAGTAAGGTGGGGCTCAAGGTGCTTGAACGCCCCGCGAAACGACGCCGGCATGCCCTGGCGCGTGGGGTAGAAAATAATCTGCAGTGGCAAGGACTGTGCCGCTCGTTCGAGCAGGGCTTGGCTTTCATCGGCACTGCCGTCGTTAACGGCGAGAATCCGGCGCTCATAGCGCGCAGGCAGCTCTGCACTCATGATGCTCGCGAGCACCGAGGGAATGGCATCCTCCTCGTTATGTATCATTAAAACAAAATACGCTTTGGGCATAGAAGTAATGGGTATCCTAACAAAGCGCCCGCTCCCCTACAAGCCGGCTCTCTTCCGTACTTCCTCCATTAAGAACGGGGTAAGAGCGTCTGTACGCAAATAATTGCAAAAGGCATCACGCGCACGCCGCTGCATCGATTGAAATTGCTCGGGGGTGAGCGAGCGATGAAATGCCGCGATACGCTCTCCTAACTTCCCCAACTCACGAAAGTCGACAATCAGCGCAAAAGAGTTGTAGTCCAGCTTCTCTTGCAAAGGAAAATTGCGCTCGGTATCGATTACCACGGGAATGCGGCCCAGAGAAAGTATTTCAAACAATCGCATTGACGCATTGGCATCGCCACGAATATCAAGTCCATAATCACTCTCAAGCAAGTTGTCGACAAACTCCCGACGCAATGTATCTGCCGAACTCGACATGGTGTCTCTATGCCCGGAGTAAGAATGGCGAACCATCGTGTGTAGCATAAGTTTCGACGAACGTCTGAGTATACTGAGCGCTTTACGACGGAAAAATACGCCCTTCTGTTTTGCTCGATAGCGGCTCATAAAAATACCGCGTAGCCGGTCTGGTAGTTCTTTAAGCAGTGCCTTCATCTCCTGCAGGGGAGTGAGCGACGCCCAACCGCTAAATCCTACAACGGGAACATCCCTCCATTGCCGCAAACGGAGCTGACCGCCGCAATATAACTCGAGAAGATCGTCAGCGTAGGGCGGGACAATAATTTCGTTTGGGGTATGTGAAAAACGATACCCCCCGTAGCGCAGTACCAATGCGTCTGGTGGAGTTGGATGTTCAATATCCCCCACCCCATCAACAAGAAGCAATGTGTGTAGACGCTTCGCTGCTGCCTGACATTCTTGCAGCAGCTCCGGCATAAACCTCAATACAAGATTATGCGCATAGGGCATCAGTATGAGATCGGCCTCCTCCTCCCTGTCGGTAATACTGTAGTGAGCCGGATCATACCCAAAACGCTCGAACAAAGCATACTGAAAAGGCACCCGCTCTTTGTCCAAAGCGTTGCCCCAAAAGGGATAGAGAAGAGGAATATGCTGAAACCCTGCACGGCGCCACGCGGGCGAAACAAAGAAGACGAGTTTTCTGGGATCAGTCATGAGATACATCAACTACAAAAAAATGATGGTAGGCGCTGTTGAAGGGCACAAAATCCCTTACCACACGGCCGAGAGTTCGAAGTTTTTTTCGCAACAGCGATGTGGGGTAACCGCGCTTACCGAGCTCCCAATAATGCTGGCCGTTGTATGTGTGGCGTTTAGGAAACGGTATTTTTATACCCAGTTGTATCTGCGGGATAAGAGGAATTTTAAGCGAAAAAGAAAACATGGGACCAAAGTGCGGTACAGAAACGACCACGTGGCGTTGCGCAACGCGCGCGAGTTCGGAGAGTGCCTTATCAACCTCATCAAACGGCAGATGTTCAAGAACTTCAAACGCGCAGGCTACGTCAAACGATTTATCCGCAAACGGCAGTTTGAGAATAGTGCCAACGACGTCCGGTTTTAAATCTTCTGCACTATCGACAGAAGTATATGCAACGCCTGTATTGTCTTTAATGAAATTACCGAAGACTTTGTCCCCGACACCCACCTCCAGCACGGACGCGGGATTAAGGGCGAGCACCTCGTTGAGCTGCCAAAAGTAGCTTACAAACCGGCCCTCAAAACCGTATGTGCCAAAATTATAATGAGAACGGTCTACTTGGGGTGTCATACGAGTGCTTTGAGTATGGCAGGGATGAGTTTTTGAAGCGAGTGGTGTTCGCGCACATACTCCGGCCCTTCCGATTCAAGAAATTTGAGTGCGGGATCATTGGTGCGGACGGGCAGACCACAGGCAAGCGCCTCCAGTACTACCTTGTCTAAACTTCCTGTCTCGCTCGTATGAAGCAGTACAGAGGCTTTGCGATATTCATCGCGCAGCTGTGTCTGCGAAAGACCTCCTAAAAATTCTACGCGCGCACCTGCCGTTCGCGCTACGTTTTCAAGGTATTGTTGCTCCGGCCCTTCGCCCGCTATACGCAACGTCTTGCCCTCTTTTGCCGCCATGAGAATTGCCAAATCATGCCGTTTGCTCTTCATGAGCCGCCCAACAGACAACAGCCAATCTCCACGAAGCACGCTTGGATCTGGAGTAAAGAAGACAGTATCTATGCCATGACCCATGACTCTCACTTTTTTGCTCGGTAGTCTAAAACTTTCTGTAGAGGCGGTAAAAATGATATCCGCAAAAAACGTGGCAATACGAAGTTTGAGGTTCACACTTTTGTGCGTATACCAAAGCGATGTTTTTTTACCGCGTATGCGCCACAGCCAACCGGCGGCGACAAGATATTCTGGGTTCATATGCACAAAGACAGCGTCGTAGTCGAGTTTTTTTGCCAAACGAATAAGATGCAGAGCTCGCGACAATGTACCACCGCCGCCCAAGTCTTTCAGAGAAATAACTTCAACCTCGACGTACTTTTTAAACTCCTCTATCCAACGCACAAAAAACCCAAGGTCGGAATCGTGGACATCAACTACCTGCGTGCAGATGAGCAACTTCATAGCTTATCGCCATACACGCTTTTGAGCAGCTCTACGTCCTTGCCACTATCAAGCAGAAGGCGGATATTTTTTTGAATCGTTGTATCAAGAAGCGCCGAGCCTTCTTGATCACCCACCAGCCGTGTATACAGCCGGCGAAATGCCTCAAAATCTTTGATAAAGCAGTCTCCGCCCGCGCCGCGGCCCGGTTTTGCTTCTTTATGACCGCTCTTATGCACGGGATCCAAGTGGCTGCGTCCAATGCGCGGGTCTGCACCTATCGCGTCACGCACCACCTCATAATCGGCTCTGAGGCACTGGGCCAACTCGTACATCAAGTTGACCTGGACAACTTTCATCGCGAGCATGACGTTATTGACATACTTAATGAGTTCGGACTCAATGGATTTACACACGAGTTCGAAAGAGGCCGGCGGCAATAGACGCAGCACCTCTTCCGCTCTGCGGCGCATTTCTGGTGATTCCCTGGGAATACCTACAATGTTGCGGGTTGGATGCGCCGCATCATAGGTAGCAGTTGCTTCGGCCAAAAACTCCGGCGAATGCATGATGAACTTGTCAGGATGTAACGATTGCAATTTTTCCGTTGTGCCGGGCAAAATAGTAGACTTAATGACCGCCACCTTTCCCTCGCCCACCACGGCAAGAGCACTGCGCACAAAACTATCATCAAATCCTTCCGGGGTAGTTGGAGTGGGTACCGCGATAAACACGACATCACAATCTTTGATTAAATCTTTATTGGCACGATACGGCTCCTCAAGGGCGTAGCGTACGACATTGATGCCGCGACGTTCCAATTCGTCGGCATAGTTTTTTCCTATCCACCCCTGCCCCACAAACCCGACCCGTGCCACACTTTTTTCATCTTGGAGCGGAGGGCGGACCATTGTATCTTCCCCGTGGGGGACCATCTGTGCATGCCACAGGTCTCGATATTCGGTTTCAGACGGCAACGAAAAGGCAAGCCGGCCGCGCGCACCGGTACGCAATACCTCAAGGGCCATTGCAGCCATTGCTTCTCCGCTAGGAGCTATGAGCGCGCCCGCCTCACCTGCAATGCCAACATCAAGCGACACAACCGGACACCCCGAAAGCAAGGCCTCAACTATCACCATGCCATAGCCCTCATACTGCGATGTAAGCAACAAAAGGTCTGCCGCCTTATAAAAAGGAAAGGGATCCTGATAGGGTTCGAATACGACATTCGCCTCGATCCCCAATTCTTGCGCAAGAGATTGCAGGGAATTGAGTTCCGATCCCCTACCAAGCACCCCTA
>JBBTSH010000040.1:0-3106 GCA_038064795.1 Patescibacteria group bacterium | reverse complement strand
GGTGCGGCTTCGCCGCCGCTCCGAATTTGCGGGGGGATTTCCTCGCCGCCGCAGGCGGCGCGGCTGGTTCGCACTAATACAAGTATTCTGCACCAGACAGGAAAGCACAAGTCAGCGCTCGCCGCTGCGCTTTCCTGTCTGGTGCCGGGGGTGGGACTCGAACCCACACGAGCTTTCGCTCCGGAAATTTTAAGTCTCCTATGTCTACCGTTTCATCACCCCGGCAGGTGGTATTTGCATAAAGCCTTTATATTTCTACCACAAATGCTAGATTAATAAACAAGGCCACGTAGCCAAGTAGTAAGGCAGTTCTCTGCAAAAGAACTATACGCGGGTGCGATTCCCGCCGTGGCCTCCGGGCGGGTGGCGAAATGGTATACGCGCATGGCTTAGGACCATGTGGAGCAATCCGTGGAGGTTCAAGTCCTCTCCCGCCCACTACTTCGCTAAAGCGCCGTAGTGCATGCACGTGTCAAAATCGCTTTATTTTGCAAGCTTATTTTGCTTGACTTTTCGACCCAAAGGTGATATAATTGCGAGTGGAAATGGTACTGCACCCGCAGACCATAAACGGATCATCGACAGAAGGAAACTCCCAATGAATCGTAGTTTTGGGTTCGCGATAATCGCCGGACTTATACTCGGCACGTTCATCGCAATCGGCCTTTCCTTTACCAACGCCTCGTTGGGTTGGTTTGGCAACGTCTTGATCATGCTCATGGTAGCCACGCTATATGTGCTGTGGGTGTATCACAACACTCCCACACAGCATATGACCGCCGTGTTTCTATTCGGAACATGGCGATGGCATATGGGTCCCGAGGGAAATGGATTTACGGAAGGACTCAATGCGGTGCCTCTTGGCTATCCATTCGTGATACTCGAGGACAAGTTTTCGGGAGAACGGACGGAAACGTTCGAGCAGACCCAAGCCTACACCGCAGACAACGTGGTCGCGATGCTGAGCGGCACGTATCAGGTCTATATGTACGACATTTACGAAACGTACAATATCGGACCGCCGAGCGGAAAAGAGGAGCCGAAGGATGCGTTGAAATCGGTAAACAGTGCGATCCTCAAGCATATCCGGACAGCGCCGGAAAGCTTCACTGCCGTTGAACTCATCTCGCAAGAGGCAGGTATCTCCGGCAAGTCCAAGGTGGCAAAAGAGGCTTACGAGAAAGCGCATGCTGAGCTGGAAGGTCCTGATGCTAAGTGGGGCTACCAAATCAGCCCTATGCTGCAAATCAACCACATCAGCTTACCCGGCGAATACGACACTGCACTCCGCAAGGTTTCGCAGGAGACTATCGAGGGCGATGCGGAGGTTGTCCAGGTTAGACGCCGTATTCAACAGATCGAGATGTTCAAGAATTCGGGTATAACACCCGACCTTGCGGCAGCACTTGCTCAGGTGGAGGTTGAAAAGCCTGGCGCTACAGTGACGACTTTCAACGTTCCAGGTCTCGAAAAAGGCCTGGACAAAACTGTTGACGCCATAAAAACATGGCTCACGGGGAGATAACCAATGAACCGGCAGCAAACTGCTCTCTACGTGGTATTGGGTGTTTTGGCGATCATCGTGATCACCACAGCCCCCCTTCCCGCTCTTGCGGGGGTACCTATCTGGGTGTGGGTTGGTGGAGCTATTGCACTCATACTGCTCTTGCGCACACTGATACCTCCGAATACCTGGACTATCTCAAGCAAAGGAGAGGTCCCGGCATTAGTCGCCGTCATCGTCGGCCTCACAGCAATCAATTTCTTCCTCTACTTCCAAGTCGAGTCGGCAGCTCCGATCTTCGAAACGAAACGGGGGTGGATGCATCTTCTAACCTACTACATTCTCGCGAGTGCTTCGGTGGTGGTGTTCGGGAATGTCGAGGGATGGAAGCGATGGCCTTGGGCAGTCTTGTTTTTCTTCGCCTTCTGGGGCATGGGGACCAAGACCAACGACCTGACTGAGGGCAGGCTCCTCGCAGAGCTTACCGGCGGGATGATCGGGGGCCATGGTCAATCAAGAGGTGCTCCGACTCGCCACGCGAGCGGCGTGCCGAGAAGTTGCGTCGGCTTGGTGGATAAACCCATCAAGCTCAGTGCCGAACTGGTGCTGCTCCCCGACCACTGCATCTTCTATCCGGATGTCATTCGGGGAGTGGTTGAGTTCTACCCACAAGGTGGTGGCAACCCCATCCCGAAGGCGCCCGGCCAATTCGTGAATTGGCCGTCCGGTTTCAAAGCTCGTGCAATCCGGGCGGAGTCCGGAGAGGCTGAGCTGTGGGGCGTGTTCTGTCCCCTCTATGCTCCTCGGTGGAGTAACGGCTGCAAGGCCTGACAGTTCTTTTCTTTGTGCGAAAACAAAAACACGCCTCGCTACCAAGCGAGGCGTTATTTTTTTACAAAAAATTACCGCGGTAGAGGAACGGTGATGGTGTTGGCGATGATTTTGATGATAGTGCCTGCCGCGATCATAACGAACATCCCGATGATTCCCCAGAGCATGTGGCGTTTGCCGTCCTCTTTGCCCTCCGTATCGGTCGAGAGTCCCCACAAAAATTCAACCAATCCCCATATAAACACGATGAGCGCAACGCCAAAGAGAAGTGCGGCCAATGGATTGAGCACCACGTTGACGAGCGCGTCACGAAGCTTCTCGGCAGTCATGTCAGTTATCGGACCTGAACTTTCGGTGCCACAAACGTATTATTACCGCCAAAGACCCCAAAGGTGTCGCCGACGAGCCGGATGATACCGAAGACCGAGACCATGATAAAAAGCGAGACAAGTCCCGCGATCATCACGTTTTTGCCATATTCATGCTCCTCGCCCGAGCTCCAGATATATTTGACCAGGCCCCAAAAAAAGACCACGAGCGCCATCGCGATAAGCAGAGGAATGAGGATGTTGATAATGTCGCTGATGCGCAAGAGCGCGGTAGTTATATTTTGCGCCGACGCAACGAGCGGCAGGGCGAAAAGCAACGAAGTAAATACTATTTTTTTCATATCAAATATTAAGTGAGTACTGGTTAATTCTAGCAGGATTTCCATGCCCCACCCCCGCCCGTGTGGATAGTGTTACTGAAAGCCCGCCCCGCCTAGAAACT
>JBBTSH010000039.1:3662-20657 GCA_038064795.1 Patescibacteria group bacterium | reverse complement strand
TTCCGGCGAATACTATGGGCAACGGTACAATTCAAGCGGCTCGCCCCAATGGACGCTCGGCGGTACGGCCGCCATCGCTTCCACTACAGGCGCCAAACCTTCATTTTTAGAAATAATGACAGACGGCTCCGGGGGCGCATTTCTCGTCTGGCAGGATTCTCGGAGTAACAATTTCAATATTTACGCTCAGCGCATTAATGGGAGCGGTGCGCCACAATGGACAAGTGGTGGCATTGTCATCGCCTCGACTACCAACAGCCAGAACCTTCCTGTACTTACGACCGACGGCTCGGGTGGGGCAATCATTACCTGGGACGACGAACGAGCTGGAGCGAATTCAGGCGATGTCTACGCGCAACGGGTAAATAGCAGCGGCGTCGTGCAGTGGGCTGAGAACGGCATTGCCGTGTCAACGGCGACGAGTGAGCAAAATGCGCCAAAAATAATATCGGATGACGCGGGCGGAGCAATAATTGCGTGGACCGATAAGCGCTCCAGTGTGAACGCTATTTTTGCTCAACGTTTGAACGGCAGCGGCTCGGCGCAGTGGCTTGCAAATGGTGTGCCGGTAAGCAACGCCGATGCCGGCGCGTTCGGCGCGTTTTTTACATTTTTAACCACGCAAATGGCGACCGACGGCTCGGGCGGGGCCATTATGGCATGGTTGGACACGAGAGTGGATGACTCTACAAATAACGTGTATGCGCAGCGCGTGTCCGCAAACGCGCCGCTCGTTGTGGCATACCCCGACAGCTACTATGGCAATGTTTCCACAAGTTCAAGCGCCGTCGATTGGAGTACACACACCCTAACGGCAGAATCAACGCAGGCCGCAGATCAGACTATAACGTTTCATACCAGACTTTTATTTACCGATGAATTTGACGACGGCAGTACCGCGAATCTCAGCAAACACTCGGGAGACACTATAGGAACGATTACCGAGACTGGTGGAATATTGACGCTTGAGAACATTCCGACGACAAGCGGGTCTGCCTGGTATACCATCGACACGGGACAAACAGCCAACTATTATCCCGCGAGTTCTACAGTACGGGCACGGGTGCGCGTGCGTAGCTCCTCGGCGCCCTATTTCGCACTTATTACCGACAATTGGAGCGGCAGTCAGGCAGAGTTGGCCACCGCCAACACGTGGACGACCCTTTCATATCATGAAACGGTAGCTTTTACGGATATTAGCGTCTATATAGATGACAATCCCGCTATCGATGGTGTTGACATAGACTGGGTGCAGATAGAACCACCTCTCAGTTTTGACGACTGGGATGCACTATCTGGTAGTGCTATCCAAACCGGCAGCGGTTATGCGCTCCAATATCGAGCAACCTTATCCTCAACCGACTACCTCTCAACCCCGACACTTTCGGGCGTTACGCTTGCAGGCACCGTGGGAGGTGGTGGAGACGGAGGCGGTAGCAGCGGCGGCGGTAGCGGTTCGACCCCGGATTGTAGCGACAATTTTGACAATGACGGAGACGGACTCATCGATCTTGCGGATCCTGGCTGTGCGGACTCGAAAGATAATAATGAAGTTCAAACCACGAATGCTATTACTCCGGTATTAGCGCCCGCCGCATCATCGACCTTGCCCGCATTCGACGCATTGCAGATGATGTTCCCGCGCACGCTCTCGCTCTATAGTATTGGCTGGGATGTGGCGCTTCTGCAGCATGTGCTGCGCTTCTTTGGCCATTTTACCTATCCCGATACCACCAACTACTTCGGCTCACTAACCAAGGCGGCCGTAACGGCATTTCAACGTGCACACAATATAGACCCCATCGGCATAGCGGGGCCGCTGACCCGCGCCGCGCTTGAAGAAAAATTTTATGAACGAGTGGCGTTCGGGTGCACCTTCCCCGTCGCGGAAATAAAAAATCTTGCCGTGCCCGAGTCGGTTGCAGGCGAAGGGGGATTTGCCCGTACGAGTTTCGAGAACGGTTTGGTCAGTACCATGGCAGGTTCTATTAAACTGCCGGGCGGAGCATCGGACTCCGTCCTAGAACGTGCGGAGACATTTCTTGAGACGTACCGGAACCTGTTTGGCATTGAGTCGATACGCGATGATCTAAAAATGGTCGACTATGTTGATGAAGATACAGGCAGTGAGCCAACGTCCGCAGATGCTCCCACGCACATATTGTTTGAGCGAATGATCTCTGGTCTGCCTGTGTTTGGCAGCAGTATAATTGTAAAAATCTCTTCGTCCACTATAGACTCAATCCAGGCGGCGTTACCACAAACAGCTGCGTTGGAAAATGGGTTTGTGATGAGTGAGTCGGATGTTTCTGAAATTGCGCGCAAGAATACTACTGCCACGGTCGCGGACATCAGCCCCCTTGTCTTCACCCCCTCGCTCGTATATGACTGCCAGAGTGGTAATCGCGCCGCCTACAAAGTTACACTTATAGGAGGGACTCCCGAAGATCCAACCGTTCGAATTATCGACGCGCAAAATGGCACTATACTGTACGAAGCATTTCCGATACGAGAACTTCAAAACTTCTCAACGGTTTATTTTCGAGGATATACGGAGCCAATTTTGGTCAAACAAGATCAGCCGGCGTATACGAACCCCAATGCGAATCTGTATCCCGATGCGCTGAAACTTTATGACCTTGCGTCGGCGGCCTATAATTATTTTCTCAAGACATTTAGGCGCGATTCATACGACGGCAAGGGAGGGCGTGTGGAGCTTCGTATGTATCCGCCGCTGACTCTTCCGCAGGCCGGTTTCAATGAAAAGAAGATTACAGACGGCCATGCGGAGCTCCTGGTCTTTGGTGAAAAGACGTTACTGCAGCCCGTCATTACGCATGAATATACGCACGGAGTCATTTCTTCCTCGGGAGTCCTGCATGGACCGACAAATTCGATTGCTGGCGCAATCGACGAAGGGTTAGCCGACCTGTTCGCATTTTGGCAAAGCGGTATTTACAAAATGATCGTACCAGGCCTTCGCACCAGAGACGCGGCACAACCTACCCATGTGAGCGAGTTTCGCAATCTTGAACACGATGATTCCACGATCATCAGCCATGCCGCATATACCGCGGCACGGGGCGGCTATGACAATGTGAGCGGCATAACCATACCCGCTGCCAAAGATGAGGTGGTGTCTCAGGTCTTTTATAAAACCATTGCCGACCGCAATCTTATAGGCACGCCCAATTTTAAGAGACTCCGTGACGCCGTTGTGACTGTCGCTCGGAATGCAGCAAAACGCGGCGCTTCGTTGCGCGGCGAAAAAGTGTCATACCAAAACTGCTCGAGCCTCCTCAACGGGTTTGCGAAAGTCGGCATTGGCGAAGCGGATAAAGATTTTGACTGTTGGGCAAACAGCGAGGACAACTGTCCAGACAATTATAACCCTGAGCAAAAGTACATTTGCGGTGATCCTTCGACGTCACCGGACGCCGCGGCGGCGCTCGGGTACCCAACGTCACATTCCGAAGTGAAGTATTTTGACGGCTGCTTCTTCGTTGCGATAGGCGGCGCGCTTGAATATAAATGTGGGACCGGTCCGGATAATTCATTGTTTGCTCAATACCTATGCGTCAACAACCCCTTGAATCCTGACTGCATTACCAGCGGCAAAATGCTGATCGAAGAAATATATACCGTGCTTGGGTTCTACGACCACTTTGAATTCATTACAGGATATAAGCGCGAATTTTATGAATGCAAGGGTAAATACTGCTCGATTCTTTCTAGCCCGCCGTGGACGGTAAATCGGACCACGACGCGGATAGTGCCTTAATTTTTTAAGACTGCGCAAGCGCTACACAGTGCACATCGCGCGCTCCGGCAAGCCGGAGCGCGCGCTTTGCTTCTTCGAACGTCGCTCCGGTGGTGCAGACATCGTCTACAACAACGCACACCCTCCCCGCGACCCTTCCTGCGTCAGGACCTGCGGCCTCCATTGAATTTTTTACATTCTTCAGCCGGATATGTTTGGCGAGCCCCTGCTGCGGGTCGGTGTGGCGCACGCGTTTTAAAATATTTGGCACGTACTCAAATACCTCTCCAGCAAAACTTCTCGCGAAAAAGTCCTCGGATCTCCCGTATCGCGCCAGCTCGCGCTCTCGGGCCAGACTATTTTCTTGAGAAGTTTTGCTTCCGTGTAGGATATGCAGTGCCGCCTCGCACAACGTCTCAGTTTGATTGTGTCCGCGCTCCTTCTTTCGCGCGGCGTGCATAGGCACGGGGATGAGTAAGGGCTTGCCCAGCTCCTCGGCAGCAACCGCAAGCAGTTGCTCGCTTAAAAATTGTCCCGCCAACTCGGCCGCGCGCGCCGCTTTGTGGTACTTCAACTCCCACACCAGCGCTTTTACCGCAGGGTCAGTGTAGGGGAGAGCGCCCGAATCGCTGTCGTAGGAGAGTTCATGGAGTTCGGCAAGCGTTATGGCGCGCAGTATTTGTTCGCTCGCGCGCGGGGGCGCCAAAAAATCCAGAAATACGGCAACAATATCCCTCAGCATGCGCTATAATATATACACCATATGGCCTTTTCTTTCAGGTCTTTGTTTTCTAAAGAAGCAAAGAGCGTCATCGGAGTAGATATAGGCACCTCTTCGATTAAAGTCGTGCAGCTTCGACGCGAGCATGGCCGTGTGATACTCGAAACTTACGGGGCCATTGCGCTTGGACCCTATGCCGGCGTTGAGATTGGCCGCGCCACCTCGCTTCCCGCCGAAAAAATAGCCGAGGCGCTCAAAGACGTTATCCGCGAGGCGAACGTCACCACGCCCGATGCTGCGGTTTCGATACCTTATGCTTCCTCGCTCGTCTCCATCATCAAACTCCCGCCGGGGGTCGAAAAGCAATTGGCGCAGGTGGTGCCGATTGAGGCGCGCAAGTATATTCCGGTGCCTATCAGCGAAGTGCAACTCGACTGGTTTGAAGTGGGAGGCGGCAAAAACGCTGCGGGCGAAAATAAACTAGAGGTACTCTTGGTCGCAATCCACAACGAGACCATCACTAAGTTCCGCACGATCGGCACTGACGCCCAGCTCGGCGTTGCTTTTTTTGAAATCGAAGTCTTTAGCGCCGTGCGCGCGGCGCTTGACCATGGCATTGCGCCGGTGGCCGTGGTCGACATGGGTGCGGCGACGACAAAATTTTATGTGGTCGAGCGCGGGCTCATCCGCGAGAGCCATATCATCAACCATGGCGCGCAAGATTTGACGCTGGCCGCCTCCCGCGCGCTCGGTATCACGGTCGTGCAGGCCGAAGAGCGCAAGCGCAAATTCGGGCTCATGGCGCCGCCGCCAAGCGTTGTCGGCGGCCAGGCTACGCTTGCGCAAGCGGCGGATCTGCGCCGGTCGCTGGAACTCTCGTTAACCCCGCTCCTCTCGGAAATAGGGCGCACGGCAATCGCCTACGAGCAGCGGATGAACCAAACGCTGGGAGCCTTGGTATTTACCGGCGGGGGAGCCACGCTCAAGGGCTTTAAAGAGTTTGCGCAAGGCAAAATCCAAAACGAAGTACGTCTTGCCGACCCGTTTGGCAAAACGCAGGCTCCCGCATTTCTTGAAGTGATTCTCAAAGAAGCCGGGCCTGAATTTTCAGTCGCTGTCGGCTTGGCGTTGCGCCGTTTGCAGGAACTTGGGTAGTGTTGATAGGGGATTTATTTTAAAAATAGGGGCGTATAATAAAGAAGATGGATCCTCAGACACAGGCGTCGTTCATACCAAAAAAACCGCTCACAGTGGGAACTCATTCGGGGGTGGGCGCGGGACTCGGCCTCTTTTATCTCATCTCGATTTTTATTTTTATGCTGTCGTTGGTCGCCGCGGGCGCCTCTTTTGCCTATACGCAGTATTTAAAAAGTGCGCTGGCCTCAAAAGCGCACTCGCTTGAGCTAGCGCAGGGTGCCTACGAACCCGGCGCGATTCAGGATCTTATACGGCTCGACCAACGGATTGTAAATGCCAAGGCGCTCCTGGCGCGGCACATCGCGCCCTCGGCCGTTTTTTCGCTGCTTTCAGATGAGACGCTTGAAAAGGTGCAGTTTACCACTTTTGACTACGAACCGGCAGATGCAGAAGCAGCACATATACAATTAGGCGGCGTCGCCGATAGTTTTGCAACATTAGCGCTGCAATCCGACCAATTTGGCGCAAGCAAGGCATTAAGCGATGTGGTTTTTTCCAGTATCGCAGTCAACTCAAGCGGTCGCGTGACGTTTTCCGTGAGCGCAACAGTCGACCCGTCCGTTTTGCTGTACAGCAAAAATCTTTCTCAAAATACCACCGTCCCCGAGCCTGAGCTACAGGGCACCACCACCACCCCAACACTATGAGATTTGTAATTCCAGCCGTATTGATCGGAGCCGCCATCGGACTTTTTGTCCTGTGGACGAACCCGACATACCAAGGGTCGAAAGAGTTACAAAAACAAGTATCTTCCTACGATGAAGCGCTCAATAAAGCACAAGAGCTGCGCAAGATACGAGACGAACTCCTAGGGAGGCGAAATACCTTCGCCACCGAAGATATGCAAAAACTGCAGCGCATGCTGCCGGACAACGTCGACAATATCCGGCTTATTATCGAAATCAATAATATCGCCGCGCGCCACGGGCTTTCATTGCAAAACGTAGAACTGGGCGAACTTTCCGACAGCAGAGAAGCGCGCGCGGCGTTTGCTGTCGGCTCTTCAGGCGACCCCGTAGGCTCGGTGGATATATCCTTTGCAGTGTCGACAACGTATGAAGTTTTTCTGAGTTTTTTGGCGGACCTTGAACGGAGCCTGCGCATTGTCGATGTACAAACCATCGGATTTAGTGCGGGTGCAAAAGTTCCGCAATTCAGCCTTAGTATCAGAACATATTGGCTTCACTAGTTCTATGTAACAGACTACAAGTACTATGCAATTTCTTAAAGATAACAAGTGGATGATCGGGGGAGTAGTAGGCGCTGCGTTGCTTGCCTATGTGTATTTCGCCTATTTTTCAGGAGGAACCGAGCCGGTCTTGACGTCTACCGCGGACAGTCAATCGACGGCCGTGACGCAGGAGCTGCTCGCTACCTTGGGTAATTTGCGCGTCATTAAACTCGATGCCTCTATATTTGAAGATCCGGTCTTTGTATCGTTGTCTGATTTCGGGGTGGTGATTCCGCCGCAGCCTGTGGGGAGGCGCAATCCGTTCGAACCGTTTAACGGCTCTGGGCAGGGGGGTGAAATCACGGTGCCCGGCCTTCAGAACTAACAACATATGAACCTGCTCCAACTATTAAGCGACAAGGGAGCGCTCGATAAAGCGCGTCTGCCAGAACTCGAAAAAGAGTTTCAAAAACCTGACGCGCAAGAAGAAGCATTATTGCAAAAAGCAGGAGTGCCGCTCAAAGAAATACTCAAGGTCAAAGGAGAATATTACGGGATACCCACGCGAGATATAGGAGAAAAATCGGTGCCGTTTGACGTGCTGCGCTTCGTACCGGAAGAATCGGCGCGCTATTACCGTTTTGTTCCGCTCGGCATTGTCGATGGCGCGCTCGAAATCGGCGTTACCGACCCGGATAATCTCGAAGGGCGCGACGCACTCACCTTTATTTCCGCAAAAGTGGGCATGCCGTATAAAGTATTTCTCATCTCACAAACCGATTTCGATAAGCTGCTGCAGCAATATAAAGGACTCTCGGGCGAAGTTGGGAAAGCGCTCGGAGAACTCGAGACCGAACTTGGCGAGCGAAAGGAGAAGGAACCAAAAAACCAAAAGTCCGCACTGGAAGAGGATACCATTGCCGAAACGGAGACCGAAGCGATCACCGAAGACGCGCCGGTTACCAAAATAGTGGCGACCATTTTGCGGCACGCCGCCGAGCAGCGCGCTTCGGACATTCACATCGAACCCTTGGTCGACCAAACACGCGTGCGCTTCCGCATCGACGGCGTTCTTATCACTAATATCACCTTGCCGCCCAAGGTCCACAGCTCCGTGGTGGCGCGCATTAAAGTGCTCTCAAATATGCGGCTCGACGAAAAACGCAAACCGCAAGACGGGCGCTTTAGCGCGCGCGTAACCGGCAACAAAGTGGACTTTCGTGTTTCAACTTTCCCCACGTACTACGGCGAGAAGGTGGTGATGAGAATTTTGGGAGCGTCATCCAAGATCCTGAATCTCGATGAATTCGGGCTCTCCAAGCGCAATCTCGAACTTATCCGCACGGCAATCAAAAAGCCCTACGGGCTCGTACTCATTTCGGGTCCTACCGGCTCGGGTAAATCAACAACCCTGTATGCGATTTTGAACGAAGTCGACCGCGAAAAACAAAACGTGCTTTCGCTCGAAGATCCGGTCGAGTATACGATCCCCGGCGTTTCGCAGTCGCAGGTGCGTCCTGAAATCGGCTACTCCTTTGCTACCGGATTGCGCACGACGCTCCGCCAAGACCCGAACGTGATAATGGTGGGCGAGATCCGTGACGCAGAAACCGCCAATTTGGCCGTGCAGGCGGCATTGACCGGCCACTTGGTGCTCTCTACCATCCACACCAACAACGCGGTTGGTATTGTCCCGCGCCTGCTTGATATGGGTGTGGAACCCTACCTTATCCCGCCGGTTTTGATCTTAGGCATGGCGCAACGTCTGGTGCGCACGCTCTGCGAAGGGGGAGGCAAAAAAATGAAAGTCGAAGCGAGCATGGAGGCGATGTTTAAGGATCAATTTGCCGATTTGCCTGCCGAATTGCACAAAGCGATACCGCCACTTAACGAAGTATATCTGCGCGACCCCACTCCCGAGTGCCCTTCGGGCACGAGGGGCCGCGTCGCCGTGTTCGAAATGTTCGACATGACCCCGGATCTCGAGCATGCCATCCTTGCAAACAAACCCGAGGATGAAATTTTTGCTATCGTCCGCAAGCAAGGAATGCTCACGATGAAAGAGGATGCTATTATAAAATCTGCGCAAGGCAAGGTTCCGTTTGAAGAGGTGAATACGCTCGGCGGAGAATTTGAGCTCCCGGAGCACGACGAAATTAAAGAAGCGACTCCGGTCATAGCGCTCGGCGAAGAGGCCGCCGAAGGAAAGACGACGAAAGAAGTAGAGATTTAATACGTAGCGTCCTCATACACCATGGATTACGCAAAACAACTGCAAGAATTAATTGAGACGGTTATTGCGCAAGGCGCGAGCGACTTGCACCTCTCCCCGGGCATGCAGCCCACCATACGCGTCTCGGGGACGTTGACCCCGATGCTCTCGCTCCCCAAGCTCACCAACGACGATACGCTCGGCCTCCTTGGAGAATTATTGTCTCCGGAGAGAAAGAAAAAATTTTTAGAAACGCAAGAAGTCGATTTTTCATATTCGTACGGCGAGAAAGCCCGCTTTCGCGGGAATGCCTATTTCGAGCGTGGCGCGGTTGGCGTGGCGTTGAGGCTCATTCCGCGCGTCATCCGCTCGATAGGCGAGCTCAATATCCCTTCGGCGGTCGAAGCGTTTGCGGGGCGCGAGCAGGGATTCTTTTTGGTCGTGGGGCCGGTCGGGCAGGGAAAAACGACGACTCTCGCGGCGCTCATTCAGAAGATAAATTTGGAGCGCGCGGAACATATTATCACTATCGAGGATCCGATAGAATATCTTTTTGAAAATCAAAAGTCGCTCATCGAACAGCGCGAAGTAAAAATAGACACTGCCGACTTTCATGCGGCGCTCTCGTCGGTATTCCGCCAAGACGTGGACGTTCTCATGATTGGCGAGATGCGCACACCCGAAACCATGTCGACGGCGGTCACCGCCGCCGAGACCGGCCACCTCGTCTTTTCTACGTTGCATACCAACAATGCCGCGCAGACGGTCGACCGCATCATCGACTCGTTCCCCGCAAACCAGCAAGACCAAATCCGTGTGCAGCTGGCTGGCTCGCTGGTGGGCATCCTCTCTCAACGCTTGGTACCCCGCGTCTCGGGCGGGCTCATCCCTGCCTGCGAGCTTTTGATCAACAACAACGCGGTTTCCAACCTTATCCGCGAAAAGCGCACGCACGAAATACAAACGGTTATCGAAACCGGCGTAGAAGAGGGGATGATAGACATGAACCGCTCGTTGGCGCAGCTCGTCCGTTCGGGAGAAATAACGATCGAAAGCGCATACTCGCGCTCATGGTCGCCGAAGACTCTTGAACGACTTTTATGATTTGCCTCATAAATTATGGAATTTAAGTACGAAGCACTCGATCAAAACGGCAAAGCGACAAGCGGCACGCAGAGTGCCGCAACACAAGATGCGGCCATCGCCTCGCTGCAGCGCAAAGGCCTCACGATAACCGCGCTTAGCCTCGCAAGCAGCAAGGGTATTTTTGAGACCTTAAGCACCATCACCATTTTCAGCGGGATTTCTGCGCGGGCGTTGGTGCTCCTTTCGCGTCAAATTGCAACGCTGTTTGAAGCTCAGGTGTCGGCCCTGCGTATTTTCCGGCTGCTGGCCGAACAACAAGAAAAACCATATCTCCGGGAAGTGTTGACCCAAATTAGCGATGACCTGCAAGGTGGCAATTCGATTTCCAAGTCGCTCGCGAAACATCCTAAGGTTTTTTCCGACTTTTACGTCAACATGGTGCGCGCCGGGGAGGAGTCCGGGAAGCTCGATCAGACCTTCCTCTTCCTCGCCGACTATATAGACCGCTCCTACGAGCTCACTTCCAAGGCGCGCAACGCGCTTATCTACCCGGCGTTCATCCTCTTTACGTTCGTCTCCGTCATGTCGCTCATGCTCACGGTCGTTATCCCCAAAATAGGCGCGATCATATCCGAGTCGGGCCAGGAGTTGCCGCTCTATACCCGGATCATCCTGGGATTCAGCACGTTTCTCGTTGATTACGGCATTTTCCTCGTTATTGCGATTATTGTCGGAGGATTTTTTCTTTTCCGCTACTCCAAAACACCGCCGGGTCACATGGCACTCTCGCGGCTGCAACTCAGCGTCCCCTACATTGGCGCTCTGTATCAAAAACTCTATTTGACCCGCATCGCCGACAATATGCACGCGATGCTCTCCTCCGGCATCTCTGCCGTGCGCGCACTCGAGATTACCGCATCCGTGGTGGGCAACGACGTATACGAGCAGATTTTGCGGGAGGCTCTTGAGCAAGTTAAGGCAGGGGCCTCAATGTCTCAGACGTTTTTGCAATATCACAACGAGGTTCCGGCTATTATGGTGCAAATGCTGCAAATCGGCGAAGAGACGGGGGAGTTGGGGAATATATTGGAGCGTCTCGCCAAGTTTTACCAACGAGAGGTAACTGCCGCGGTGGATACCTTGGTGTCGCTTATCGAGCCGGTGCTCATTGTCCTCTTGGCGGTCGGGGTCGGGTTCCTCTTGGCGTCGGTGCTCCTGCCTATCTACAATACGGCCACCAATATCTAAATAGGCGGCTTGTCCCGAGCTTGTCGGGGATATCCACAGGGCACATTTTGGGAGGCACTCTCTCAGGTATACTGAAAAGCGTCCGTACTCTTCATTATTTATTAACTTATAAGAAAACGGCTAATTCTATGTATAAGGTTTTTAACAAGTCTTTGGCGCGTGGCTTCACCTTGATCGAGCTCTTGGTAGTTATCGCGATTATCGGTATCTTGGCGGCAATTGTGCTCGTGGCGCTTGGCAACGTCCGTCAGAGGGGTGCAAACGCGGGTATAGGTGCAAACCTTGCTGGTATGCGCACCGCAGGCGAGCTCTGGAACGCGTCTAATGGAAACACCTATGATGGCTTCTGCGGTTCAGTAACCCAGAATGGAGGTAAGCGCTTCCTTGATGCGGCTGTTGTTGCATCGGGGATTACTATTCCGACCGTTCTCATTGACCAATCATCAGATACTGCAAGCCGTGCAACCTGTAACGATAGCTTGACTGGGTGGATGGCAGAAGTGCCGCTTGCTACGCCAAATACTCAGTTTTGGTGCGCAGACTATAATGGCTTCTCTGGTACGACGACTGCAGCCAATATCAGTGGCGCTGGCGATGTTCAGTGTCAGTAGAATGCTTTAAGATTTGATTTGAAAATCCCCAGCCGAGGCTGGGGATTTTCTTTTAGGGGGTATACTACTCAATAATGAACAAGCGCGGATTCACGCTCATCGAACTCCTTGTAGTTATCGCGATTATCGGTATCTTGGCGGCAATTGTGCTCGTGGCGCTCGGCAACGTCCGCCAGAGGGGTGCAAACGCGGGAGTAGGAGCGAATCTTTCAAATATGCGCACACGAGCAGAGTTGTACGCTCAAAGCAACAATTTCAGTTACTCAACGTTTTGTACCAATGCAGGTACGCATGGCGGTGTGCGTCCTATTGATGCGGCCGAAAGTTCTGCGGGTATTCCGACAACCGGCACAGGCAACAATGTGGCGGGTGATACTTTAGCTCCCTGGACAGCGACATGCAATGACTCAACAAATGCATGGGGGGCGGAAGTGCCGCTCGCGACTCCTGTAGGACAATTTTGGTGTGTCGACAGCAACGGTTTTTCCGGTACTACGACCGCCACTTCATTTGCCAACGGCACCGACTATGCCTGTAATTAAATTGTTATGAAATTATACAAACAAGGGTTTACGATTATCGAGCTTTTGGTGGTAATCGCCATCATTGGCATCCTGGCCACGATCATCGTCGCCAACGTGTCGGGCTCTAAATCAAAAAGCCGCGATTCCCGGCGCGTCGCGGATGTTAAAGAAATTCAACTCGCGCTCGAAGTCTACTACAACGACAACGGGAAATATCCTCTCAAGGTGACCAACCTTGTTCCTAACTATTTACCGCAAGAGCCAAGAGACCCCGTTGCACTGGTAGGATATTATTACAGCACGATGAAGCCGCCTTCCTTTGTGGGGAATTGCAGCCAGCTTGCTGCTCCCATCATCAAGTATCACCTCGGCGCGGCAATGGAGAACAAGCAGGGTGTTTTTGCAGGACTTAAGCAAGATCATGATTGGAGCGGTGCGGCAAACTCCGGCGGGGTATTTGTAGATTGCGGCTCAATTTTATCGGGGCCTGATTTCCACGGCAACACGGCAACAGGCGGCACTCCCTGCGTGGGCACTACCGGCTCCAGCGACCCGAACAACGCGGATGACCAGTGCTACGATGTAACTAATTAAATGTTGTCGCTCAAGCTATTCCGCGGGTTTACGATTGTCGAGATCATAGTTGTTGTCGCGGTTATAGGCCTCTTAGTGATTTTGATTGTCCCAAGTTTTTCAAATTCCAAAGTCCGTACGCGCGACGCCAGGCGCGTTAATGACATTAAAACGCTCGCATTCGCGCTCTCGCAGTATTACAACGATTTCGGGGTCTACCCTCTGCAGCTCAGCAGCCTCATGCCTCAATATCTGCCGGCTGAACCAAAAGATCCACTGAGTGACCTGTCTTATTTTTACTCCGTGGTCACGCGTTCATCGTATGCTTCCACCGACTGCAGTGTCTATCCGGCGGTAAAGTATCATCTCGGCGCGCCGATGGAGGTAGGCGAAACTACCAATAAAGATCTTATACTAGACAGCGATTGGGCGGGCGCTGCGGGCTCATCCGGCGCTTATGTCACCTGTTCCAATACGGGCGCTGATTTTAACGGCAATGCGACAACTATCTTACAGCAGTGTGTCGGTGCGGTTTGCGGCGGTACCGTGATCTGTAATCCAGACAAGTGTTACGACTGGACCAACTAAGCAATGAGTATGTCGCTTTTGGTATTTATGTTCGTTGCGGCTCTCGGCGCGATTATCGGCAGCTTCCTGAATGCGCTTTCTTTCCGGTTTAATACCGGCCGCAGCATGGGGGGCCGCTCAAGATGCATGCATTGCCGACACGAACTTGCGGCCGCCGATCTTGTCCCCATATTTTCGTACCTATTTTTGCGCGGCAAGTGCCGCTACTGCCATGCGCGCATATCTTCGCAGTACCCGCTTGTCGAAGGTACCGCGCTCGTACTGGCCGTGTTCACCTATATCTCTCATCCAGACCCAGCATCGTTCGCGTTTTGGTTTGTGGTGTGGATGATTCTGCTTTTTTCGGTTATCTACGACATCCGGCACACGATTATCCCATGGTCTTGCTCGCTTTCGCTCATCGCACTGGCGTTTTTGTACGTGCTTAGCCATGAGCCATCTTTTTTTGATTTTCTTGCAGGGCCTTTATTAGCGTTGCCATTATTTACTATTTCTCTGTTGTCGTGGGGGAGATGGATGGGCTGGGCCGATGGCGTACTGGAATTGAGTTTAGGATGGTTGTTGGGGCTGGCGGTGGGCTTTACCGCCCTTGTGCTTGCTTTTTGGTCGGGAGCTATTGTGGGCACCCTGCTCCTCCTTGTTAAAAAGCGATATACAATGAAGAGTGAAATACCGTTTGCGCCCTTTCTCATCTTGGGTGCCGCGGTGGCTCACTTTTTTCATGTCGATTTTTTTTCAGCGATTCAATGGTAGCAGACGTTCCGCAAGAGCGTTCACGCTCATTGAACTTTTGGTGGTTTTGTCGATCGTGATCGTCATCACTGCCGTGTTGTTGGTGCGTCAGGCCCAATTCAACAGTTCAACGCTGCTACGCTCGCTTTCGTACAGCATCGCGCTCTCGGTTCGCCAAGCGCAGGTATATGGGACGACGGTGTTCGGCTCGGCAATAGCGCAAGGCAGTTGCACCGGCGGCACCTACAACTTTGGGAGCTGCTTTGCCCCCGCGTACGGCATTTATGTTTCATCCGGCGATACTGCCCACTATTATATTTTTGGCGATCTCAACAACAATGGGAGATATGACGCGGGAGAAGCGATACAGACATTTACGCTTGGGTCCGGGTATACCATAAGCCAATTTTGCGCGGGGAGAATTACCGGAAGTACGCAAGATTGCTGGATAAGCACCGGTGGAGGAGTCCTATCCTCGCTCTCTACCGTTTTTAAACGGCCGAATCCGGACGCGTGTTTCTCAACCGACACCAATCCGACCGTTTGCTCAACCGGCGTTAACCCCCTGTATGCCAGCAGCAGCATACAAGTGGTGGCGGGGAGCGGCGATACGCGCACCGTGGTTGTTACGCAAACGGGTCAAATAGCCGTATGTCCGGTAAACAGGTCATGCTAAAAGGATTTACATTAATTGAATTGCTGGTCTCAGTCGGGATATTTTCTATCGTGATGGTTATCGCGCTTGGCGCCTTGCTCGCCATGTCCGAGGCCGATCGCAAGGCGCAAACCCTCAAGACGGTGGTCAACAATCTCAATTTCTCGCTTGAGTCGATGTCGCGCACGATCCGTACCGGCTACGATTATCACTGCGGCAGCCCCACATCGTTTGATTGTACGAGCGGTATGAACTCGCTCTATTTTACGGGAGCGGACGGTAGAAATGTTATTTACAGGTTTGCGAATAGCGCGGGGAGCGCAAGTTTGTGCGGGCAGTCGGCCCTTGCCGTCGGCTGCATCCTTCGCTCGGTCGGCGGATCCAGCGAGGCGTCATTGACCGCACCCGAAGTGGTCATCGAAAATGCCAAATTCTATGTCCTCGGGTCTCCTCGCTCGCCAGACACCGTGCAGCCGCGCGTTACGATTTTAGTGTCCGGCTACGTCAATTTTAAAGAAGGGCAAAAATCCCAATTCAATATTCAAACAACCGTTACACAGCGCGTATATGATCAATAAAAGTAAAAATAGAGGGTTCACGCTCCTTGAAACGCTCGTCGCGATTTTAATCATGACGACCGCCATTACGGGCCCGCTTACCGTTGCGTATAAGGGTTTCTCTGCGGCGACGGTTGCCAAGGATCAAATTACCGCTTTTTTCTTGGCGCAGGATGCGCTTGAATATATCCGTTTTGCGCGCGATACGAATCGTTTGAAAGGAGCGGATTGGATCAATGGTACCGGCGGATTGTCTGCCGGCATCGATCTTTCTCCTTGTGTATCTCCAAACTGGTGTTATCTGGATTCCGCCGGGTTAGTCCCCACGACGCCCACTGCCTGCGTGGGCACACCGGTTGCCTGTCCTACCCTAAAATACGATACGGCCGCAGGTACATACCAATATGATGCCACTGACCAAGAGACTATGTTTACCCGGACCGTCAGCGTCGTCTCAATAGTTTCAGGAGCGGAAATTGTTGCAAGCACTACCGTTACGTGGGCCGGGCAATCCGGAATTACGCGATCGGTTACGTTGTTTGAAAATCTTTTAAACTGGCAATGAACACGCTTACAAAAAATAGAGGATTCACCATCTTTTTTGCGACGCTGGTTTCCTCGCTGGCGCTTGCGGTCGGCATAGCCATTTTCGATCTCACTATCCGGGAACTCAATCTCTCGCAGACCGCAACGCAATCCCAGTATGCTATTTTCGCTGCAGACGCGGGCACAGAGTGCGCATTGTACTGGGATTATAAATGTCCCGTGTCTGGCGGTCCCGCGTATTGCGCACTAGCTAATGGAAGCATTTTTGCGACATCAAGTACGGGGGTAGGAGTGCCGGTCGGCTCAAACCTTAATTGCAATCAAACCGATATCACCGGCGCGGGAGCGTTATGGACCACGGCTGGCCCGCCTGGACCGACTGCGAATGCGGCAACTACCAGCTTCACGCTTTCGTTTGCCGCGCAGGGCAAGCCGTACTGTGCAAAAATAACGGTTGAAAAATGGGGGAATCCTTCTCAAACGCGCATAATCTCGCGCGGGTATAACACGTGTACCGCCGGATGGCCGCTTATTGTAGAACGCTCGCTGCAACTCAGCTATTAACGAAGTCAAAATCCCTCTATAATGCCTCGTATGTCGGTGCCGAAAGATATACGGGAGCGATATACGAAGCTCAAGACGGCGATTAACCGGTATCGCTTTGAATATCACGTATACGATCGTGAGGTGATCCCCGCGAGCGCCCGCGACACGCTGCTCAAGGAGCTTGCCGAACTGGAGCGGGAGTATCCCGATTTAGTGACACCGGATTCCCCGACTCAGCGTGTCTCGGGGGAGCCGCTGCCGCAGTTTA
>JBBTSH010000039.1:0-3652 GCA_038064795.1 Patescibacteria group bacterium | reverse complement strand
GCGGCACAAGGTGGCGCAGTGGTCGTTTAATGACGCATTTTTACCCGAAGACATTGAAGAGTTTGATGCGCGGGTCAAACGGATGCTCAAAGAACGGTATCCGCGCCTTGAAGGCGAGCTTGCGTATACGTGCGAACTTAAAATAGACGGGCTCAAAGTAGTGCTCGAGTATGAGCGGGGGTTGCTGAAAACTGCGGCGACGCGCGGAGACGGCGTGGTTGGAGAAGAAGTAACGCACAATATAAAAACAATCGAATCGGTGCCGCTCTCGCTGGAGCGTCCTATTGATGTGATCGTCGAGGGTGAAGTATGGATGAGCGAACGAGCATTGCAAGAAGTAAATGCCCTCCGACAAACTCAGGGCGAATCAGAATTCGCCAACCCGCGTAACGCGGCCGCCGGTTCTGTCCGCCAGCTTGATCCGCGCATTGCCGCAGCGCGCAAGCTTGATACGTTTATCTACGATGTCGCGGCAAGCGAAGAGCCGCTTCCCGACACGCAGTTCGAAGAATTGCAGTATTTGCGCGGCCTCGGGTTTAAGGTCAATCCGCATTTTGCGAAAGTAACGGGCGTGAAGGGTATTGTAACGTATTGGCAAACCTGGAAGATAAAGAGTAAATCACAAGGCTACTGGATAGACGGCGTCGTGGTTAAAGTCAACGAGCGGCGCTATCAGGAGGCACTTGGATTCACCGGCAAAGCGCCGCGATTTGCCATCGCTTTTAAGTTTCCGGCCGAGCAAGTTACCACGGTGGTTGAGGATATTGTGCTGCAGGTGGGACGCACCGGCGTGTTGACGCCGGTCGCGCATTTAAAACCGGTGTCGGTCGCCGGAACGGTCGTCTCGCGGGCGACGCTTCATAACGAAGACGAGATCAAGCGTCTCGACGTGCGCATCGGAGACACGGTCATTTTGCAAAAAGCGGGCGATGTGATCCCAGATATTATTGCAGTGCTGCCCGAGCTGCGAACGGGCAAGGAAAAAATATTCAAATGGCCAACCCACGTGCATGAGTGCGGCGGCGATGGACGGATCGAGCGCATACCGGGGCAAGCCGCGTGGCGTTGTGTCGACCGCAATTCGTTTGCGCAACAGCGCAGGATTTTACGCCACTTCTGCTCCAAAGGCGCGCTTAATATTGAGGGGCTGGGCCCGAGCACCGTTGATGCGCTGCTTGAAAAAGGGCTGGTGCAGCATTTTGATGATTTTTTTACCTTGACGGAAGGCGATGTACTTCCGCTCCCGGGGTTTGCCGAAGTTTCGGCTAAAAAGTTAATCGACTCTATTGAGCGCGTCTCGCGCAGCGTCCCGCTTGCACGGCTTTTGACGGGGCTCTCTGTCGCGCACGTGGGCGAGGAGACGGCGATTCTTTTGGCGCAAAATTTTAAAACAATTGACGATCTTGCGAAGGCAAAGGAAGCAGAGCTAGCAGCGATAGCGGGCATTGGGCCCATTGTTGCCAAGGCCATACATGACTTCTTCCGCGAGGCAGAGAACAAAGCGTTGGTGCAAAGACTCAAAAAAGTGCTGGTGATAACAAACGATCTGGCCCTGCGACAAGCTCGGGGCGAAAAGCTAAAGCTTTTCGGAAAGACGTTTGTGCTCACAGGAACGATGGAGAAAATGGGCCGAGACGAAGCCAAAGAAGCGCTGCGCAAACTCGGCGCATCGGTATCCTCCTCGGTCTCCCAAAATACCTTTGCGGTCGTGGCGGGCGAAGCCCCCGGCTCAAAACTCGATAAGGCGAAAGAATTGGGGGTAAAAATCCTTACGGAACGGCAATTTTTAGACTTGACAAAATAGCCTATTAGGAGTATAATTGCCACTAGCTGATGAGACCTTGTTTCGGCCTCAGGACAGCTCATTGTTAGGAAAGGAACCGCCATGAAAAATCATGGAACCGCCTTGTCCGAAGGACAGCTCGCAGAGTTTCTTGGCGCAGGGACAAAAGCCCTCACGCTCATAGCTAACCAGCTCGGCCCTGATCTCACCGACAACTGGGCGCGCAATAGCGGAGCGATGCAAAAAGCATTTCTCTCCGCGCTCTGCCCGCTCGCAGCGCCTGCGCCGCTGACTCCCCACGAATTGGCGGTCTGGAAAACGCTCAAGCGTCCTGCTGATGCGAGTGCGGAGAAATACCGCGCCTCGTATAAAAAGAAGGGTATCAGTATCGGTAACTGGGCCGACGACATCCTCGGCAAGGTAGACTTTGCCGAAGGCTCTGGCGAAGTGGACGTCGCGCGCGTCACGGTCAAGGAGCTCGAATTCAATCGGGCAACACGCCGCGACACTATCTACGAGCGAGCGTTCTCGCTTGGGCTCATGGCGCTCCCGCACTGGGCGGCGCTGGAACTCCGTGACAACTACGATGACCAACCGAACGGCGAATGGCTCATAGCAGGGATGGAGCCTATAACCGACTCGGGTGGCAATCCGAAGCTGTGCTACGTCGAGCGGCGCGACTAGGGCGGGCGGTGGCTCCACAGTTATTGGGGCGGCGCTGGCTACGAGGGGAGTCCCGGGCGCGTGTTCCTCTTCGCCGTTCCCCGCAAGTAGCGCTTAGACTTCGGCCTTTAACTCTTGCGCTTGTGCCCTTTGTTCTCCGTCGCCCCGGCTTTCGGGGCGACGGATTTTTTTTGCTACAATATAAAAGGATAGTAGGCGCATCTGCCAAGGCTACGGTCGCGGCGGCCGAATTCCGGTATCCTTCAACCCAGAATCACGTCAACTACGGTTTGCGCGAGCGCGGTTGTCGCATATTCAAAAAATAGGAAGATACTTGGTGTGCAACGCTAAGGCATTATGATGCCGGATACGATACAGCCCGCATCAAATTTGAGGGGCAGTGGCACGGGCGGCATTGCGCACATAACCGACTCGGATGGCAATCCGAAGCTGTTCAACGTCGAGCGGAACGACAATGGCAAGCGGTGGCTCAACAGTAATTGGGGCAACGCTGACAACAAGTGGAATCCCGAGAACGTGTTCCTCTTCGCCGTTCCCCGCAACTCTCTTCATTCCTCCTCCATCCGCCTCCCGGCCGATTTGGAGGAGGTTTATTTTTGCAACTGCCCTCGCCATCCGCCGAGCATACGCCCAACCTCATCGAGTGGCGCTGAAAGCGCGATATATTTTTTAGTATCAATAGAGTGGGACTCCCACAATACCATGAGCAAAATTTTAAGCGTATCAAGTGTTCTAATTGCCGCGTGTACCGCTAAAAGTTTTTCAACGCGCGGCAAAAATGTTGCAGACGCCGTGTCTTCTATCACCTCTACAAATAATTTGTCTATCCTGTCGCCAAGCGTGTGCTTGTGCGTCTTAGGTAATTTTGCATGGTAGATGCACCACAACAAATAAGCCTGTTTGATTCGCTCCAAAACGGGGAGCAGGTTCCTGCGGGGGGGGGTCCACTTTAGGAAAAAGCTCGCTCAAACCTATGACGATATCATTTCGATAGAAAATTTGCTCGCCCCGTGGCAGGAGTTTAGAAGGGGCAAACGAAACAAACTGGGTGTTTTAGAATTTCAAAGTGACTTGATATATCAAGTCACTCAACTTCACGAGGAGTTGAAGAATAAAACGTACAGACATGGAGGCTACAAACATTTTAAAATCAGCGACCCCAAGCCGCGCGATATCCACAAGGCG
>JBBTSH010000038.1:0-24795 GCA_038064795.1 Patescibacteria group bacterium | reverse complement strand
CCGCACGGTGATGGCGAACGCTTTCTCGCAGGGCGCGCTTGAAATGCTGTACGCCTTACCCTCGGGAGTATTTGTTTCGGGGAAATAGACATTGATAAATTGCCCCGGCACATACGCAGGCATTCCATCCTGTGCGGTTAAAAAAAGAGTAGAGATATCCGGCGTGTGAACATGGATCTTTTGCACCGTGTACCGCTCCGGATCATTTTTCATGTTCGAAGTCGGCCACCGCCTCGCGTAGCGCATGATGCCCCAAGACCGAGCAGTGATACTTCCTGTCGGGCAACCCGCCCAGGCGGTCGATGATGGCCTCGGGCGTGAGCCGCTTTGCCTGGGCGAGCGTCAAGCCTCCATCCTCGGTGGCCATGACCGACATCATCGAGGTCGAGGCGATAGCGGACGCGCAGCCAAAGGTCCGCCATTTGCACTCTGCGATCCGCTTCGTTTCCTTATGTACTTTAATCCAGACGGCCATCATGTCGCCGCAGGCCGGGCTCCCGACGATGCCCAGCCCGTCTGCCTCGTACGTGGAGTCATCAATCAAAAGATTGCGCGGATTGAAAAAATGATCGCGCACGGTCTCGCTGTAGAGCCACTCATCGACATCACAGAGTTGCTGGTTGGTTTGCATACGCAAGAATGGTTAACGCCGAAGTTTTGGTAAGTGTTTCTACAATTGCGGGAAACACCGAAAGCACGTAGTCGAGCTCGGCCTCTGTGGTGTGCCGCCCCAGCGAAAACCGCACGCTCCCATGCATCAGATCCTCGCTCTGTCCGATGGCGATGAGCACGTGCGAGGGCTTCAGATCTTTGGCCGAGCAGGCCGAGCCCGTGGCCGCCTCAACCCCCGCCTCGTCGAGCATGAGCACCATGGACTCGCCCTCAACGCGCGGCACGGTCACGTGCACGATGTGCGGCACATGGTGCTCGGGGTCGCCGTTCAGGATGATCTGGGGGATGTGCGTGCGGAGATTTGCAATAAAATAATTCCGCAGCGCGCCAAGCCGCGCGGCCTCTTGCTCCCGCAGGTGCTCGGCTTTTTCAAACGCCGCAGCCATGCCCATGATGAGTGGCACAGACTCGGTGCCCGCGCGCAACCCCTGCTCTTGCTCGCCGCCCACGATCACCGGCGCAATCTGCACGCCACGGCGTTTGTATAAAACCCCGATACCTTTGGGACCGTATACTTTTGACCCGTTCAAGGTCAAAAGATCCACACCGAGTGCACCTACATCGATTTTCACGTGGCCGGCGGCTTGGCACGCATCGGTGTGCAGAAGCGGGGATGTGTTCCCGCGCCGTGCCTTCAATTTTTTTGCAAGCTCGGCGACTGGCAGCACCGTGCCGAGTTCGTTGTTGGCGAGCATTACCGAAACAAGGATCGTGTCGGGGCGCACGAGCGCAACCAGTGCGTCGCAGGAGATCATCCCCGTGCGCCCGACCGGAGCTATTGTTACCTCGAACCCCTCTTTGGCGAGCTCTTTTGCCGCCGCCATGACCGCTTTGTGCTCGATCGCGGAAATGATGATGTGCGTGCCGCGCGCGCGGTTTGCGCGCGCGGCCCCGAGGACGCCCAGGTTGTCCGACTCGGTGCCCGAGCCGGTAAAAATAATTTCATCGGCATGCGCACCGATCAATGTCGCCATCTGCTCGCGCGCGCCGCTGATGGCGCGCGCCGCCCGCCGGCCGCTTGCGTGCATAGACGAAGGGTTGCCGTCTAGCTCTGAGAAATACGGCTGCATCGCGGCGGATACCTCCGCGTCGAGCGGGGTGGTGGCTGCGTAGTCGAGGTAAACGGGTTTCATGGCGTTATCGTATGCCGCAGGAAGCGACGTATTTCTCGGCGGTTTTTTTGAACCCAAGAAATTCTTCATCGCTGTAGGTCACCTTGCGCTTGAACTGCGGGTTCAGGATATTGGTTGGAATAAATTTTTGCAGATAATACTGTGTTGCGCCCCTAACTTCGCGCGCGATTTCTTCCAAATCTTCAGGCGAGAGCAGGGCCTTGATGACCGTGGTGCGAAACTCGTAGGGGATGGGGGAGTTACGCAGCAGATCAATACTGCGCCGGAGTGCCCCCGTATCCACCGGACGCGCCACTGTTTTGTGATAGGAGCTAAGCGGCGCCTTGATGTCCATGGCGACATAGTCTACCAGTTTTTTGTCGAGTGCTTCTTTGAGTAGGAGCGGGTTGGTGCCGTTGGTATCGAGCTTCACCAAAAAACCGAGTTCTTTAACCTCGGCGATAAACGGCAGCAGATCCCCGTGCATCGTCGGCTCTCCACCGGTGATGACAATACCGTCGAGGATGTCTTGCCGCTGTTTGAGGAACCAAAGCACATATGCTTCGGAAAATGTTTTTTCCACCGTTTCGTCGACGAGTTCCGGGTTATGGCAGTACGGGCATCTGAAGTTACATCCGATCGTAAACGCGATGCATGCGGTCTTGCCCGGATAGTCAATGAACGTAAACGGGATAAAGCCGCCGAAGGTCATACATGTTCGTGTGTCGGCACGGGCAGTGCGGTTGCGGACAGCTCATACGTTTCGCGCACCGACCACTCTGCCTGTTTACCCGCATTCCATGCGCTTATCGGACGCAAGTAACCGACGATGCGCGAATAGACTTCGCACTCGCTGGTGCAGGTGGGGCATGAGCGATGTTCTCCGGCAAGGTAGCCATGCGAGCGGCACACGCTGAAGGTCGGCGTGAGCGTAAAGTACGGCAGCTTAAAGTTTTTGCAGATATTTTTTACGAGTTTCGGCACCGCCCGCGCATCGGCAACCCGCTCGCCCAAGAAAAGATGAATGACGGTGCCGCCCGTATACTTGGTTTGCAGATCGTCCTGCAGCGTGAGTACTTCGATAATGTCATCCGTGTAGTTGACCGGCAGATGCGATGAGTTGGTGTAAAACGGTTGCGCACCACGGGCCACCTCTGTTTCATTGGCGACAATAATCTCCGGATAGCGTTTCTTGTCTTTGAGCGCGAGGCGGTACGCCGTTCCTTCGGCGGGAGTCGCTTCAAGATTAAAAAGATTGCCGGTTTCTTTTTGGTAGGTGATAAGCCGCTCACGCATATGAGTGAGAACTTTTTCGGCAAAGGCGTGACCCTCTTCGGATCCTATGTCGGTGTGGAGCAGGTTTGCGATCGCTTCGTTCATGCCGATGAGTCCGATGGTGGAGAAATGGTTTTTCCAATATTCGCCGTACGCCTCATAGATTTTACGAAGGTAAAACGCCGTATACGGGTAGAGGTTCGCGACCGCAAGCTTCTCCAGTACCTTGCGCTTTATCTCAAGGCTTTCCTTAGCGATGTCCATTTGGCGGTCAAGGCGCGCGAAAAAGTCTTCCGTACTCGCGGCCGTATAGCCGATGCGCGGCAAGTTGATGGTAACCACCCCTATCGAGCCGGTAAGCGCGTTTGCGCCGAAGAGTCCGCCGCCGCGACGGTCGAGCTCATCGAGGTCGAGCCGCAGCCGGCAGCACATCGAACGCGTATCCTCGGGCTTCATGTCGGAGTTAACGAAGTTGCTGAAGTAGGGGATACCGTACTTTGCGGTGATCTCCCAGAGGCCCGCGAGCTCGGGATTTTCCCAGTCAAAATCTTTCGTGATGTTGACGGTCGGGATAGGGAAGGTGAATACGCGTCCCGAAGCGTCGCCCGCGCCGAGCACCGCAAACAGCGCGCGGTTTAATGTGTTCATCTCCGTTTGGAACTCGCCGTACATTTCTTTTTTAGCGACGCCGCCGATAATGACCGGTGTGTCTTTGAAGTTCGCCGAGGGAGTGAGGTCGAGCGTGATGTTTGAAAACGGCGTCTGAAACCCGACGCGCGTCGGCACGTTCATGTTGAAGACAAACTCTTGCAGCGACTGCCGCACTTCTTCAAACGACAAATTGTCGTGCCGGATAAACGGCGCGAGTAGCGTGTCGAAGTTTGAAAACGCGATCGCTCCCGCCGCTTCTCCCTGCAGCGTGTACATAAAGTTGACGATTTGTCCGAGCGCGGTGCGGAAATGCCGCGGCGGTGCTGATTCGATTTTTCCAGACACGCCTTTAAACCCTTCGGTCAGAAGATCCATAAGATCCCATCCGACGCAGTACACCGACAAGGTGCCCAGGTCGTGGATGTGCAGGTCGCCGCTCTCGTACGCGTCGCGTATTTCTTGCGGGTACAATTTATTGAGCCAATACGTCTTGCTGACTTCTGAAAAAATATAATTATTGAGTCCTTGCAGCGAATATCCCATATTGCTGTTCTCTTTTACCTGCCAATCCAGATTATCAAGGTATGAATCGATGAGCCCGAGCGACGCCGCCGTGGTAAACGCGCGCATTTCGGCGCGCTGCGCGCGGTATACAATGAACGCTTTCGCCGTTTTTTTGTATTTTGACGCCATGAGCGTCCGCTCGACGCTGTCTTGGATGTTTTCAACCGTCGGCGTTGACTCTTGGTACGTACGTTCGGCAAGCTCCAGTGTTTTTTCCGTCAACAGTGTTGCCTCTTCAGCGCCAAACTCCCCGGTCGCCACTCCGGCCTTCGCGATTGCCTGCGTGATTTTGTCTTTTTCAAATTTCACCACGGACCCATCACGTTTGGTGATGTCGGTAAATCGAGAGTTATTAACAAGAGCTGCTTTGGTCATGACGGTGCGTGTTATATTGATAAGTGTCTATCTATAGTAATATAGATGAGTATCTATGCGTCAAAAAAATCTGGGGAAAAACGGCCACAAAACAAAAAAGACTGCAACGCAAGAGCGTACCTACCCCCGCCCTTCGTGGGTTCCCGAGACCGTCTCGGGCGAAGATGATCTTTGCCCTGACTGTTTTAAGGTGGTAGGGGAGCGCAGCCGTTATAAACTTGTGTGTATGCTCGGCAAAGAGGCGGAAGGAATGACCGTGAGCGAGCTCACCCTGCGTTTACAATTGAAGCAACCGACGGTCACGCATCACCTGCAGGTGTTGCGGTCGGTCAAGGCGGTTGCGAGCGAGCGGTCGGGTCGGGAGCAAATTTATCAGCTCAATAGAAAAGCACATTGCTTTGAGGAATGTAAAATTCCTTTTTAAGTTATAATTTTAATACCATGCACATCTTAATAGCGCTTCATGCGGCATTGGGCGAGATAGGCGCGCTGGCATTCGGCTGGGTGTTTGTCGAACTGTTGAATCCAAACGAGACGCGGCTGCGGCGGGCTCGGATTGCGGCGCTCATCGGAGTGCTCTTTTTGCTTGCGGCGTGGTTTTTCGGCGGTTTTTACTACGTCACCGAGTACGGAGCCGCGGTAAAACCGCTTATCAAGAGCGGTCCGGTAGCATGGGCTCACGGAATCGTTACCGAAACAAAAGAGCACGTGTTTTTGTTCCTCCCGTTCTTGGCGATTCTTGCATGGGGACTCCTCGGCCGGTACACAAACGAATTCATGCAGAACCGATCGTTCAGAATAGCCGTCCTCCTGCTTGCGGGTCTCATCGTTATCATGGCGTTTGCCATGGCGGGTATGGGATTTATTATTTCGAGCGGCTTCAGAGCCGCTCTTGAGGCAAAACTACTATGAACAGCACCGCACTCATTCGATCAACGGTTTTGGTGATATGGCTCATCGTTACGATGACGCTCTTAAGCGAAGTGTCGGAGCCGTTCAAGGCATTTCTGACCAGTGTAGGGACTCATCACTGGATAGGAAAAAGCATTATCTCTGCGGGCGCGTTTGTATTGTTCTATTTATTGTTTCGCAAAGCGAAAGAGTCGGACCATGTGTTGCGCGGTACGCTCTACGTTATCGGCAGCGTGCTCGTCGGTGGAGCGGTTATCTTCTTGTTCTTCCTCCAAAACTTTATCAAATAATCACTCATGTTTAATAAAGTCTTTAGATTTTTCGACCGGCTTGAGGACTGGATACGCATAGGCTTAAGCCACCATCCTGTTTTGTATGCGCTGATAGGTGCCGTGGGAATTATTTTGGTGTGGAAGGGGGTATGGGAGACCGCCGAGCTTATCCCGGGACTTTTTGGCCCTGGTTCGATCATCATGGGGGTCATTATTTTGCTGCTGACCGGGCTTCTCGTCTCGTTCTTCATCGGCGACAGCATCATCCTCTCGGGCTTTAAGCGCGAAAAAAAGTTGGCCGAAAAAACTGAAAAGGAGGTGGCATCGGAGCGCGAGATGGTGCACAACATCGAGACAAAACTAGATCACATCGAAAAAGATCTGCACGAGATCAAAACCAAGCAAGAGTAGCTATTTAGCCGCTTTTAAGAAGAAATAAATATCTTCAAGCGCGGTAACGGCATCGCCTGCGGCGATGTTGTTTTGATGATACAGCTCATCGGTGCAGTCGCCCGCGGCCCACACACCCAAGGTAGAAGTGCGCTGCGATTTGCCGTCGACTTTGATGCGACCCCATTGGTCGAGATCGACCAATCCTTTCACGAGGTCGGTGCCGGCGGTCATGCCGATTTCAACAAACACGCCGGCTGCGGGAATCTCTTTTGTCTCGCCAGTTTTTTCGTTTTTAACGACGACACCTTTGACGAACGCATCACCTTTAATTTCAATTGGGCAACTGTCAGTCACCGTGCGCATGTTGGAGTGGGCAAGTACCTTTGTTACCGTTGCCGCATCCGCGCGACTGAATTCTTCTTTGCGGTGGATGAGCGTCACTGATTTTGCATAGGCGAGCAGTTGAGCCGCCGTTTCGAATCCTGCATTGCCGCCGCCCACCACCACGACGTCTTGGTCGGCAAAGAGCGGACCATCGCAGGAAGCACAGTAGGTGACGCCCTTGTTTTCAAATTCTTTTGCACCGGGGATGTCCAACTTTTTGCGCGTACCGCCGGTTGCCACGAGCACGGAGCGCGCTTCGCAGGTTCCCTTATTTGTTTTGACAGAAAACCCTTCGGAAAGGGTCTGGACTTTTTCACCACGCTCGCCGATTTTCAACTCAACGATGCCGTCCGCATACTCTTTCAGATGTTTTTCGAGCGCCGCTTGAAACTCCAGACCCGTGATATGCGGCGTTCCTATCCAATTTTGGATATCTTGCGATTCGGTCGACTGCCCGCCGATCACTTCGGCAATAAAAATGGTGCTGAGCCGTTTGCGCGCCGCATATACACCGGCGGCAACTCCCGCAGGGCCCCCGCCGATAATTGCAAGATCATACATAGTGTAATAGTTTATCACGAAAGAATCGAAAAAAGAGAGCGCTCCGGGCCGCTAGGCCAAGTCTAACTCTCTTTTTTCTACTCTTTCGTTTTTATTTGATCTTGGGCCGTCGGAGAAACGAGGGTACTGCACCCCACTCGTCATCCTCTTCGGCAGCCTTGGCTGCTTTGACCGCGTCGTCAACGATGACCGGCGAGGCCTTTGACCCTTCTTTTTCTTTGGATGGCGCGTTGTAGATTTTACCGAGAGGCGCCTCTTCTTTTTCGTGGCCAAAAGCAAACAGCGGGGTCCCGCGTGGCGTGATCCCGGCAGTCGGGAAGCCGGTTGCAATAACGGTCACGCGCACGTCGTCTTTTTTGAGCTTTTCGTCTTTAATGGCGCCGAAGATGATCTTGGCGTTAGGATCCACCGATTCGGTAATGATCTTGGCCGCCTCATGCACCTCGATCATGCCCAGGTCGTCGCCGCCTGCAATGGCAAAGAGGACGCCCTTGGCGCCGTTGATGGAGAGTTCAAGGAGTGGAGAGGAAACAGCCGCCTTAGCGGCGGTGGCGGCGCGGTTTTCGCCAGACGCTATACCTATACCCATCAACGCAGAACCGGCATTCTCCATAACGGCCCGGATGTCGGCGAAGTCGACATTAATGATGCCCGGGTGGGTGATAAGGTCAGAAATACCCTCCACCGCCTGCTTAAGGACATCGTCGCACATGCCGAAAGCCTTTTTGAGGGTCGTGTCCTTTTGTACGGTGGCAAGCAGCCGGTCGTTGGGGATGACGATGAGCGCGTCTACCTCTTTGCGCAATTCTTCAAGACCTTGTTCGGCCAAGCGCATGCGCTGCTGACCTTCGAACGAAAATGGTTTAGTAACGACGCCCACCGTGAGCGCGCCCATCTCTTTGGCGGTGCGCGCCACCACCGGCGCCGCGCCGGTGCCGGTGCCGCCGCCCATGCCGCACGCCACAAACACCATGTCGGACCCTTTGATCGCTTGCTGGATTTCTTCTTTCGTTTCTTCGGACGCGCGTTTGCCGATTTCAGGATTCATGCCGGCGCCCAAACCACGCGTTAAATTTTTGCCGATGTGAATTTTCTTCTTCGCCATCGATTGATGCAGATCTTGCGCGTCGGTGTTGATGGCGATGAAGTCGACGCCGCGCATCTTGCTCTCAACCATGTGATTAACCGCATTTTTTCCCGAACCTCCAACACCGATGACGCGGATTCGCGCAAACGCTTCGATCTCTGGAGTTAGTTGTGGCATAGCAATTAAATTATTTCTTAGGGTAATAGTCTCAGATGACCTGCACACTCTACCACTTGGTGTTTGCAACATGCAAATGCATAGAAATCCACAGGTTGTGGACTACGAGCTTCGGCTCTTTGAACCTTATGTAAAGCCAATTATTTTTAGTTCGCGAAGAGTGTTGACGGCCTGCTTTTTTGTATCCGAAAACCGCTACGGTAAAAACTTTTTAAACCAGCGCCAGATGGATTTGAAAAAGTCGCGGAAGCCCGAGCCGCCGTCTTGCGCTTCGATGTCGCCGCCCGATGTCAGTCCCCAAATAGTCAAACCATAGGCGACCGCCCACGAACCGTCTTTGAGCTGCATTTTTGCAGAGCCCTCGGCAAGCGCCGCGAGGCGCGAAGGTAAACGCAGTGCCGCCTTGGCAAGGTCGGCCATAGTCTGCACGCTTGAGCCTCCGCCGGTTAGAATCACGCCGGCGGGCAGCAGTTCGTCTTTACCGATTTTTTTAAGATGTGCTTCGACGAGCTTAAACATGTCTGAAACTCTCCGCGAAATGAGGTCGTCTATTTTTCTGCGGGGGAACGGCGCGCCTAAGACCGCGCCTTGTTTAAGTTGCTCGGCCTCCTCGGGCGAGATCTTGAGCCCGAGCGCGATATCGTGCGTGATGTCCGAGGCGCCTACTGGAAACACTTTAATCGAAATGGGTACGTCATCTTCAAACACCGCGATCGAGAGCGTTTCGGAGCCGACGTTGGCCAAAACGCAGCCAACGCGTTTTTGCATTTTGGTGAGCGCGACAAAGCTTGCGGCAAGCGGCGCCGCAACCATATCCTCGACCTCGACACCCGCTGCCTCGACCGCCTCCACCAAATCGGACACATGCCGCTCAAGACAAGTGATGAATAATGTTTCAATGGCAAGCCGCATGCCCCGCATCCCGATGGGGCTGCGGCCGAGCACTTTCACGCCATCGACGCTGTAGCGTAGCGGAATAGTGTGGATGATTTTGCGATTGAGTTTCACTGACGGAGCGATTGCGGATTCGCTTGCGGCAATGGCGCGGGGGATGTCGCGGGACGTTATCTCGGAGTCGCCGCGTTCAACCACGGTTTCGCCGCGCGAGAATGCTTCGTCGAGCCCCACGCCGCCGATACCCAGGTATGCGCGCTTTACTTTGACCCGCGCGGCTTTAGACGCTTGCGCCACGGCTGCGGCGATAGAGCGCGAAACTTCGGGGATAGAGGTGATGTAACCGTTGCGCATCCCGCGGCTCTCGGCGTAGCCGGTGCCGAGGATGAGCGGCGGCAGGCGCGGATCATCTTGCCTTTGCGCTATGACGACCTTGATTTGGTAGGTGCCTACGTCTATTCCGGTTACTGTTTTTTGCATAATGAAAACGTTCAAGAAGTTCTGTCTCCTCACGTTCCATTGTAGCACCGTGTTTGAGTCCTTTTAAATGCAGCAATCCGTGGATAAACAGGTATTCTACGGTGTACGGTTTGGCTGCGCTGCGGCAGATTACAATCTCTCCCGATTTTTTTGAAAGCGGAAATGCCAGCACATTTGAAACGCGATCTTTTCGGACCATGGCCGATGCGCTTCGGGCGGATTTTTTGTATTTCATCGCTTTTTTCATTTCTGCCGCAGACAAAAAAGCGACCGAAAGGTCGTAGTCATGGGCGAGCACCTGTTTTTTTATTTGTTCGAAGGGGAAGCTCCGCATTGCCGAAAAAATTAGCGCCGGCGGCCGCCACGCATCGGCTTTTCGATCATTTTGCCGAGCTTGATGAGTTCCTGCACCGCTTCGCGGCGCTTAATAGCTTTGAGGGTATGCTTGCGCACCACCGAGCGGGACTTGGGGCGTTCGTGGTAGCGGCGATTGCGCATGCGCTGGATAAGCCCCGCGCCCTGTACGCGCTTACTAAAACGGCGGATCAAATTTACCGCCGACTCACCCTCGTTTTTGCTCACCTCCGCATTCGTTGCCATGTACGTACGCGATGATACCACACCGTATTGTATAAAACAACCTTGCTACCTAAGGGCTTTAAGGAAGCGGTGGAGGTGGGCGAGCTCGACGATTATTTGAGACGAGTTGTCGGTCGAGCGGATGATGACAGTGCCGTCGAGCGCCTCGCGATGTCCCATGATGAGCAAATGTGAGACTCCCAATTGTTTAGCCGATTGCAGCTGCGGCGAAAGGTGCGTGGCGTCAAATGACTGCGACACGGGGATACGCGCCGCGCGCAGCACATCCAAGACAGCAAGCCCTTGCAGCTTGGCACGCGTGCCAAGCTGCACAAAGAAAACTTTTGGAGCGCGGGTTGATGCCGGGTAGACAAAGTGTGCGCGCGCGGCGCCCTTTTTGCGGAAGAAGACGCTCGCGCCGACGGCAAACCCCTCTTTTTTGCCGGTGAGCCGGCGCACATATTCGTCGTAGCGGCCGCCGTGCGCCGAAAGGATGGTGGCATCCTCTTCGGCAAGATCAATGGCAAACATGAGCCGCGGCTCAGGCATGCTGCTTACCAACAAGTCATCGAGCTCGTAGGGAAGAGAGAGTTTTTCCAGATGTTCTAAGACCTCGCGCAGATGCACGCGGCTTTTTTCGGACAAAAAGTTTACCGCGCGCGGACCGTCTGCAAGAATTTCGCGGCACGCCGCGTTTGCACAGCGGTAGGCATCAACCGGATTGCGGGCACTGTGCTCGCGGCATGTGTCGTCGAGGCTAGCGGCATGCTTGCGCAGGTAGATAGAGAGTTCGCGCGCGAAGCGCTGTTGGCTTTCTTTATCGCCGAGCGCGTTCACGCGCACGCGCGCGACCCGCGAGCCCCACTCGGTCATGATAGCGGCGATCGTTTTAAGCAGCACGATCTCGCCGACGCTCTCGGGCGAGCCCGCGAGTGTGAGGCCAAACTCGCCGCAGTCGCGGCCGAACGTCTCCGGCGCATATACGGGGGTTGGACTCGCGTAAAACGCGAGCATCGGTTCGCCCGGGCGCACGCCAAGCGCCGCAGTGCTTGCGTGCATGGCGGTCTCGAACGAATGCATGCCGCGCACGCGGTCGATCTTACCCACGGCGATGCGCTCTATCTCGCGCATGGGGCGGAATCCATAAAAAGACGAAACCTCAGCAGCGTGTCGCAAAAACGAAGTAGGCGACGTACGGGTGAATTTCATGGTTATTGTGGTAATTCGGTACTTCCGGGGAATATGCTTACGGTTTGAAAGGGGAGCAGGCGCAAAAATGCGCGTCCGACAATATTATCCCGCGGCAGGGGCCCCCACACCCGCGAGTCCGAGCTCTCGGGCCGGTTGTCTCCCATGACGAAAAACTCATCATCCTTGAGCACTGCGCGCAGACTACTGCCATTGCCGCTGTTAACGATGTACTGCTCGCTTAAGGTAAGCACCTCCCCATCTTTTTTGATGACAGAAATTTTGCCGTCTTTAATGGTTACCGTTTCGCCCGGCAGACCGACGATGCGCTTGATAAAAAATTCTTTCGGATCGCGCGGATAGCGAAATACCACCACGTCGCCGCGCTCGGGATCGTTAAAATGGTAGGTCAACTCGTCGATAATGAGATATTGGCCGTTTTGAAAGGTCGGTACCATCGATGCACCCGAGACGATAAACGGTTGCGCGACAAAAAGCCGTATCGGAAATACGATAACGAACGCGAGCAAGGTAAATTTGAGGAGTTCGGTGAAAAAAGAATCACGTTGCTCCGGAGGCATGCATGTATTGTATGCGCCTTTGCGCGGCGCGCAAGTCCTCTGATACACTACGACACATGTCTTGGATTATTGCTGGCCTTGGAAACCCGGATCGGGCATACGAAGGCACACGGCACAATGTCGGGCGCGATTTTGTGCAGCATGCAGAAGGAAAAATTTCAAAAAAAGCGAAGCTCGTGACCCCCGAGGTCTATATGAACAACTCCGGCCCCGCAATCCGGAAAATTTTGTTCGCAAAATCGGCCCAAGGCCGATCCGCCTTGGGCGGAAAGGCCGCCTCTAGGCTTGTGGTGGTGCACGACGACCTTGATTTGCCGCTCGGCACCGTTAAAATCTCGTTCGGCTCCGGCTCGGGAGGTCATCGGGGAGTTGAATCGATAATTAAAGCCCTCAAAACGAAAGAATTCGTGCGCCTAAGGATCGGCATCAGCCCTTCGACCCCGTCGGGCAAACTCAAAAAGCCCGAATCGAGCAAAATAGTCGACTTTGTGCTCGGCAAATTTAAACCCGCCGAGCAAGAAAAACTCAAAAAAGTAAAAAAACTGGTGCATGAAGCACTCGAACTCATACTCGAAGAAGGGCTAGAGAAAGCCCAAACAACGATCAACTCTCGATAAAATCATTTAAAAGAAACCCATCTACTCTCATGACGGTTGCAATTATCGGATGAGGGAGGTCGATAATGCAGAGGTCAGTCTACAAAATTCCTGTTGGTGATCTCTTGGTATATCCGGAGATTCGCAGGACGGAAGTTCAAGGGCAACGAGTGCGGTTGGTGGGGAAGCAGTGGGATTTTTTGCACGCGCTTGCTGTTACCCGAGGAGTGGTAACGAGGGATTTTCTTCTTTCGCTCATGAATCCAGACCCAACCGCGGTGCCCACGTTAAGATCCATTGATATGCTTGCAAGCAACGTACGTTCTAAGCTTGCGCAGGTTAATGGAAAAAACTACATCTCAACCGTCTATGGTTATGGATATGTATTACGCGATCCAGACTGCACACCCACCGGATAAACAAAACGCCCGCTCCTAATCAAGGAGCGGGCAGGTCTTTGGGTGCTAGAAGATGCAATGCATCTTCATACTGCCACCAATTGATGCGAGATACCACTCCACGAGTACGAAGGAGAATCTTCTCGGCAGGTATATATACGCGATTATATTTTTTGTCAGCCGAAGTTTCAAAAAAAGCTGCGAGAAGTACCGAGGATGGCACCACAAACAGACGTTCTTGAAAGTTTTTCGCGCACACGTAGAAGATGACCGCCTCTACAGTTTGCAAGAGAGAAAGGCTTACATTAAATGCGTAGTACAGCCGTTCGGTTTGCACTCCCAAGCTGCGGGCTTTGGTGGAAGTGTGCACTAAACACCGATGCCCATTGAGAGTGATTTGATTGCGGAGTAGTCTTCCTCCCGAACCGGCTATGCCAGTAATGACACACCCTGCAGAGCGAAGCTTGCCTCCGATTGTCTTTATCTTCCCGTTGCTCAGCAACTCATTCGTCTCTTTCTCTAAACGGGCAAGATTTTTTTCAAGAGTACAAGACTTTTGACGGTCGCGTCCACTCAAGTCACCAAACAGGTCGCGGAACCACTTGTTATAGATTTGTTGTACGCGTTGACGGGTGATTCCTCCATGAGCGCCGATGACCTCCATGCGATGACAGTTGGCTTTGAAGTATTCAAACAGATCCTCAAAGCTCAGGGTGTGTTTAGGGGAATAACGCACAAGCGCGGCCTCCCACTTGCGTTTGAGCGCTTGCACACGAGGGTGTGCAAGCGTGAGCGTTTCTGTATCGCGCACCGCATACCTCCTGTGTTTGCAGCTAGAAAGACCTTGACCGTCTACACGTATACCATTGAACGCTAACAACGTCCAATTATTTCTTCTCCGAGTAAGAGAGCGCCATGCGCATCTCCTTGGGGTCAAACAGCGAAATGGTAAACGGATACCGTTTGCCGAGCTCGAGCGTTTGATGAAGCTTCTCTTCGGAGCCAAATTCGGAAATATGTACCAAGCCCGCGATGCCCTCCTCGATCGAGGCTAAGGCGCCATGCTTGTTGTATTTGATAATCACTCCCTCTACCTCGTCGCCTTTCTTGTATTTGGTCGATGCGGTCTGCCACGGATTTTCTTTGAGCGCTTTGACCGAGAGCGAAACCTTGCCGTCTTTGATGTCGATTATTTTTACCTTGACCTTGTCGCCGATTTTAAAGAAGTGGCGCGGATCGTCCACCAAGCCCCAGTCGATCTCTGAAATATGAACCAAGCCCTCGAGTCCTTCCTCAAGCTTGATAAAGACGCCGAAGTCCACCATGCCGGTTACCTCGCCCGAGACTACGTCTCCCACATTGTAGGTTGCAATGATCTCCTGCTTTTCTTTATCGTCGAAACCTTTTTCAGAGAAAATAAGCTTGCCTTCTTTCGGCTGTGCACCGATGATCGAGATGGTCAGCTTTTCGCCGACAAATTTGCGCAACTCATCTAAAATTTTGTCTTTGTCGCCGTCCAACACGCGCGGGTAGTGCTCGGCCTTGAGTTGAGAAGCGGGGAGAAAGCCCGCGATGCCCTGCCACTCTAAAATGAGGCCGCCTTTGTTGGCCTCTTTGACCGTAAGTTCAAATTGCTGCTTGGCTTTGACCGCCTCTTCGGCCTCGGCCCAGATGAGCGCCTGGCGCGCCTCTTTGAGCGAGAGCTCGATGTAGCCGTCTTTGGTGGCGGTAGAGATGACCTTGGCGGCGATACGGTCGCCGATGTTGGTGCGTTTGATAACCTCGCGCGCGTTCAAATATTCACGGCCAAAAATGACACCGGTGCCAAACGGGGGGAGGTCGATGTAGAGCCGCGCGCGCTCAAGCGCAATAACCGGGCCTTCGACGATGTCGCCCTCTTTCGGCGGCTCGGGCGCACGCTCCAAGAGCCCCTGCATCAGAGACTTGGGCTCTTCTAGACCATTTTCAGTTTGCGGCGCGCCTGCCTGCGCAGGCAGGTCTAATACCGTATTTTTAGTGGCTGACATATTGGTTTGTAGGGTGGAGGTCCCAAGGTCGGGAGTTACTTCCACGCAAGTTAATAAAGGTAGAAACCCTTATCGCAAAACAGTATACACGAACGTATAAAAAAGAGAAAGCCCCCGGTTTTTCAGGCCGGGGGCCCCGTGCTAGAGAGCGCATATGTCGACATGCGGTACCTACGGCCAATCCATGGCGAGTCTCTCCCGCTATTGGCGATTCGCGTCCCAACAGCTACACTCTAACGCTTTCACAAAGCGTGTCAAATCACTTTTGCACAGCACAAAAATGACTTGAATTTAGGGCTCAAATATGCTAAAATTGGGGTATGGTGATCAGCTATTTAGGGGGCGAATGCTTCAAGGTAACCCAAGGGGATTTGACGCTCGCGTTCAACCCACCGTCTAAAGACTCCACGCTCGCGCACGCAAAGTTCGGCTCCGACATCGTGCTCTCCACGCTCGACCACGAAGACTTTAACGGCGTTGAAAACACCTCATTTGGCGACCGCGAACCGTTTGTTATTTCGGGTCCGGGCGAATATGAGGTCAAGGGCGTCGCGGTGCGCGGCTTTGCCGCCGAGTCGCTCTATGACGGACAAAAGGGGATTAATACTATATATAGTGTCGCGCTCGAGGGTATGAACCTTTGTTTTCTCGGGGCGCTGGGCTCGTCGGTGCTGCCCGTGGCCGCCAAACAAGAGCTCGATGACATTGATATTTTGTTTTTGCCGATAGGCGACGCGGGGGTCTTAGACTATGACGAAGCCTACAAGCTGGCGGTGCAGCTCGAGCCCAAAGCTATTATTCCCATGCACTACAAACCTGAGTCGCTTAAAGCATTTCTTAAAGAAGCGGGAGAGGAGGTCAAAGCGGTAGACAAATTGACCGTCCGCAAAAAAGATCTCGAAGGCAAAGAGGGTGAGATAGTTGTGCTGCAATCATAGTTCGGGCTCACTACAAGTAAACATGAAACGCTATATCGAACATATGCACACCAAAGAGCCGCACGAGCGCCGCGCGCACGCGATGCGGGTGGCACTGCTTGCCACTGCAGCGCTCTTTTTCGTGTGGATGACGACGCTCGGCGTGCGCCTCGCGTCGCAAAACCCCGCGCAAACCGCCGACGGCGCATCAAGCGCAGAGCTTGCAAACGTGTTGAGTGGGGCGTACGCTCCTAATACTTTAGAAGTGGTGCAGCCCGAGCAGTAACCTATGGCTAAGGAGAAAGAAAAATCATCCGCCGAAGGCGGCGACCCAAGAAATGGCGCAGGCGTTGTGGCGCGCAACATCTCGACCGAGATGCGCGAAGCCTACCTCGACTACGCGATGTCGGTCATCACCGCGCGCGCCCTGCCGGACGTGCGCGATGGCCTCAAACCTGTGCATCGCCGCATCCTCTACGCGATGCACCGCATGGGGCTCACCCCGCAGTCGCGTTTTCGCAAGTCGGCCACGGTGGTTGGCGAGGTGTTGGGTAAATACCACCCGCACGGCGACGCTTCGGTGTATGACGCGATGGTCAAAATGGCGCAGGATTTTACGATGCGTTACCCGCTTATCTTGGGGCAGGGGAACTTCGGCTCGATAGACGGCGACTCTGCCGCCGCGATGCGCTACACCGAGGCCAAGATGAGCGGCATGGCAACCGAGCTTTTGCGCGATCTCGAAAAAGAGACGGTTCTGTGGCGGCCCAACTACGACGGCTCGGTGCAAGAGCCCTCGGTGTTGCCTGCGGCAGTGCCGAACATTCTTCTCAATGGCACCTTGGGCATCGCGGTTGGTATGGCGACCAACATCCCGCCACACAATTTGCAGGAACTCTCGAGTGCGCTCACACACCTCATCGACAATCCGCACGCGTCGGTCGAAGATTTGATGCAGTTTGTCACGGGGCCCGACTTTCCGGTCGGCGCGGTAACGTTTAATAAAAAAGATTTGCTCCACGCCTACTCCACGGGCCGCGGCGGGGTGGTGGTGCGCGGCAACGCTGAAATTGTCGAGGGTAAAAAAGGCGACTTCCAAATTATCGTCACGTCTATCCCGTACCGCGTCAACAAAGCCGACCTCATCGTGCGCATCGCCGACCTGGTGCGCGATAAAAAGCTCGAGGGTGTGCGGGGACTCCGCGACGAATCAACGCGCGACATCCGCGTGGTGATCGACCTGAAGCAAGGCGCGCATCCGCAAAAAGTGTTGAACTACCTCTACAAGCACACCGCGCTTGAGGACACCTTCCATTTCAACATGGTGGTGTTGGTAGACGGCGTGCCGCAAACACTCTCGCTTAAAGGCATTTTGCAGGAGTTCATCAAGCACCGCCGCGAGGTGGTGCGGTTGCGCAGCGAGTTTGACCTGCGCAAAGCGCAGGATCGCGAGCACATCTTGCTTGGCCTCAAAAAAGCGCTCGACCACATCGACGAAATCATCAAACTCATCCGCGCGAGCCGCGACGTAACCGAGGCGCACGCTAACCTAACAGGAAAATTTTCCGCCAAAGGCGGACCAGCCTTAGGCTGGAAGTTTTCAGACCTGCAGGCAACCGCGATCCTCGAGATGCGGCTCTCGCGCCTTGCCAACCTCGAGCGCAAAAAGGTTGAGGACGAGCTCAAAGAGGTGCAAGTATTGATTGAGGAGCTGCAAACGCTTTTGAAAAGCGACAAAAAAATGCTCGGCGTCATCAAAACCGAAATTGAAGACATTGCCAAAAAATACAACGGCGACCGCCGCACCAAAGTGGTCAAAGGCGCGGCGGGTGTGATTAATGTCGAGGACCTGGTGCCCGACGAAGAGCAGGTGTTGGTCTTGACCCAGGGCGGCTATGTGAAGCGCACCAACCCCGAGGAGTTTCGCCGGCAAAAGCGCGGCGGGGTGGGGGTCATCGACCTCGACACCAAAGAAGAGGATTTTGTCACGACCTTCCTTACCACGTCGACCCACAGCGACCTTCTGTTCTTTACCGATGTGGGCAAGGCCTACCAGATAAAAATGTACGATCTGCCGGAGGGCAAGCGCTCGACCAAGGGCAAGGCGGTGGTGAACTATCTTTCGATAACCGCGCAGGAAAAGGTGACCAGTGTGTTGCCGATGCGCAAAAATCAAAAAGAAGGCGAGAAATTTTTGTACATGATTACCAAACACGGCACCGCGAAAAAAGTTGATGCTACCGCCTTCCACGACGTGCGCCGCTCGGGCTTGATCGCGCAAAAATTGCAGAAGGGCGACGAGCTTATCGCCGCGCTCTTGGTGGAGAAGGGCGACGAAATATTTCTCTCGACCGCCAAGGGGCAGAGTATCAGGTTTAAAGAAAGCGATATCCGCGCGATGGGCCGCGCCGCCGGAGGCGTGCGCGGGATGAAGCTAAGCGGAGGCGACTTTATCGTGGGCGCCGACGTGGTACCCAAGGGTGCCAAAGATCTTGAGGTGCTGGTTGTCTCGCGCAACGGCTACGGCAAGACCACCAAAGTGACTGAATACAAAACCCAAAAGCGCGGCGGCTCGGGGATTAAAACGGTTAAGGTAACTCCGAAGACCGGCCCCTTGATAACATCTCGTATTGTTGGCAGGGGGCGGGAGGACGTGCCCTCCGAAGCCTTGGCGAAGGAGGGTGAGATAGTGGTCGTCTCCAAAAAGGGGCAGGTCATCCGCACCGCATTGACCGAAATCCCGTCACTCTCCCGCGGCACGCAGGGCGTGCGCGTCATGAAGCTTAGAGACGGCGACGCGATTGCCTCTTTCGTGTGTTTGTAAACTAGACCATGGAGCTAAAGGATTTCATCACTAAAGTTTTGTCGGACATTGTTAATGGGGTTGAAGCTGCCAATAGAGATGCAATTAGAGAAATTAAACTCGACAGTTCGAAGGGGGATAGGACTGTTGAATTTGATATTGCCGTCACGGCGGAAGATACCTTGACCACTGAAGGCCAAGCAAAAGTCGAAGTACTGAGTCTAATTTCTGGAGGTGGAGGTGTAGAAAAGGAAGTGAAAAATTCGTCTGTCAGTCGTATCAAATTCGGAGTCTATGTATCCGGTATGACAAAAAATGAACATAATATTATACGCACAAAACAATTTCGAGATGCTCCCGAAAGAGGAAATCCTGGTTTTTAGTTATGAAAACAATTTTGGTGGATGCGGTGAGTAAATTCATTCAAGCATTTTGCAAAAAGCTAGAATGAAGGAAGGTATTAATGCGGTATGAAAAAAGCGGTAATTTTTGATTTAAACGGCGTGTTTGTGGTAGGACCAATGCTCTCTGAGCGGTTTGCGGACGAAAAAGGCGTAGCGATTGAAAAGTTTCTGCCGGTGCTCAAAGAAATTTTGCCTAAGATACAAATGCCCGGCGCAGAAAGTGCCTATTCGTACTGGAAGCCCTATTTAGATTCGTGGGGTATATCCATGAATGAGGAGGAATTTCTTAACTTTTGGTTTACTGCCGAAAAGGAAAATGCTCCTATGCTTGAGCTTGCGAAAGAGCTCAAACAAAAGGGTCTAAAACTTTTTATCATGTCGAACAATCTAAAGGAACGTACCGCATACTACGATGCGAACTTCGAGTTCTTTAAGGGTCTATTCAATAAAATTTATTATTCGTGGCAAACCGGATTCTTTAAACCCGACTCCCGTGCGTACCAGCTGATACTGCAAGAAAACAACCTCCAACCCGAAGAGTGTATATATTTTGATGATAGCGAAAAGAATGTCGCCGCCGCAAACGCACTTGGTATCGAGAGCTACGTTTTTGCGGGCCCTGACCACGTAAAAGAGAAGCTCTCACAAAATTTTGGTGGATGCGGTGCAAGTGCTATAGTCAGGGCGGAGCCGTCGTAAAGCGCTGAGTTGCCTTCGGCTTCAGGCTTGGATTCACCTCCCAGGCCAACCCGCTCGGTGAAGTATGATTCGGCGTGCCCGTCCACGCGCCAGGATCAATAGTCGACCGTACCCCGCTTCACCGAGCGGGATTTCTTTTTGCGTAAAGTAGCAAGGGTAGTTCTTGCTACACGCTCTAGAACAACCGCGGGCATTTTTTTAACGGTATACTCTAGCGATGAGAATTGTTGAGCGGGATATTGTAGGAGCACATATTTATTCAAAAGACGGCAAATTGCTCCTGGCACGGGCAACCGCCCAAGCGGTATATCCGGGCACGTGGAAGATCCCTGGGGGAGGTGTGGACGAAGGCGAGACTAAAGAGCAGGCGCTGGTGCGAGAAATTGCAGAGGAAACCGCAATAGATGCTTCACAAGCGCACATCGAACTTGTTGATGACGATATGACCGGCGAAGGGGAGAAGACCTTGCAAGACGGCGAGAAAATCATCGCCAAAATGAAATTTTATACGTACAAGGTCGTGCTTGATAAAAATGCGGCGGATATGCATGTGGTGCTCGAGCCACACGAGTTTGTTGAATACCAATGGGTTGAGCTTGCTGAATTAAAAAATTTGCAATTAAGCCCGCCCTCGGTTGAACTGTTTACCAAGCTCGGTTTTATATGAAAACAATTTTGGGAGATGTGGTATAGTCCATGGGCTCGGGCCTAACTTTGGCACGAGATGGAGCTGACCCAGCACCCCCGCCCGGTTTTCCCGGGCGGGGACTTCTTTTTGCGGTGTATAATCCGGAAAATGAACTGCCCGTTTGCTAAGTTGTTGGAATAGAGATTCAAGCATTTTGCAAAAAGCTAGAATGAGAAAAACTGTTGAAAACAATTTTGGTGGAGCACAGTGGGTGTATACTTACTCTGCACGCCTAACCCGTAACTAGGGGGTGCAATGCAAAGGAAGGTTAAGACGACCCATTCTGCCTACCCCACCCACCCGCGCTAGCGTGCCGCGGGTGGGACTTCTTTTTTATTCACATTGACCCCAGCTCTGCCTGAGAGTAGGGTGAGGGCAGATCCGCGTTCTTCACACGTCTCCCAAATCCGACATCTCTAAATCGAAAGGAGTCAGTCATGAGATTGGCGAGGATTCTCTTCATTGTTGTCTTCGGACTCGCGTTCATCATCGGTCTGTTTGGCTGGATAAAAAGCGCCCGGGCAGATAATGTCCTTACGGAACCGGGAGTTCCGCAAAGCGAGCATTTGCTTACCCGCAACATGCTCGCATTTTTTTATTGCGCGTACGCAGATGATATACTTTTCGTCATGATGGGGATGAACCAAAATTTTATTATTGGCGTTGCGGTTGCAGCGCTCGCTGCCCTGGTTGTTGCAGCATTTGTGTGGGTTGGCGGGTCTGCCACAGTTGAGAGCGGGATTTCTGAGCTTCAGATACAAGAATTTACGGCCGGCATGCGCGCCAAAGTGGTTGCCGAGGTCGGCCAGCCTATCGAAGGATTTGAACCATCGATGTTTATGCAGGCATACCCCGGCCTCAAGGCGCAAGATTTTCATACGGTAGACGCTACGATTGGTTTGTATCGCTACCAGGGCGGCAAGCTCGTGTATGACCTCGGCGGTGAGCAAGAAACAAGTTCCGCCGCGCGCGCGGTAACCGACCAAGGTATGCGCCAACTACTCCTCAATGTGGCGACGCGGCTCCAGATTAGTCTTGACAGCAAGGATGCCGTAGCCGCCATTCTTGCTAAGCTTGCCGGTGGAGGCGCGAGCAGTACTCCCCAAACGCCGGAGAGGCCAAGCGGCAGCGAGGCGGGGATAACGACCACACTTACCGGCACCATTGCCTGCCTGCCGCACAAGGGCGGCCCAATAACAACGCTTGAGTGTGCCTTTGGTCTTAAAACAGACAATGGCCGCTATTATGCGCTCAAAAATTTGTCCGAGATTGCGCCCCACATAGCCGACACCACTATCCGCGTGCGGGTGATGGGAGCCTTGAGCGAAATAGATGAGAACGAAAAATACGACATCGACGGCGTCATTACCATCATGACAATCACCGAACTCTGAAACACCGCTCTTTTTGGATATATACTGTACATGTGAAAGAGAGTTCTTTTCTTAATCCTGCAAAAGCGGTGGCTGTGATGCAGCTCAGTGAAGGCATGCATGTGGCCGACTTTGGCGCGGGGTCGGGGTTTTTTACGCGCGCGGCGGCGCGCGCGGTGGGGCCAAGCGGCGTGGTGTGGGCGGTTGACGTGCACCAAACCCTCCTTTCACGGATAAAAAATTTGAGTTTGGCCGAAGGCTTGTCGCATGTCGAGGGGGTCCACGGCGACCTTGAGCACCCGGGCGGCAGCCACTTGCCGGCGGCATCTTTCGACCTCGTGATTGCCGCGAATCTTTTTTGGAGTCTCGAGCGCAAGAGCGTGGTGGTCGACGAAATATATCGCGTCCTCAAAAAAAACGGCCGCGCGCTCGTTATCGACTGGCAAGATTCTTTCGGCGGTATGGGGCCGCACCCAGACCATGTGATGAGTCAGGAAAAAACGCTCACACTATTTGAGGCGGGGGGTTTTGCTTCGGCCGAAGCGGTGCCCGCGGGTGCGTATCACTGGGGATTTGTCGTTAGGAAAAAAGCAAAATAAGTCGCACAATTCAATAATGGGTCATCTCTCCACATTTCAGTTCATCGTCCTCGGTGTCTTTAGCACGCTCATCTTGGTCGGCGTCGGTATATTTGCCGCGTTCGGCGGACTCCTCGGTGGCGGTGCGGTGGGGCCCGTAGTCGTCTGGGGGACGATACCCTCCGACCAGTTTACAAAAGTCATAGACACGCTGCGCACCTCCGACAAATCGTTCGAGCAGGTGAGCTATGTGCAAAAAGATTCTTCGAGCTATCATGCCGAGCTGTTAAACGCCATGGCGTCTGGCCAATCACCGGATTTGTTTTTAGTATCGCAAGAACATCTGCTCGTTTTTGCAGACAAGGTGCTGACCATCCCCTACAGCGCGGTCTCGCAAGGGGAGATGGTCAATTCCTACATCAACGAAGCGCAGCTTTTACTGACCCCGCAAGGGTCGCTCGGGCTGCCGTATACGATCGATCCCTTGGTCATGTACTGGAACCGCGACCTTTTTGCCGCCGCGGGCCTGCCGCAAGCGCCGCAGTTTTGGAACGACTTTTTAGAGATTGCGCCTAAGATCACCTCGCTCGACCAAGGCTCCAACGTGCGCAAGAGCGCGGTCGCCATGGGCGAGTGGCAAAACGTCAACAATGCCAAAGCAATACTCTCGGCGCTCTTTATGCAGGCAGGCGACTTTGTGGTCGTGCGCGGGTCGGATGGAAAAGTAGTTTCCGTGTTTGGCGCTTTTCCCGAACAAGCGTCCGTCAACCCCGCCGGTTCAGCGTTGCGCTTTTATACCGAGTTTGCCAACCCGTCAAAAGCCACCTATTCGTGGAACCGCGCGATGCCGCGCGCCTCGGATGTTTTTACGGCGGGAGATACGGCGGTGTACTTCGGCTTTGCGAGCGAATATCCAGACTTGCTGCGCAAAAATCCAAACCTCAATATCGGTGTTTCGCCGCTCCCGCAGCTCAAAGACGGCAACACCCTCACCTTCGGCAGGATGCAGTCTTTGGCGGTGCCGCGCTCGGCGGCAAACCCGGAGGGCGCGCTCACGATCGCGCAAAAATTGTCCAGCCCCGCGGGTATCGCGCTCATCGCGCAGCAGATGGGTTTGCCGCCCGTGCGCCGCGATGTGCCGGTCAACACCGAAGGCAACGCCGCCGCGAGTACCTTCGTGCAATCGTCGCTCGTTGCGCGCGCGTGGCTCGACCCCGACTCCGCCAAGACCGACACGCTCTTTAAGACCATGATAGAATCGGTTGTAAGCGGGCGTCAGACGCCGGCAGAGGTGGTTGCCGAAGTTGCAAGCGAACTTCAGCAATTAATCGGATTTTAGTCATGTTTAGCGCCGCACTTACCGTTTTTTTTGCACTCGCGTTCGCGATCGCGCTTTTGGCTTTTTTTTGGGGACTCATTGTTTATTTTTGGAATGTAGGCACCAACGAAGAGGGGCGCCGCCACGGCAAAGCGATTTTGATAGCCGGCGCGACCGCGCTCGTGGTTCTGATGGTCCTCTTCGGTGCGGTACAATGGGTAGGGCACAAGTTTGGTGCAGAAGTGTTTAGAGTAAATTAATATGAAATTTAAATTTGGACTATTTTTGATAAGCGGAATCTTGTTTACCGCGCCATTGTTTGCAGGAGCAGCACAGAATTTTAACAACCCGGTGCAGACGGGGGGCTTTGATAATCCCGTGCAGACAGGCAGTAGCTACCAACCCTCGAGTGGTTTTAGCAATTTTCAACTCACCAACCCGCTCAAGGTCAACACCGTCTGCGGGCTCATTAAATCAGTCCTGCAGGCGCTGTTGGTCATCGGGCTTCCTATTGCGGTCCTGTTTTTAATTTTTGCAGGCTTAAAGTATGTGGCCGCGCTCGGCAAGCCCGAAGCTATTAACGAAGCCAACAGAAATCTGCTTTACACCGTCATCGGCATCGCTATCTTTTTAGGGGCCGCGCTCATTGCCCAGGTCATCGCCACCACGGTAAGCAATATTTCCGCGCAATCGGGAGGAGGCTTCCAGAACATCAGTTCGTGCAACTAACATGTGCACGTTTACCGATTTTTCTTCAGTCGTTGCATGCAGCATCGGGATCATTAATGTTGTGATCCCTATCCTTGCCGGCATAGCCCTGCTCCTTTTCTTGTGGGG
>JBBTSH010000037.1:0-12152 GCA_038064795.1 Patescibacteria group bacterium | reverse complement strand
GTTTCATATCGGGTGCCGACATTTGGTGAAGTCGAGTGGTTTATATACTTCGCATCATCACCAGGCAAAATTACGCGGCCAGTTTGTTTGCTCGTGTATGCATAATGAAGCGAGGGATCCTGTGTCGGATCATCCGCTCTATCTATCATCGCAGAAAATCTCCAAACCTCAGCACCTTGGGGAATAAATTCTGCAGCAAAAAGCCCGATCCCGTGTATTTTACTGGGTCCTATTCTTGTTTTAACCAATAACATTACTCAGCTTTATCGGTCTTGAGGAGCGTGTCGATGCGGTTCAAGTCGCGGGGAAAGAGTGTGGCCTCTTTGACATTAGGGAGGTTCAAGAGGCGCGCGGTCAAACGTTCGAGGCCCGTTGCCGAGCCGCCGTGCGGCGGCATCCCCACCTTGAACGCTTCGAGATAAAATTTAAACTTTTCAGGATCGAGACCCTTGCCTTTTATTTTTTCAACCAAGGTGTCGTGGTCGTGAATGCGCTGCCCGCCGGTAGTTATCTCGAGCCCGCGAAACAACAGGTCGAAACTTTTGGTAAAGCCCGGATCATTCTCATCTTCGTAGGTATAAAACGGGCGTTTAGACACCGGGTAGTGCGTGACAAACACAAAATCCGAGGCGTGTTCTTTGAGCGCCCACTCGCAAAGCGCGCGCTCATGCTCGGGCTCGAGGTCGGGCTCATCCTGCGAGACGCCGAGCACTTTTTGCGCTTCGCGCAGCTTAAGGGTCGGGATTTTTTCAGGCAGAGCGACCGGCAGCCCTACTTTTTCGATAATGAGTCTCAACGTTTTTTCAAGCACCGCCATGACGTCGGTGTGGTCTTTAATAAAACCCATCTCAAAGTCCATCGAGCTATACTCGCTTAGGTGCCGCGTGGTCGAGTGCTTTTCGCCGCGAAAGACTTTAGGCGTAGCAAACGCACGCTCAAACACCCCCACCATGATTTGTTTGTAAAATTGCGGGCTCGTGGCGAGAAACGCCTTCTGATCATAGTAGTAATCGACGGTAAACGCGGCCGCGCCCCCTTCGGCATCTCCCCCGACCAGGGCGGGCGCCTGAAACTCGACAAAGTCTTGCCCGCGCATACCGTCGCGAAAGCCCTGGATGATTGCGTCTTGCACCTTGAACACTTGCTTTGCCTTTTCGCTCCGCAAGGTAAATGGTTGATGGTCCAAGTAGGTGTCGAGGTTGACCTCGCTCCCAAGCTCAAACGGGATCTCGGCGACTGAAATTATTTCAATTTTTTTGATCTCGAGCTCAATGTCGCCGTTTTGGATGTTTGCGTTGACATTTTTCTCCGGGCGTTGGTTGACCTTGCCTTCGACCGATACGACAAACTCGCTGCGCACTTCTTTAGCAGCTTCTATGGCTCCAGAGTTGGGCAGGACCACACCCTGCACGCTCCCTGAGCGGTCGCGAAAGTCAAAAAACACCATCTTGCCCTGGTCGCGCCGCACGCTGACAGAGCCTTCAATCAGGACCTCCTGCCCCGTGTGATTTTTTAAATCTTTAATGAGTGTCCGCTCCATAGTTACAAAGTTACACCAATTTTTTGGCGGACGTCCGCCATTTTGGCCGACGCGATTGTTTTGGCTTTAACCGCGCCTTCTTTCAAAATTTCTTTAACCGCTTCGTCGTCTATAGCGTCGCGGCGAGTGCGCATAGGGCTGATGTACGCATCAATATCTTCTATAAGTGCCTCTTTGAGTTTTTTATAATTGCCTTTGCTGCTTGCATATATGGAAGTGAGCTCAGCTTCGGGTTTGAAGAGTTTGTGAATAGCGTATACATTCGCCGGTTTGTCGCCCGATGAGTCGGTGACAATACTCATCACGGCTTCAGCTATTTCCTCCCTCGTCCCAAAAAGCGGGATGGTGTTTTTGTAACTTTTGCTCATTTTTTGGCCATCGGTGCCGGGCACGACCGCAACCGCGTCAGAGATTTTTTCCTCGGGTTCTTTAAACGTCTGGCCGAATGCCAGATTAAACTTTGCCGCCGCTTCGCGCGCGTACTCGACATGCTGTCTCTGGTCTTGGCCCACCGGCACAATGTCGGTGTCATAGAGCAAGATATCCGCGGCCATAAGCATCGGGTAGTTAAAGAGCCCGGCGTTAGCCTCCAATCCTTTGGCAACTTTGTCTTTGTAGGCGTGCGCCTGCATCAAAAACGGCACGCTTACCAGCGTCTCGAAGATCCATGCGAGTTCGGTGTGTTCTTGCACGTCCGATTGTTTAAAAAGAGTTACCTTGCTTGGGTCTACTCCCGCGGCAACGTAGTCTTTGACGATGTCGATGATGTTTTGCCGCAGTACCGCAGGGTCTTTGAGCGTTGTAAGCGCATGGTAATCTACGACCATCAAAAAGCTCTCGAACTCCGCATAGCTGTCTACAAAGGGCTTCAATGCGCCGAAGTAGTTGCCTATATGCAACTGCCCCGAAGGCTGCAGGCCGGTCAATAAACACTTTTCCGCCATGCTAGATTCCTTCTTCTTTTAATTTCTCAATCAAGGTGCGCGCCGTGCGCGAGAGTTTTTGCGGCAGCGTGATTTTGACGCGCACCAGCAAATCGCCGCGCTTGCCGCGGCCCACCGGCACCCCCCGGCCCTTCACCCGCAGTGTTTCGCCGTGCGAGATGCCTGGAGGTATCGAAAGAAGCTCCTCGGCATCAAGCGCCTGAATTTTGTATTCGCCGCCGAGCAGCGCATCCGAAAGTTTGATCGAAAGCTCGGTCAGCAAATTCTCGCCCTCTTTTTTAAAGCGCGGATCAGGCATCACATGCACTTTGACGTAGAGGTCTCCTGAGGGGCCGTTTTGCACCGCCTCGCCCAAGCCGCCAAGCCTGATCATCTCGCCGCCATCGATGCCGGCAGGGACCGTTATCTCAACCTCCTCTTGCTTGCGGTAAATCCCCTCGCCGCGGCAGGTGATACATTTTTCTTTAGGTACCTTGCCCGAACCGCGGCAAAAGCGGCACGGCTGCACCATGGTAATAGTGCCGAAAAACGAGTTGGTTGATTCGTGCATCTTACCGGCACCGTTGCAGTGTTTGCAGGTCTGCAGTTCGCTGCCGGGCGCCGCGCCCGAACCATGACAGGTCTCGCACTGGGTATTTTTGGCAATCAAGACCGTGCGCTTGATGCCGAATACCGCCTCTTTAAAACTCACTTCAAGATCAATAGAGATATCCCGACCGCGGCGTGGGGCCCGCGTGCCCGCACCGCCAAAAAAGTCGCTAAACACATCGTTAAAGTCGAAGCCATTCCCGCCGAACGCATCTTGAAATTGCGAAAAGTCGAAGTCGGCTCCCTGGAACCCGCCGAAGCCAGAGGGACCTCCCGCGCCGCCGAACACGCGGCCGTACGAGTCGTACTCGGCGCGCTTTTTGTCGTCGGAAAGTATCGAGTATGCTTCGGAGAGTTCTTTAAATTTTTCCACATCGCCGGTGCCTTTGTCGGGATGATATTTGTGCGCCAGCGTGCGAAAGGCTTTTTTTATGTCATCTTTTGAAGCGTTTTTTTGGATCCCCAGCACTTCATAGTAGTCTTTCTTGGCAGCCATAGATAAGCCTATGTTAACAAAAAACTCATCATCCAGCAATGCACCGGGTATGAGTTTTCATACTCTGCCAATGGCATCCTAGCGGGCTATTTTTCCTCAACGGGTTCTTCGTATTCCTCAGCCACGGCCTCGATAGGAACCTCTTCTACTGTTTTCTCCCCTCCTCCCAAAAAGCCTCCCGCTTGTATGCTCCACAGTTTTTGATACAACCCCCGCTGGTTGACGAGTTCAAGATGTGTGCCTTGCGCAACTATCGCACCCTGCTCCATCACCACGATCCTGTCCATTTTCATAATAGTACTTAGCCTATGTGCAATGACAACCACCGTCTTGCCCTGCATCAGCGTTTCGAGCGCATCTTGAATGAGCGCTTCCGATTCCGAATCGAGCGAAGATGTTGCTTCGTCCAATACCAAGATCGGCGCATTTTTGAGTATTGCGCGGGCAATAGCCACCCGTTGGCGCTCGCCGCCCGAGAGTTTGATGCCGCGCTCGCCTACAAACGTGTCATATCCGAGCGGTAATTTTGAAATAAATTCATCGCAGTGCGCCTGCTTTGCAGCCTCCAAAACCTCCTTGTCGCTGGCGTCACGGCGGCCATAGCGAATATTTTCCATAAGCGTACGGTGAAAGAGGATTGGTTCTTGAGGTACAAAGGCGATAGCGTCGCGCAGGCTGTTTTGCGTTACCTCTGAAATATTTTGCCCGTCAATCAAGATTGCACCCTTTTGCAGGTCATACAGGCGAAGCAAGAGCTTCGTTACGGTCGATTTGCCCGCACCCGAGGGCCCCACCAGCGCCACCCGCTCGCCTCCACGGATCGTGAGGTTGAAATTTTTGAGTATCGAATCTGCGTAAAAACCGAAGGTCACGTCGTCAAAGTGCACCGATGCATCTCTGATCGCGAGCTGCTTTGCGCCGCGCTTGTCTCTGATTTCGTGTTTGGTGTGTAATATAGCAACCATCTCGCCGGCATCGGCAAGCGCGCTGTAAAAACGCCGCAACTCGCGATTGATAGATACCAACCGGTCGAAGGTAGTCAGCAAATATGCCTGAACAAGGACGAAGTCTCCCACCGTAAACGCTCCGCGCTGCCAAAGCAGCACTCCACCGTAGAGAAGCCCTCCTTCGATGACAATCATAAAAAGCCCGATGCCCGCCCAAATAAGATTGTCGGTGAGCCAGAGCTTGACCGTGGCCTTGCGCCACAGGGCGACCGCCTGTGCAAACAATCCTTTTTCAAACTGCTCGCCTGAAAAAAGCATCATGGTTGCCTGGTTTGAAATGGCATCCGCGAGCGTCGCGGTTACCTTGGTGTCGGCCTCGGCCCGGGCGACGCGCGCAGGCTGGCGTATCTTAGACACATAGATCTGAAAAGCCATAAATAAGACCGACCACGCCGCAAGCGCGATCCCCAGCCAATGGTTGCGGGTAAACAGGACGACAATAGCGCCGAAGACAAACAAAAAGGTCGGAAAAAATTGCAGCAGGAGTGCGTCGCTGATAATCTCAAACGCGCGGCCAAATTTGCTCACCTTGTGGGTAAGCGAACCTGCAAAACTGGAAACAAAAAAATTATATGAGTGTCCGAGCAAATATTCGAACGCACCAGAGAGGAGCTCGGCCATCGCACGCGCTTGAAAATACATGAGCACCAAATCTTGTATCCGGCGCCCCGCCCATTCGACAAGCCAGATCAGCACCACAACCATAAGCACGTCCATCAATTGCCCCACTATTTCGGGAGAATAGTGGTTGGTCGCCAGCAGATTGAAAAATTGGCGCAAAAACCATGGTGCGGCGAGTGTTCCTCCCTGCAGTATCAAGACGCCAAGAACGATTAAAATGAGTGACCATTTGTACGGCGAAGACGCGAGCCAATACACGCGCAGAACATCAGCGGTCGAAGCCGCTTTTTTGCCCGAATCTCCAGACATCGGGCCATTTTAGCACGATTTGACAAAAAGTGCTATTTACTTTGTTTCTGGATTATCCGTGGGCGCGCTTTGTGTACCTGCGGGAGGCGGCTCGCCGTTAGGTCCTGAGCCTGTCGAAGGATTGGGCGGGGTTTGTTTTTGAATCGCTTCATACACTTTCGCGAGTTCTTTCGAAAGATCCTCTGCTGCTGCCTTTATTTCGGCAACATTTTCGGACGTTTTTTTTGCCTCAAGGGCCGATATTTTTTCTGTAATCACTTTTTCTATGTCCGCAGGAATTTTGTCTTTATTGTCGAGCAATGCTTTGCGCGCGCCGTAGACCGCTTGCTCGGCCACATTGCGCGCTTCAACAAGCTCCATTTTTTGCTTGTCGCTTGCGGCGTTAGCCTCGGCGTCTTTGCGCATCTTTTCTATGTCAGCTTCGCTCAAGCCCGAGCTGCCCTCGATGCGGATCGACTGTTCTTTGTTGGTGGTTTTGTCTTTGGCTTTGACGGTCAGAATACCGTTCGCATCAACGTCGAAGGTCACCTCGATTTGCGGCAAGCCGCGCGGGGCCGGCGGGATGCCGTCGAGCACAAAGCGCCCGAGTGACTTGTTGTCGGCGGCCATCGCACGCTCCCCCTGCGAAATATGAATCTCTACCGATGTTTGATTATCTGCCGCAGTCGAGAACACTTGAGAACGGCTGGTGGGGATGGTGGTGTTGCGGTCTATCAGCTTGGTGGCAACGCCGCCCATGGTTTCAATACCTAAGGAGAGTGGAATGACATCAAGCAGCAGCACGTCGCGCACCTCGCCCCCCAAGATGCCGCCTTGGATCGCAGCACCTATCGCCACCACCTCGTCCGGGTTGACGCCCATGTGTGGTTTTTTGTTGAAGAATTTTTCTACCGCGCTTTGCATCGCAGGCATGCGCGTTTGCCCACCCACTAAAATCACTTCGTTGATGTCGGTGTTTTTAAAGGGCGAAGCTTCCATCGCGCGCTTAGTGATGCTCATTGCGCGCTCGATAAACTCGCCCGCAAGCTCTTCGAGCTTCGCTCGCGTCATTTTGATGAGCAGGTGGCGCGGTCCGGACGCATCCGACGTGATGAACGGGATGTTGATCTCGGTCTCAACCGCGGTTGAGAGCTCGATTTTTGCTTTTTCGGCGCCTTCGTCAAGACGCTGACGCGCCAAGGGGTCGTTGCGCACGTCGATGCCGCTTTCTTTTTGAAATTCGGTCGCAAGAAAATCGATAATTTTTTGGTCGATGTCTTTGCCGCCCAAGTGTGCGTCGCCATCGGTTGATTTCACCTCAATAACGTCATCCCCCACCTCCAAAACCGAAATGTCGAACGTGCCCCCGCCAAAGTCGAAGACTACGATCTTTTCGTTTTTCTTTTTATCAAAGCCGTAGGCAAGCGCCGCGGCCGTGGGCTCGTTGATGATGCGTTTGACGTCGAGCCCGGCGATTTTGCCCGCGTCGCGGGTTGCGGCGCGCTGCGCGTCGTTAAAATAGGCAGGCACCGTGATCACCGCTTCGGTGATAGGCTCGCCCAAGCGCTTTTCGGCATCGGCTTTGAGTTTGCCGAGTATCATTGCGGAAAGTTCTTCGGGCCGCATCCATTGGTCGCCCATTTTTACTTCAATCCCGCCGTTGGCGCTTTTGTGCACATCAAACGGCACCGACTGAATGTCTTTTTGCACGCCCGGCTCATCAAACGTGTGGCCGATAAAACGTTTAATCTGGTAGACCGTGTTTTTAGGGTTGGTGACGGCCTGGCGGCGGGCAATAAGCCCCACCACGCGCTCGCCGGTTTTAGACACCGCCACAACCGAAGGGGTCGTGCGCGCGCCTTCGGCATTTTCGATAATCTGAGGTTCCCCGCCGCGCATAATCGCCATTGCGGAGTTGGTGGTGCCCAAGTCGATTCCAAGGATTTTTCCCATATATTTTTAGATTATTACTTGTGCTGGCCTGATAATGTGTTCGCCAATTTTGTATCCGGAGCGCTCAATTGAAACAATGTTTTCGCCGCTTTCTTTTTGCGCCAGCGCTTCGTGCAGATGCGGATTATACGCTTCTCCGGCTATCCCAAAGGGCTCGACCCCCAATTTTCGCAGTGCATCAAGAAATTGTTTATGTACAAGATTCAACTCTTTCGTTTGAGTGTGTTTAAATGCAAGCTCAAAGGAGTCCAGCGCCGGCAGCAAATTTTCTACAAGCCCGGCTTTGATGCGCGCCTCTTTTTCGGCCTCGCGGGCCGCCTCTTCGCGCTTAAAGTTGGCGAAGTCTGCGCGCGAGCGCTGCCATCCGTCTAAATACTCCTGCTTTTCTTCTATGGCTTTTTTAAGCTTCTCGCGCAGCCGTTTAAGTATTTCTCCCCCACTCTCTGCCTCCTCTTCGGAGACAAATTCTGCATCTGAAGTCTCCATATGTGTGAGTATTCTAATCAAAAATCCCCTGATGTCAAGAAAATTAAAATCCCGGAGTGGCTTGTTCGCTCCGGGGCGAGCGCAGGAAATGTTTTGATCCACATCCGAGCGCTCTGTCGTTTACTTTCCTCGATAAACTCAGGATCTTCGCTAGCGCTTAGACCACTGCTTGCGCTTGCGTGCCTTGACGAGACCCGGCTTGCGGCGCTCTTTGGCGCGCGAGTCGCGCTTCAAGAACCCTTCTTTTTTGAGGCCGCCGCGAAGCGAGTGGTCGTAGGCCACGAGCGCGCGGGAAATAGCATGGCGCACCGCGGTTGCCTGCCCTGCAATGCCGCCACCGCGCACCACCACGGTGACTGTAAATTGCGTCGGAAGCGTTATTTTAAGAAACGGCTCAAGAGCCGTGACACGCAAAGTTTCGGTCGGAAAGTAGACGTTCGCGTCTTTGCCGTTAACAATGACCGCCGTGCGCGTACTTGGCAAGAGGCGCGCGCGGGCAATGGCCTCCTTGCGGCGGCCGATTGCTTCGATATATTTTTCGTCTTTTTTGGTAGTCATAAATTCTTATTTATCCTGAGTCATATCGAAGGATTATTTTTTGATCGTCAAAAGCTTGATGCGGCGCGCCTGCAGCTTGTTTTTTGGCAACATGCCCAAGACCGCGCGGCGGATCGCCTCGCCATGCCCGCGGCGGGCAACCAGCATAGCATAGGTCTCTTTTTTTTGTCCGCCGGGGTAACCCGAGTAGCGAACATATTCCATTTGCTGCTTTTTATTGCCGCTCAGGCGAATCTTTGATGCGTTGATCACGGTAACTCCGTCGCTCATGACTTTGTTTTTTACAAAGCTGGTCTGATCTTTGCCTATCAAAATTTTTGCCGCTTCGCTTGCGACTCTTCCCAATGTTTTATCTTGTGCGTCGATTGTTTTCATAGTGGCATTATACGAATTCGATGAGGGCCATCTGCGCGGCATCGCCCTTGCGCGGGCCCATCTTGACGATACGGAGGTATCCGCCCGCGCGGCCCTTGTGACCTTCGGCCAGGGCAATCACTTTTTGCGCCGTGCGCGCGTCTCCGAGCGATGCAATAAGCGCGCGGCGGTTCGCAAGCGTAGGATTTTTGCCGCGGGTAACGAGTTTTTCAACTACGGGACGGATTTCTTTTGCTTTTGCAACGGTAGTTTGCATACGGCCGCGAATGACCAGGCTGCGGGCCAGGCTTTTGAGAAGCGCTTTGCGCTGATTGCGCTCGCGCCCGAATTTTCTGTTTACATTACCGTGCCGCATACCTATTTAAGGATGATACCGAAGTTGGCCAAGGCGCGCTTGATTTCCTGAATCGATTTAGGACCCAAGCCCTCAATATCAACCAAGTCCTCCTCCTTTTTGCGTGCCAAGCCGCCGACGGTGCGGATGTTGGCCTTTTCAAGCGCGGAAACGGTGCGGGATGAAAGGTCGAGGTCCTCGATGCGGGTCTTCATTGCCTCGGCGGTGTTCTCTGCGGCGGCGGAAGCCTGCGCTTCGGCCGGCACGTTTTGTGCCATAGGAAGCTCCTCTTCGCGGAAGCCGACAATAGCGCGCAGCTGGGTCAGCATGATCTCCACGGCCTGCTCGAGCGCCGCGCGGGGTGCCAAGGTGCCGTCGGTCTCGATCGAGATGCGCAGCCGGTTAAAGTCGGTCCGGTCGCCGACACGCATGTTTTCTACCTCGTAGTTAACGCGGCGGATAGGCGAGAAAATCGCGTCGACTGAAATTTCGCCGATCTCGACGCGCTCTTTTTTGAGCGCTTCGCGCGGGACGTAGCCCAAACCGCGCTCAACGCGAAACTCGGCCTCGAGCGAAGCGTTTTTGTCGGTAAGTTCGCAGATATAGGAGTTAGGATTAAGCAGGCGCACTTGTCCGGGGAGCGTCAAATCTGCGCCTGAAACCTTTTTGGGACCTTTGATCGAAAGCGAGATGGTCTGCGCTTCGCCTGAAATAACTTCAAAACGAAGTTTTTTGAGGTTTAGCAACACCGTGACCATATCTTCTTTGACGCCCGACATGGTTGAAAACTCGTGCTCAACGCCCTCGATCTTTACCGCGGTGATAGCGGCGCCCGGCAAAGACGAGAGGATAATGCGGCGCAAACTGTTGCCGAGCGTGTGACCATAGCCCGGATACAATCCGTCTATTTCATACACGCCTTCGGTCCCCTCTTCGGTGACCACCCGCGGCTTGCTGGGCAATGTAATAGAGTACTCCATCATAAACTCAATCGTTGGTACTAGTTAATAATTAATACTAAAAACTTATCTACTATAAAACTGAATTATAGTAGCTGCATTAAACGGCGACTCTGTCTCGCCCGTCATCGGTTGTGCCGTGATCTTTGCACCAAACCCATCTGCCTGAAATTCGGCCCACTGCGGTGTCTTGGTCTCAGTCATCGCCTCGGTGCGGTTGGCAAACAGTGCACTGCCGCGGCTCTCGTGGCGCACAGACACTACTTCGCTTCCGGAGACGCGGTATGAGGGGATCGTTACGCGGCGCCCGTTGACCTGCACATGGCCGTGAGACACCATTTGGCGCGCGGCGCGGCGGGTTTTAGTGAATCCGAGACGGTAGACAACGTTGTCTAGACGCGATTCGAGACGCGAAAGGAGGCCCTGTGCGGAGTCGGCACCTCGCTGCTCCATCGCCTCGTGCACATAGCGGGCGAACTGGTTTTCGGAGAGTCCGTAGGTAAAACGCGCCTTTTGTTTTTCGAGCAGTTGCACGCCGTAGTCGCTGCCGCCGCGTTTGGCGCGGGTGCGGCGGGGAGCGCGGGCTTCAGCCAACTGAAATTTTTGAGTCTGGCATTTTTCAAACACCGAACTTCCCAAGCGTTTGCATATTTTATATTTTGGTCCGATACGCATAAAAATTGTATGATTACACGCGGCGCGCTTTGCGCGGGCGCGGGCCGTTGTGCGGGACCGGCGTTACGTCTTTGATACCTGAAATTTGGATACCCTTGGTGGCAAAAGCGCGGATAGACGACTCGCGTCCGGCACCGACCCCCGAAACCGTGACCGACACCTCTTTAACGCCCATTTGGCCGGCCTTTTCGCCCACCAACTCGCCTACCTTGGCGGCGGCAAACGGAGTGCCCTTCTTAGCGCCCGAAAAACCAAGGCTGCCGCTCGATGACCAGACCAGCACGTTGCCCTGGGTGTCGGCAAGGCTCATCTTAGTATTGTTGTACGTAGCCTCCACGTAGACCTTGCCGACATCAAGTTTGCGACGGGGTGCACGCGCCGAACCTGCGGACCCAGCCCGCGTGTCATCCCCCCCTTTTTTGACTATGCGTTTCTTACCCATTGGAAGTCAGTAATGTACAATAAATATTAAGTTTTTTCAACTTTCCGGCGTCCGGAGCCCATGGTCTTGCGCACGTTGCCGCGTACCGTGCGGGAATTGGTCTTGGTGCGCTGTCCGCGAACCGGCAAGTGTTTGGAGTGGCGCGAACCGCGGTAGGTGCCGATGTCTTTGAGCCGCTTGATATTTTGCGCGACCTCGCGCTTTAAATCGCCCTCGAGTTTGACGGATTCGATGATTTTGCGGATCTCGGCCTCTTCGTTGGCAGAAAGTTCTTCAATTTTTTTAGTGGCGTCCACGTTCGCCTGCATACAGATAGAAAGCGCGCGCGAAACACCAATACCATAGAGCGCGGTTAGCGCGTGCGGGATTCGTTTATTGGGGATGGTGATGCCTGAAATACGCATATATTCAAAAATTATCCTTGACGCTGTTTGTGGCGCGGGTTGCTGCAGGTTACATAAACCCGGCCTTTACGCCGGATCAGTTTGCAGTTCGCACAGCGTGGTTTTACAGATGCTTTTACTTTCATTCGATTCCCAAGGTTCGACCTTGGAGAGCCCTGAGCCCTGAGCTAAGGTCGAACCTTAAAGCCTCCGGGTGATGCGCGCTTTTCCGCCATAGGGGTCAAGCTTGAGGAGCACTTTGTCCCCTACCAAGACCTTAATGCGGTGAAGCCGCATTTTGCCTGCGAGATACGCCAAGAGTATCTCTCCCCCCTCGAGAGAGACCTTGAACAGAGTATTTGGCAGGGCTTCTTCGACGATTCCCTGCACCTCTTCTTGTTGGGTATCCATCAACTGACGACAAAAGACATAGTACCAAAAGCGTATGCGTGCGTCAACGTTTACCAGTCATGACCTTAATTCCATCGGTGTTGGAGGGAAAT
>JBBTSH010000036.1:0-19580 GCA_038064795.1 Patescibacteria group bacterium | reverse complement strand
GCCTTTCATCTCGTGCATGAGCTGCTCGGCAAAAACGTGCACGCTCAAAAACGTCGGAAGGAGTCCTCCCTGTTCAATGATCGAGCGGTTAAGGTCGGCAGTGTAACTTTGCCCCTGCACAAACGCTCGCAACTGCTTTCCTGCCGAAAAATACAAAACGCCCCGCTCGGGGTCGGTTTTTTCCAAATAGGCTTTGAGCAGTTCGGCGTGCGTTCCTTTGCCACACCCTTGAGGCCCCAAAAAAATGACTGTTTGTCGCTGCACGTTCTTATCTTACTACAGAGTCGAGTATTTTGCGTAACTCGTTTTTCGCCTCCTCTAACTTACCGTGTTCGTTTGGTAATACAAAATCCGCCTGTTCTTTGAACAACATCTCCTCTTCGTACCGTATGCGCCGCTTTTCAAGTTCGTCGGCAGTGATCGCTTCACGCTCCTCGATGCGGCGAACCAGTTCATCCCATGTGCCTGCGGTGACAAAAATAATTGTTATCTGTTCGCGCGGCAATTTTGAAAGCAATTGTTTTACGCCGTGAATTTCCAATTCATGAAATACGGTCTGCCCCGCTGCGAGCGCCTCAAGCACAACGCGCGCCGGAGTGCCGTAGTAATGATTAAAATGGTGGTCTGTTTCTAAAAATTCACCCCGTTTTTGCGCCTCTAAAAACTCTGCTTCCGTGGCAAAATGATACGACTTACCGCTCTCTTCGGCGCGGGGTGCGCGGGTGGTCCATGAGGTGGGATATACAAACGCTGGAAATGTTTCCCGCACAAACGAGAACAAAGTCCCCTTGCCGCTGCCGGAAGGACCCACAAGCAAGATCAGTTTCCCCCGCATGTTAGTACTCCCGAATAGAGATTTGCGCGTCGATGCGGCGCGAAAGATCCAAAATAACCGAGACGACGATGAGAAGCGCGGTACCGCCCAAGGTAAGCGTTTGAATGCCCGTCACCGACTGCATGATGATCGGCATGACTGCGATCAATCCCAAGAACAGCGCCCCCACGAACGTGATGCGCGTAATGACTTTTCCTAAATATTCTTCCGTCGAACCGCCGGGGCGCACGCCGGGGATAAATGCGCCGTTTTTTTGCAGGTTGTCGGCGATCTGATGCGGATCAAAGGTCACTGCCGTGTAGAAGTACGTAAACATAAACACAAAAACAAAGTAGAGCCCGCCGTAGATCAGGAGGTTATTGAGTCCGCCCATAATCGCCTGCGACATCGCAGCGATTAAAGGAATAGAGGATGTTTGAAAAAAGCTTGCGAACATCTGCGGCACCAAGAGGAACGAGAGTGCAAAAATGATCGGGATAACGCCTGCCTGATTGAGCCGGAGCGGCAAGTAGGTCGAAGCACCGCCGAAAAACTTCATGCCGCGTACCCGCTTGGCATAGGTGACCGGCACCGGACGCTCGGCTTCAGTAACCACGACCACCGCCAACACGGTCGCAAGCGCCGCCGCAAGAAATGCCAGATATACCGGGATCTGCGTTTGGTCGAACGAAAAGAGCGCCTGGCTTATTGACTGCGGCAGGCCCGCAACGATACCGGCAAAAATCAGCACCGAGACGCCGTTGCCGAGCCCGAATTCTGAAATCAATTCTCCGACCCACATGAGCAGCATTGAGCCTGCGGTAATAACGACAAGATTGGCGCCAAACTGGAGCGGTGAAAGAGAGGAAACGACTCCCTGCTGTTCAAGAAGCATCAAAAAGGCGATGCCTTGCACGATCGCAAGCGGCAGCGTGAGCATGCGTGTGTATTGGCTGAATTTTTGGCGCCCCAATTCCCCCTCTTCATGATAGAGCTGCTTGAGGCGCGGGATCATGATGGTCATGAGCTGCAAAATAATCGATGCGGTGATGTAGGGGGCGACGCCCAAGAGCACGATGGACAGGTTTGAGAGCCCGCCGCCGGAGAAAAGATTAAGAAGGCCGAAAAATTGATTGTTCGAGAAAAACAGTTCAAGCTGCGCCGCATTGATGCCGGGGATAGGGATCGCCGCCAACAGACGAAACACGGCCAACGCACCTATGACGAAGAGCAGGCGGTTGCGTAAAATAGGATCCGAGACAAGAAGTTTGAATTTTTGAAAAAACGAGTTCATCGTTATTTGGCTGCGATCGTTCCGCCGGCTTTTTCGATTTTTTGTTTGGCGCTTGCAGAAACGCTGACTCCGGTTACGACCAGTTTTTTGGTGAGTTCTCCATCACCAAGAATTTTTATGTTCACGGATGCCCCGCGACGACCGCGCACGATGCCACGCTCGCGCAGTGTAACCGGATTCACCGCATCGCCCACGCTGAAAAATTTCTCCAACGTCGAAAGATTGAGTACGGCAGGTTTTGCCTGAATACTCTGAAAGCTGTACCCGCGGCGTTTCGGAATTTTTTTGAGTATTTCGCGGATCGCCGGCATGATGCGGTGCCCGGCACGCGCCTTTTGCCCCTTGGTGCCGCGACCCGATGTCTTGCCGCGCGCGCCGCCGCGGCCTACGCGCTTGTGCGCGCGGTTCGGATTTTTTCGTTTGAGGTCGTTGAGTTGCATAAAGATTGTTACGCTTTGAGCGATTTGAGCGCTTCAATGGCCGCGCGCGCATTGTTAAGGCCGTTCTTGCTGCCGGAGTGGATTTTTGCGACGCAATTGCTGATGCCCGCGAGTTCCAAAACCGGACGCACCGATGAGCCTGCCACCAAGCCGCGGCCCTTGGCCGGCATAAGCGTCACGTAGGACGCGCAGTATTTTGCCTCAACCTCGTGGGCGATGGAATTGTCTTTGGTAAGCGCGACCGTGATGAGATGCTTTTTTGCATCGCGCACGGCTTTGTCTATGGCAAGCGTAGTGTCCCCCGCCTTGCCCAAGCCTACACCGACTTTGCCTTTTTTATTGCCGATGATGATCGCGACTGAAAAGGAGAAGCGTCGGCCGCCGGCAACCACGCGCGCAACGCGGCGGATCGTGATCATTTTTTGATCAAACTCGCTCTTGCGCTCGGGGCGCGCGCGCGGGCCTCCGCGACCGCCACCCCGGCGGCCACCCCGGCGCTCTCCGCGGCCCGGGCGAGCCGGTGCCGCTTCCGGCGCGGCGGCAGGAACAGCTTCAACCATGCCAGCAGGTACCGCCTCGACTTCGGGAGTTGTTTCAGTCATTATTTCTTTTTCGTTTGTATCAGTCATAATTAAAATTCCAATCCCGCAGTGCGCGCGGCCTCGGCAAGCGCGGCCACACGGCCTGTGTAGCGAAACCCACCGCGGTCAAACACGACTTTTGAAATGCCCTGGGCCTTCGCGCGCGTCGCAATATCTTTGCCCAGTTTGCCGGCGTCATCCATTTTACCCGAGACGAGCGTACGTCCTGCCGTGTCGTCGATGAGCTGTGCCTCAAGATAGCGGTTCGATTTGTATACAGAAAAACGCGGGCGCAGGGATGTGCCTTTTATTTTTGCGCGTATGCGGTTGTGACGTCGTGTTCTGTTCATATTATTTGTAGTGAGTCATATCTAACTATGCGGCCTTTTTGCCTTGCTTGCGGCGGATAACTTCGCCTTCGTACCGGATGCCTTTGCCTTTGTACGGCTCGGGCTTTTTTTGCGCGCGTACGTTTGCCGCAAACTGACCGACCAGCTCTTTGTCAAAACCGCTGATCGTGAGCGTGCCTTTTTCGGCGGCTACGGTAAGACCTTCGGGAATCTGCATTTTGACGGGATGAGAAAAACCCAAACTCAAATTCAACTGCTTGCCAGCGACGTCCCATTTAAACCCGACACCTTCGATGAGCAGCTTTTTGGTGAAACCCTGATTCACACCCACAATCATGTTGCGCAGATGCGATGCGTAGGTGCCAAGCGCGGTGCGCGACTCGATTGATTTCGACTTGGGCGCAAACGCGACGCCTTCGGGCGTAACCGAAATTTCAATATGCCGGCTCGTCGGGCGCACCAGCGTGCCCTTTGGGCCTTTGACACGCACTTCTCCACCACCCACCGTTACTTCGGTTTGTTTAGGAATGAGGAGCGCTCTTTTTGCAAGTCGTGACATATAATAATTACCAAATTTCGAACAATACTTCACCGCCTACGCGCTTTTCTTGAGCCTCTTTGCCCGTGACGACGCCCGCAGGGGTCGAAAGGACGAGGAGCCCGCGACCGCGTTTGACCGGATGAATATCCCGCACGCCCACATAGACGCGGCGCGACAGTTTGGAGAGACGCTTTACGCCGGAGATTGCCGGTTTACCGTCTTTGTAAACAAGCGGAATAGTCAAAGCGTTTTTATTTTTTTTATCGATTTTGCCGGTGTACCCCTCGCGCGCGAGAATTTCGGCAATCGCAAGCTTCATTGCCGAGTACGAAACGGATACATCCGCTTTGCGCACGCGTGCAGCGTTTTGGAGGCGGACAAGCAAATCTGCGATAGGGTCAGTTACCATGATGATTTTCGGACACCTGGGATCAAGCCTTCGTTGGCAGCCTCTCTAAAGCAGGCGCGGCACATACCGAAATCGCGCATAAAGGCGCGTTTGCGCCCGCACCGGAAGCAACGGCGAACTACCCTGCTTTTGAATTTGGGTGGGCGATTTGACCTTGCTACTGTTGATTTCTTTGCCATAGTTGCCTCGCGGCTATGATTCTGCTGGTATCCCCAAGATATGTAGGGGGACCTGGCAGAAAAAAAGGGCCCTGAGGGCTCAAAGCACTATAGGCGACCTTGGCCCACAAGTCAAACCCCGCCTACCTCTTGGCCATTGTTCCGCAAAAACACATAAACGTCTTTTGGGTACTTCCCTCCTGTGAGGGGATACCTTGTAAAAAAATATCCCCGCCGCTTGGTAGCGGCGGGGCATAATTCGTAAACTGAACTAGCTAAAGATTGCGGAACACGGCCGCTGGCTCATCAGCTTGGAATTCTTGTCCGAAAGTCTTGGAGCACTCCCGCCAGTGGTTGTGATTCCACCAAAGGCCACGGACGAAGTAGAACGAGTCCATGTCTCGGTCGGAGTTATTGCGATACACCGTACCGAAGAAATAGATACGCCGTCCCTCGCAGCCACTTGACTGCCAGCTTGCAGGAACAAGATGCTGGTGCTCAAGCAGGTAATCGAGGACGACAGCATTCAGGACAGGCGTCCTTACCAACTCCTCCCTGAGCTCTTCGCCCGGCATCCCGTGAAAGCGTTCCTTTTTCTGTTCTTCGTGCACAAACAGGTGGATCTTGGACGGGTCCCACAGCCATTCGGCGGGGTTTGCATACACACGATTCTCGACGATCGAACAGCCGCCGGGAATCGCGGGTGCCGCTGCGGTGTTGATGGTGTGCTTGTTCGTCTCAGTCTCGCTCATCTTCTGGTGCAACAGATTCCGAGCCTGCTTCAGCAACGGCACATCCTGTGCGAGCACGTTGAGCTCGGTCGGATTGAACCCCGCCTGACCGCAGGCCTTGAAAAACTTGGATGCAAAGTTCAGATGGCGAGTAACATCGGATGTCATGGACGCCATGACGTACCTCCGTCTTTGTGTGACTATCCTTGAGGATATTCTGTCACGAGCTAGCGGTTACAAAGAACCGTACCATCACAGTATACAAAAAACATGGCTTTTCCAAGTCACAACGATTCGGATTTATTTTTGCGGTCGTTTATTTTTTAAACGGGAAGCCGAGGCTCCTTCTCAGATTTTTGCGCCACCCTCACCAAGGAGAACTTGATTATTCAAATTACTCCAAAGCCAGCGTGCGGAATATCTTTCTTCATATGTTGCTTTACTTGAAATCATTTTTTTAAAGTTTTTGTACATTTCCTCCTTAGACCGAGCGTGGGCGTCTTGCACAGAATGTCCTTTCAGAAGTGTAGAAACAATTAGATTAGACGGTACCAAAAATAAACGGGCTATCGGATCCTCTAAAGGTTTCCACATCTTCTCCGGCGTATACCCGCAAATAAATTTACGCCTATACCCTATGAACGCTTGAGTCCCGTTTTTTATGAGAGCCGAGCCTAAGACCTGACCGGCGTCACAACTTCTAGCGTAAACTATCACTTCTGGAAGACGACTGTTGATATCCACCAAAGGCTCATTGTCATGCCCAGTCACAACTTCCGCATTTCCATGACCATTCAAAAAAACGAACGAAGGAGGTCTATTTTTTATATAACTCTCCAGGTTTTTTCTGTTAGCTTTCTCTCCTTCCAGATCGTAAACAGTAATATAATGTGCACGAGCAATTGCTAAAATTTCTTCTGACCACACACATAAATAACGCGTGATGAGATCGTGTTTAGGTCGAGTGATAAGAACTGTCATTATGCACTTACGTAAACAGCTCCACTGGCTAAATCTCTTAGGAAAGACAGCTCCGCTTCCATCAATTGTTTGCCTGTCTCATCTTCTTCTCGAACGTGGCGAAGCATGTCTTCTTTTGTGAGTTCCTCAGAACCTACGGCGACTCTCAAAGTATTAGGCATTACATTTATACGTTCAAGCACAAGCTTCTTTAATTGCTCTTTGAGGCTAGGATCTACGATCAGCTCTTCAAAATTTTCTCTTGTTTCATTCATATTAATATTTTAAGCTTAGAAAGAAGCTCTAGTATCTCATTCCCTATATCAGTGTCTTGTTCTACTTCTAGTTTAGCAGCTTGCCAAGTATAGGGTTCGCTGCCGATTACAGCCACTATCTCCCCTCGCGTCGCTTGCGGGAGATTAGCATACACCTTCAAAAATTGGGCTTTTTTATCCATTAACATTCCCTTCTTTTCATTATACACGCTATAGACCCCAAATGGATGCGGTATGAAGAAATAGCATTTACCTTCTTATTTTGTGCCTATTTTTTAAACGGGAAGCCGAGGTGGCTGAGGTAGGCGCGAGCGGCCTCTTTGTTTTTTGCCGTGGTTACAACGGTGATGGCCATGCCAAAGACGTCTTTGAGCTCTTCGTCGGCAGTCTCGGGGAACACCGTATGCTCTTTGATGCCGAGCGTGTAGTTGCCCATCTCGTCGATTGCGCTGGTGGCAATGCCTTTAAAATCTTTCGTGCGAGGGAGCGCCACATGGATGAGGCGATTAAGAAAATCTTCGGCGCGTTTGCCGCGCAGCGTCACCTGGTAGCCCACGCGGTCGCCGATGCGCGTTTTAAACGTTGCGATTGATTTCTTTGCACCGCGGGTTGCCGGTTTTTGACCGGTGATTTTTGCAAGGCGGTCTGCGACCAACTCAACTTTTGCTTTGTCTTTTGCCATCTTGCCCACACCCACCGACACCACCACCTTGGTGACACGCGGCGCTTGCATCACGTTTGTCCACCCAAACTGCTCTTTGAGGTCTTTAAACACTGTTTTTTGGTTGTCTTGCAAAAGCGTAGTCATAAGTATGTATAGTGAGCTTGTCGAACTATTTTTTGAGCGTTACTTTGCTTGCATGAATGGGAAATTGTTTGTCGACAATCTGTCCACGCTGCCCTTCACGGCGGGGTTTTTGATGCTTTTTATGCATCCCAACACCCTCGACGAGTACCAGCCCCAGTTTAGGAAATACCTCGACAATCTTGCCGCTCTTGCCTTTGTCGTTGCCTGAACGCACGACCACCGTGTCTCCTTTTTTTACGTGTAATTTTTTCATAAAAATTATCCTGAGCTTGTCGAAGGATTAGACCACCTCGGGAGCTCTGGAAATAATCGTTTGGTAACCAAGCTCCTGTAACTCGCGCGGGATTGGGCCGAAGATGCGTCCGGCCTTCGGTTCTTTTTTATCCTTCGCACCCCACTCCAACACCACGACCGCGTTTTCATCAAAACGGATGTATGACCCGTCTTTACGGCGCAGCGGCTGGCGGGTTCGCACCACCACCGCGTGCAACACTTCTTTTTTCTTAACCGCTTTGCGGGGCTCTGCTGTTTGCACAGACAGAATCACCACCTCGCCGATTTCGGCATAGCGCTTTTTGCTGGAGCCGGGTATTTTGAAAATCCTTCCGATCTTAGCGCCGGAGTTATCTGCAATTACAACAAGTGAGCGGTCTTGAATCATGGTGAATTATATCGAACTGTCGAACACGATTTCGAACGACTTTGTTTTCGAAAGCGGGCGGCACGAGCGTATTACCACGAGATCGCCCTCTTTGGCCTTGTTGCCCGGATTGTGCACATGATACTTCTTGGTCTTTTTCATGTACTTTTTGTACTTCGGGTGTTTGGTGTAGCGAGACACCGCAACCACGGCTGTATCCGTCATCTTGTCCGAGATGACCGTGCCGCGAAGCGTTTTTTTGTGAATAGTGGTTTCCATATACTTAAGGTTAAATCTTGGGAGTCCTGGTGTTAAGGTTTAACCTTGACTGAAGCTCTGTAAGCGCCCGCGCGACCGCTTTGCGCAGCGAGCGGCCGAGTTTCACATTACGATTTTTACTCCCTGCAACGTTAAAACGCAAGGCGCGCAGTTCTTCGCGCTTGTCGCTGACCAGCTTCGTTAAGTCAGCGGGCGTGTGATCTTTTAAGTTAAATTTCTTAGTCATACTTCATTATATGTATACTCGCAAGCTCGTATTAATGTCGGGCAACTACTTTTGCTTTGAGCGGCAATTTTTTTGCGGCCTTGGTGAGAGACTGCACGGCAACAGCATCGGTAACGCCGTCAACCTCGAAGATGACGCGGCCAGGCCACACCTCAACCTCGTAGCCAACCGGATCACCCTTGCCTTTGCCAAGCTTCACTTCGGGCGGTTTTTGCGTAAACGGCTTGTCGGGGAAAATGCGCAACCACATTTTGCCGGTTTTGCCGAGGCTGCGCACCACCACCTTGCGAGCGCTCTCTATCTGGTTGGAGCGCACGCGCGCATGCGTGGTAGCTTTCAGCCCATGGCTGCCGAACGCCACCGTGATGCCGCGCGTTGCTACTTTCGTGGTTTTCGCGTTGCGGCGCATAGTGTGCCATTTTCTAAATTTTACTTTTTTGGGGAATAACATAGATTATTTTTTCAGCCCTAGGCTGATCGGCCTTGGGCCGACTTTTCTTTTGTATTAAACACCTCGCCTTTGTATATCCATACCTTTACGCCGATAACACCGAGCGGCAAATTGGCACGCTCACGGGCAAAGTCGATGTCAGAGCGAAAGGTCTGGAGCGGAATGCGTCCTTTTTTAAGTTGCTCGTTGCGCGACATGGAACCGCCGCCGAGCATCCCGCCCAATGCAATGCGTACGCCTTTGACGTCGCGGTTTGCCATCACTTTTTCTATCGTCTGTTTCAACACGCGGCGAAACGGCAAGCGCTTCTCCAAACCTTCGGCAACCATGTAGGCCACGATTGCGGCATTGCTCTCGGGCGAACGGATCTCCTCTATATCAAGTTTGATCTCGGGCACCGCCAACTTTTTCTTCTGCAAAAATGAGGTGATTTTGTTGCGGAGTTTCAATGAACCTTCGCCGCTACGGCCGATGATGACGCCCGGGCGCGACGTTTTAAGAATGACGCGCAGCATTTTTGCGTTGCGCTCGATCTCCATGCCGCCGATATACATCCCGCGCATCTCCTTGAGCAAAAATTCGCGAAGCAATACATCCGCCTTGAGGTTGGCTTGGTACTCCGCTCCCGTGGCAAACCAGCGATGACGCCAGTCACGCAAGATACCGAGCCGATGTGCAAATGGATGTACAACTTTAGACATATTATTTTTGAGGGCGAGCCGACAGTGCGAGTGTGATGTGACTCGACTTTTTGCGGATAGCGCTTGCACGGCCGCGCGCGCGGGGCATCGAGCGCTTAAAGACGATCCCTTGTCCGACGTCCACGTGCGAGATGATCAGATTTGCAGCTTCAACTCCCTTGTTAGTGCGGGCATTGGCAACGGCCGAGCGGATAAGCTTTGCCATAGGCTCGCTTGCGCGTTTCGGCAATGTCGCAAGGAGCGCCAAGGCGTGCTCAACGTTTTTGCCGCGCACCAAGTCGGCGACAAGCCGCACCTTGCGCGGCGACTGTCGGTAGTTTTTTAGTTTTGCAGTTGCGTCTGTCATAATTATTTATAGTGAGCGTAGTCGAACTATTTTGCCGCAGGCTTCTTAGCTCCGGCTACATCGGCCGCCGCTTTTGCCGCCTGCGCGGCCGCTATCTCAGCCTCTTTAGCCTTGGTCTCCATCTCCTTCTGCATCTTACCGCCGTGGCGCGTAAACTTTTTCGTGGGAGAGAATTCGCCCAAGCGGTGCCCCACCATGTCTTCACTTACCAAGACCTCAATGTGGGTTTTGCCGTTATGCACGCCAAACTTAAACCCCACCATTTCAGGAGCAATCTGGCTGCGGCGCGCCCACGTCTTAATAAGCTCAGCGGTCTGAGGTTTTTTACCCTCAATCTTCTTGAGGAGCTTTTCGTCCACGTAGGGACCTTTTTTGAGTGATCGTGCCATATCGTGTCTAAAGCAATAGAAATTCCCCTGTCCGCCGTAGGCAACGAGCGCCTAGGCCTTGCGACACGGGAGTGCGCCTACTGTACAGGAAACCTTCCTCTTGCGCAAGTTTTGCTAAAGATATAGGGTTGTGGGCGGAACGTACGACAAAAACCTCATCTGAACGGACGGAGCAGGCTCACATGACAAAAAACATGAAGCGTCTAAACTCGGCTGCAGCTAAAGCTTGTGCCGAAGAGGCCCGCCGTCAAATAGCGAGCCTCGGACGCTTTCGCCGAAGACGGCCTAGTCCGAGCGATGTCATCGCCAAAATCACGGTGGTCAAGACAAAAAAAAGAGGCGTATGAAGCAGTGCTACATAGCCGCCCAAAAAGACAACGACCCGGAGAAATTTCTCCGGGCGTTTTATTTATTTCCGCGGGTGCGTTTGCCGACCTTGCGGCGGCTGACAATCAAGTAATTAGAATACTTCTTCGGCGTGCGGGTTTTTTGTCCTTTGCCCGACGGCTTGCCCCAGGCGGTCTTGGCGCGGCGCAATCCCCTGCCCTGGCGCCCTTCGCCTCCGCCGTGCGGATGGTCGACCGGGTTCATCGCGGTGCCGCGCACGGTCGGGCGGATACCCATCCAGCGCGAACGGCCCGCTTTGCCGATGACCGTGAGATGATGTTCGTCGTTGGAAACTTCACCCAAGGTGGCAAAACAGGTCTCCAACACCTTGCGAATTTCACTCGAAGGCATTTTGAGATCGACATACCCCTGGTCGCGTGCCACTACCTCGATATGCGTGCCTGCGGCGCGGCCCAGTTTGCCGCCGTTGCCTGGTTTCAACTCAACATTGTATACAAACCCGCCGATCGGTACGTTTTTGAGCTGCAATCGGTTGCCCGGGCGCGCCGACACGCTCTCGCCCGTTTCAATCGTGTCGCCCACTTTGACCGATTTCGGCAACAGCGCATAGCGACGCTCGCCGTCGGCGTAGAGCAAGAGTCCGATGAATCCCGAACGGTTCGGATCATATTCGATCGTCTCGACGCGCGCGGGTATGTGTTTGTTGTAAGAAAAATCAACGTCGCGGAAGAGGCGTTTGTGTCCACCGCCCTTGTGGCGCACGGTAATGCGCCCCGCGCTGTTGCGGCCCATGAAACGCTTCCCGCCGGTGGTGAGCGGCTTGTACGGCTCGCTAGTTGAAAGTTTTTCTTTAAACGAAACCGTTGTCATGTGACGGCGCGATTTAGTATATGGTCGATAGTTTTTCATAAATGTTTGATGTGTTACGCAACCTCAATCGTGTCGCCTTTCTTAAGGAACACGTATGCTTTTTTGCCGCCGCGGGTTTGGCCCTTGCGATTGGTGCCGCGAGTCATGACCATTTTGCGCGGGATAGCGACAAACGTAACTTTGCGAGGCGTCACGCTGAAAATCGCGCGAATCGCCTCGGCAACTTCTTTTTTAGTTGCATCCTTCGCAACATTAAACGCATACGCATTGACCGAAGAGAGGAATGCCCCTTTTTCGGTGATGCGCGGCGCAAGAATGATTGTTGAGTGAGGTTTTTGCATATTATTTAGCTTTCACGACGTGTTTTTTCGACAATACTTCAACGGCGGTTTTCGGATCGGCGAGGACGATGTACTTCGAACCGAGCACCGAGATGGGGTTTAAGTTGCGCACTTCGGTTACGGCGACATTGCCCAGGTTGCGGAAGCTTTTAACCGTTGGCTTGTGCGCGCTTGGGAGTACGACGAGCGCCGCGTTCTTTTTCTTGTTAAAGCCGCTGAAGTTTTTGGCAAAGGCGGCCATAAACGCGCTTGCCTGCTTCGTTTTCGGCTCCTGCATCTCCAAACGATCGACAAAAACAACTTCGCCGTCTTTAACTTTGCGCGACAACGCCACGAGCAGCGCTTTTTGTTTTATTTTTTGATTTATTTTGCGCGCGTACAATTTTTCGTTGCGCGGACCGTGGGTGATACCGCCTCCCTTCCAGATCGGCGAGCGGCTCGAGCCGTGGCGCGCACGACCGGTACCTTTTTGCTGCCAGGGCTTTTTACCGCCGCCGCGCACCTCGCCGCGGTCTTTGGTGTGTGCGATAGGCTGTCGCGCATTACTTTGCATCGACACCACCACCTGGTGTACCAGGTCGGCGTTCCATGTGAGACCAAAAATATTCTCGGGGAGCATGAACGTCCCTGTTTCTTTGCCTTGTATGTTGTAAATTTTTGCTTCCATAAAAAATTCCTATTTTTTAGCCGCGTATTTCTACAAGCGATCCGCGGCGACCCGGGACCGCTCCTGAAATGACGATCTCGTTGGTCTCCGGCAATACTTGTAATACTGAAAGATTGCGCACCGTAACGCGCTCATTACCCATGCGGCCAGCCATGCGCATACCTTTGGCAACGCGCCCGCCTGCTCGCCCGCCGCCCCCGCCGATAGAGCCCGGGCTGCGTTCGCTGTGCTTTTGACCATGCGAGCGCGGACCGCCGTGGAAGCCATGGCGTTTCACGACTCCCTGAAAGCCTCTGCCCTTAGATAGGGCCGAAACTTCAACCTTGTCGCCCGGCACAAATACCGAGACGTCTATCATAGCCCCGACTTCAATCGCGATAGCCGAGCCGTCACGGTTTTTTGTTTCGCGAAAATGTTTGAGCGCCTTGCCCTTGGCGTGGCCGAGCTGCGCTTTGTTCACCCGGGTTGCTTTGGTCTCGCCCACGCCGATCTGAACGGCGTTATAGCCTTCTTTTTCAACGGTTTTGAGCTGGGTAACGGTCGAGGGGGCGGCGTTGATGACGGTCGCGGCAAAGGCCCTGCCTTCGTCGGTGAATACAGTCGTCATCTTTCCCTTTGTTCCAAGGATAAATTTCATTTGTTGTCGGAGGTCCCCGAGGGGACGCAGATCAACCCTATGTCTAGAGTCCACGAGACTATATATCAACACTGGTTTTTATGCAAGAAACGAGCCCGACTGTCTGTCGGACTCTGGGAGTTAGTATTCAATCCCGAGGACATCGAGCTCGTAGGTGTGTAGGTAAACCGCGATGGACTCCTTGTCTTTGTAACGTTCGCTGTAGAGTTCGCCAAAGATGCTGAGCAGTCGTGCAGGGCCGCCATCGCGTTTACACCGGAGCGGCAGCGCCTCAAACTCCTCTTTTTTCATGTTTGCGTAAAAGATCTCTCCCGGGCCGCGACCGTTATCAGAGAAATCTTGAAAGAGAGCCCCCCGGCGCATGCGCATTTCATTATTGCGCCGGAGAACCTGTTCGATATGCTGACGCGCCTTTTTTCCTACGCGAATTTTCACCGCGCGAGGTTTTACCACAAGCATCTCCATTGGTACCTCCAAAGAGCAATTTCAGACAGCCTACCACGAAAAAAGCTCCTCTTGCGAGGAGCTTTTTTCTTTTTTAATATGTTACACCATCTTGACGTCAATCGTCACGCCCGAAGGCAAAGACAAATTAGTCAGTGCCTCGATGACCTTTGGAGAAGGGTCGAGGATGTCGATCAAGCGCTTGTGGATGCGCATCTCAAACTGCTCACGCGCGTCTTTGTAGATAAACGTTGAGCGATTGACGGTGTATTTTTTTATTTCAGTCGGCAAGGGTATGGGGCCGGCAACTTTTGCATCATAGCGCAGCGCCGTATCGAGAATCTGCTTCACCGACGCGTCGAGCACCTTGTGCTCGTAGGCGCGCACCTTGATGCGCAACCGCTGCACGGCAACGGGGGCTGCAGCCTTTTTGGCGCGGGGCTTTGTGACTTTCTTTTCTTTTGGTTCGGTAGCCATTTTTTTATTGAGTCTAGTTCTCCCCTCGACTTCGCTCGGGGCAAGCCCTGAGTTTTATCGAAGGGTAACCTATACCCGGTTAGCTTACTCCTTAGTAATTTTCTTATGCGACGATTTTGGTGACCACACCTGCGCCCACCGTCTTGCCTCCCTCGCGGACGGCAAAGCGCGTCTGCGCTTCGAGCGCCACAGGGGCGACGAGTTTAACTTTGAAGGTGATAGTGTCTCCCGGCATGACCATTTCGGTGCCTGTAGGCAAGGTTACTTCGCCGGTTACGTCGGTGGTGCGGACATAGAACTGCGGTTTGTATCCGGTGAAGAACGGGGTGTGGCGGCCGCCCTCCTCTTTGGTGAGGATGTAGACCTCGGCCTCAAACTCGGCGTGCGGCGTTACTGACCCCGGCTTTGCCAAGACCTGACCGCGGTGGATGCTCTCTTTGGCGGTGCCGCGAAGCAAGATACCCGCGTTGTCGCCGGAGATTCCCGAGTCAAGCTGCTTGTTGAACATTTCAATACCGGTGATAGTCGTTTTGGTCGTAGGCTGCAGACCGACAATCTCAACCTCCTCGCCAACCTTCACCTGACCGCGTTCAATGCGGCCGGTCACCACGGTACCGCGGCCTTCAATAGAGAAAATGTCTTCAATCGGCATGAGGAACGGCTTATCAAGCTCGCGTACCGGCATCGGGATGTAGCTGTCGAGTGTTTTGACGAGCTCAAGCACTTTTTGCGACCATTCAGAGGCGAGGTCGTTGCTCTCGAGCGCCTTAAGGCCCGAGCCGCGGATAACCGGTGCGTCGTTGTAGCCATGTTTGGTGAGAAGTTCTTTAACTTCCTCCTCAACCAAATCAACGAGGTCTTTGTCGTCGACCATGTCTACTTTGTTAAGAAAGACGATGATCTTCGGCACGCCAACCTGCTTGGCAAGGAGAATGTGCTCGCGGGTCTGGGGCATCACACCATCGGTTGCGGCAACCACGAGGATCGCGCCGTCCATCTGCGCTGCGCCGGTGATCATGTTCTTGATGTAGTCGGCGTGGCCGGGAGCGTCGATGTGCGCGTAGTGGCGCTCCGGCGTCCAGTATTCAGAGTGGTGGAGTGCGATCGTAATACCGCGCGCCTTTTCCTCGGGTGCGTTGTCAATATTGTCTACCGCTTCAACGCGCGCGCCAAAGCCGTCTGCCTTAGCCATGTCGAGCGTGTGGAGGATCGACGCGGTGAGCGTCGTCTTCCCGTGGTCAACGTGCCCGATGGTGCCCACGTTGAGGTGCGGCTTAGCCCTTTCAAATGTTGCCATAAATAAAATTCTACTATTGATTAATTAACTAATTCGAGCAAAAGAAAACACTTGCCTGCCGAGGCAGGCGCCCGCACATGGCGTTGATGCACATAGTAGCAAAGAGGCTCCAAATACGCAACGTTAGCGGACCCGGATCGACTCGCGGCCGACAATGTCGCCGTCATCGTCTTCGAGCGTCACGTCAAACGTGCCCCTGTCGCGGTAGATGTGCGTGACATACTGCGGCGGCGGGACACATGGCGCCGCAAAACAGTAGATCGCGGGGATGCGGATATCGGTGTCGTCGCCGTCGTCAAAATCTATCGTGTAGTCCCCGCCCTCGGCAGCAATGGTAAACGTTACCCGCAGAGGTTCGTAGCCGCTCGTCGGACGGGCGCTAAATTCCCATACAGAGCCGCCCATGGCATGCTGCCGTATGGTAAAGAGGCCGCTAGTGTCTGAAGCGATACCATACCCGCTGCGGGTAACCAGTGTCGCTTGTATGTAATAGGAACCTGAACGGTACCCTCCGCAGAAAGTGTTTTGGTATTGATATCGGTATGTGCAGAACTCGTTGTCCTCAGGGATAGTCCAACGGTATTCATTTTTACTGCTGGAGACGGTGGCGATTGTCCAAACGCGGTTACCGGAAGCCGAGTAGAGATCAAGCCTCACATCGCTACGCGACGGTTCATCTTCCGTACGCCACTTAATCGTCATGCGGTCGCCGTCGTCAAAGTCGTCTCCGCGGGCCGGCTTGGTAATGGAAATTCCTGCCGTATACGGATACGGGTATTGAACCGGATATGACGGGTATGAATAGTAACTGGGCTGGTAATTGTACGTTTGTGGGTAGGTCGGGTATGCATAGATTGGCTGTGAGTACGTAGGATACACTTGCTGGTAGGAACCATAGCTACCGTATCCTCCGCCGTATATCATTCCGGCAGAAGCGACTCCTGAAATGGACAGGGAAAGGAGTCCTAGAATCACACCCGTTACCCTTGCGCCTGTGAGTGATAGCTTCATACTTGGCTGCATCTATAGCACCACGGGATGAAGATTGCAAGTGGTATAAAAGCCGCCGCGCTTTCGCGCGGCGGGTAGTTATTATCATTGCCTAAGGGGTATTTCGATGCCGCCGTAGAGTCCGGGAGGCCACACAACGTGCGGGGATTGCTCCTCTTTCGCCGGAGTTCGAAATACTTCGCTCTTTCCATACTCAATGAGCAAGAGCCGCATCTGGGCTTCTGCGTTCGGCTCCTCGCCGGTCGCCGCAATGTAGCGGAAAAGCGGATGAGTAAAATACAGTGCCTGGATTGCCCGGGCGTATACCGGTAAAAATGCCTCCTCAAATGCCTCAGTCCCTTGCGTACCGGGCCCATTGTACCGGAACGTTGCCATATGCCCCGGCACCCCCTTTGTCAGATCTTCGCGGGAATCAAAGAGCATGATTTTCCCGCAACCGCCTTTTATCTCAGGCAACAGGAGCGTGATGCGCCTGTTGAGAGTCTCAAGAAAGCGATCTATCCCCGCCCATGGAGCAACCGCAACTCCATCGACTGCAATGTACAAGTTGAGCAAGCCGGAATCTTCAAGCCATTCCACCCGGGTGTCGTACTGTTGGTTGGGCAGAGATGGATTAGAAGGGTAGACAACCGTTACATCGAAGGAGCGTTCCTCGGGGTCAAGCTTCGGAGGGACGCTTCCAAAGAACAAGCATACGGCCTGTTGAGCCAGCAGCAGAGGTGAAGTCCGCATGAGTCATCCTCCTCTCATGACCATAATGATGTTCAGTCTACCCCTCATTCAATCACCTCTCCCGCAATGCGCAAGATACAAAAATCCCGCCTTGCGGCGGGGGTTTTTCTTATTTTCTGCCGGCGATTATTGTTTGTGCGACGTTGGGGGGCACCACTTCGTAGTGGTCGAACTCCATGGTAAAGGAGGCGCGGCCCTCGGTCATCGAGCGCAGGCTCGTGGTGTAGCCAAACATTTCGGAGAGCGGCACCTTGGCCTTGATCGCGCGCGCGAGGCCGCGTTCCTCCATACTTTCGATCTGGCCGCGCTTGGAGTTTAAGGAGCCGGTGATGTCTCCGGTAAACTTCTCCGGCACCACGACCTCGACTTTCATTATCGGTTCAAGCAATACGGGTTTAGCTGTTTTTGCTGCCTCTTGAAAGCCCATCGATGCCGCGATTTTGAACGCAATTTCCGAAGAGTCGACATCGTGGTAGGAGCCATCGTACAGCTCCACCGAAATATCCACCATTTTAAATCCGGCAACAATGCCGCGTTCCATCGCCTCGCGCACGCCGTCTTCGACCGGACCGATAAACTCTTGCGGTACCACGCCTCCCTTGATGTTGTTGATAAACTCGAAGTGATCTTCGCGCGTAATATTTTTAGAAAGTTTTTTGTTTTCAACCACGGGCTCAAGCGGCTTGATGCGCAGGCGCACGTGGCCGTACTGACCTTTGCCCCCCGTCTGTTTAATATATTTGCCTTCCGCTTCAGACTTTTGCTGGATAGTCTCGCGGTACGCGACCTGCGGCTTGCCGACATTCGCCTCGACGCCGAATTCGCGCTTCATGCGGTCAACCAAAATTTCGAGATGCAGCTCACCCATGCCGGAGATAAGTGTCTCCTGCGTTTCGGGGTCGTTCGTGACTTTAAAGGTAGGGTCTTCGTCGGCAAGTTTTTTCATCGCCATGCCCATTTTCTCCTGATCGGCTTTGGTTTTCGGCTCGATGCGGAGCGAAATAACCGGCTCGGGAAATTTAATCTGCTCCAAGATGATCGGATTATTTTCGTCGCAGAGCGTGTGCGATGTTTTAGTGTCCTTAAGCCCAACCGCCGCCGCAATTTCTCCTGCGTACACTTTTTTAACCTCTTCGCGCTCATTGGCCTGCAGGCGCACGATGCGGCCGAGGCGCTCTTTGACCCCAGTCGTCGCGTTGTACAAATATGATCCCGATTCGATGGTGCCGGAATATACGCGAAAGAACGTAAGCTGCCCCACGAACGGATCCGCTTGCAACTTGAACGCGAGCGCGCAAAACGGCTCGGTGTCGGATGCGGTGCGAACCACTTCTTCTCCCGTCTTTGGATTAATCCCCTTCACCGGCGGCATGTCCAAGGGCGACGGCAAATAATCGACGACAGCATCGAGCACGAGCTGCACGCCTTTGTTTTTAAGTGCCGAGCCGGTGTAGACCGGGAAGATTTTATTGGCGATAACCGCTTTGCGCAGCACCGCCTTTAACTCCTCGAGCGTCGGCTCTTTGCCGTCGAGGTAGGCGGTCATCAGCGCGTCGTCTTGCTCGACAATTTTTTCGATAAGTTGCGCGCGGTACATCGCGGCGTCGGATTTGTGATTGTCAGGAATCTCCATTTCGATGACCTCTTCGCCCATGGTGCCCTCAAATTTGTAGGCCTTCATGGTGAGAAGGTCGATGACTCCCTCAAATTTTTCCTCGGCGCCGATCGGGAGCTGCATGCGCACCGCGTGTTTGGTGAGGCGGTCGAGAATGGACTGAAATGATTTTTCAAAACTTGCGCCCATGCGGTCGAGCTTGTTGATAAAACAAATGCGCGGCACCTGGGCCTCGTCGGCGTAGCGCCAGTTGGTCTCCGACTGCGGCTCCACGCCGGCAACGCCGTCGAACACGACGATGGCGCCGTCCAACACGCGCATCGAGCGCTTCACCTCGACGGTAAAGTCGATGTGGCCGGGCGTGTCGATAATATTAAAACGGTATTTTTTAGCGATATCTTTTTTGTCGGGTTCGAGAGACTTGGTCCAAAAACAGGTAATAGCGGCTGAAGTGATGGTGATGCCGCGCTCGCGCTCCTGCTCCATCCAGTCGGTGGTGGTATCGCCTTCGTGTACCTCGCCGATTTTATGCTGGGAACCCGTATAGAAAAGGACGCGCTCGGACGTAGTCGTCTTCCCCGCGTCAATATGCGCAATAATTCCAAAGTTTCTTACTTTCTCAAGCGGATAATCGCGGTTCATAATTAAAAAAACGGTTTACCAAGCAAAATGGGCGAAGGCCTTGTTGGCTTCCGCCATGCGGTGCATCTCGTCCTTCTTTTTAACCGCATCGCCTTCGTTTTTAGAG
>JBBTSH010000035.1:0-6584 GCA_038064795.1 Patescibacteria group bacterium | reverse complement strand
AAACTCATGCCGCATCCGCCGCGGCGAGCAAGCAACGCTTTAATGGAATACCACCAACATGGCGAGTTGCCGCGTCTACAACAACGCCACGCCGTCGACCAATTTGAGTACCGCACTTTCCTCAACAGGCACCGCAACGGGAGCAATTCTGGGCCCAACAAACTTTACACTCTCCTGCACCGACAACAACAGCATTTCTTCATCGGCACAAGCTAGCATTACCGTTTTGCCTGCGGTGCAGGAGATATAAAGGAGTGCATGCAGGCATGGTAACATAGACGCATGAAGTTGCGCGTCGCTATAAATGGTTTCGGCAGGATAGGGAGGTGCTTTTTGCGCGCTGCCAGTAGTGATCCCACCGTTGAGATTGTTGCGGTAAATGATCTCGGTGATAAAGAAAATTTGTTATACCTCCTACAGTACGACAGCGTATACGGCAGATTCGATAAGGATATCTCACATATTCAGTTTTTAAACGAAAAAGATCCAGCAAAATTGCCGTGGAAAAACCTTTCAGTTGACGTTGCGGTTGAATCGACGGGCGTGTTCGACTCGTTCGAGAAGGCAAGCGCGCACATTACGGCCGGTGCCAAGCGCGTGGTTATTTCGGCGCCGGTCAAAGACTCGATGCCGAACGCCGCCACCGTACTGATTGGCGTCAATGAACAAAAATTCCAAACCTGCACCATTACCTCCAACGCGTCGTGCACCACCAACTCCGCTTCGCCGCTCATTGCTATTTTGGATGAGGCGCTCGGCATTGAACGAGCGCTCCTCAACACGGTGCATGCCTACACCGCAACCCAGTCGATCGTCGATGCGCCGGTCAAAGGCGAAGACAAGCGCCGCGGCAGAGCCGCGGCGCATAATATCACCCCTTCATCGACCGGCGCGGCCATTGCCGTCACTAAAGCGTACGAACAGCTCGCAGGAAAATTCGATGGCATTGCGGTGCGCGTGCCGGTTGTCGCGGGCTCTATTGTTGACATTACTTTTGTTGCAAAGCGCGAGACTTCCGCCGCGGAAGTAAATTCAATTTTGGAAAAAGCGGCTACTGAGCAACGTTGGCGGGGAATTTTTGCGGTTACAAAAGAACCGCTGGTTTCAAGCGATATCATAGGCCAGCCCTATGGGTCGATCGCAGACCTCGCCATGACACGCGTCGTCGGCAATTTAGTGAAGGTGCTTGCATGGTACGACAATGAAATGGGGTATGCCCACACGCTCTTGCGGCATGTGAAAGAAGCAGGAAAACAATAACATGAAAGTATATTTGGCATCTGATCATGCAGGGTTTGATTTAAAAAATATATTGGCAGATTTTTTGCGCGAGGAAGGCCACGAGGTCGAAGATCTGGGCCCGCATACGATGAACACCTCCGACGATTATCCCGATTATATGCGGCCGCTTGCTGAAAAAGTGGCTCAAAATAAGGGTACTTTTGGCATCGTCTTGGGGATGTCGGGGCAAGGAGAAGCCATGGTCGCAAACCGCATCAAAGGCGCGCGCGCGGCTGTTTATTACGGAAAAGATTCTGAAATTGTGACGCTCTCGCGCCAGCACAATGATGCAAACGTTCTCTCGCTTGGTGCCCGCTTTATTTCGATTGATGAAGCAAAAGACGCGGTACACGAGTGGCTTTCAACGCCCTTTTCAGAAGATGAACGGCACATTCGGCGCATCCAAAAGATAGACGCATGATAGATATTGTTCCCGCGGTGTTGCCAAAATCGGTCGGTGAGCTTACCGAGACGCTCGCGCGTCTCAAAGGCATCGCATCGCTTATCCAAATTGATTTGGTCGGTGAAAATGTGCTTGCAGAATCCGAGGCCGTTCCCCAATGGGAAGAATTTGATTTTGAGTTTGATCTGATGACCCATGACTCGCTCCAAGACGCGCGCAGCGCCGTCTCATTGGGCGCTACGCGCGTCGTCATCCACAGCGATTTTCCTAAAGCGGCTGAGGCGCTCGAGATGTTGCAGCAAACCCGCAGCGGCAATTACCCCGTGTTGGTCGGCGTCGCATTGCCGTGCGTGGTCGAGCCCGCCGCGTTAGACGACTTTGCGGGACTCTACGACTTTGTACAGGTGATGGGCATCGCCGAGGTTGGCGCGCAGGGGAGACCGTTTGATGCGCGCGCGCTTACCCTTGTGTCGGCGCTGCGCGCCACGCACCCGAAACTCCTCATTCAAGTAGATGGCGCCGTGGCGGGGCATGCAAAAGAGCTTGTTGCCGCAGGCGCAAACCGGCTCGTCGCCGGCTCGGCGATTGTGAATGCCGATGATCCAAAAAAAGTGTATACGGCGTTATACAACAGCGTGAATGGTATACTGGCGTAAATGCTGACTGAAGAAAAAGTTACACAATTAACCGAGACTGCGGCCAGCGTGCGCGCAACGGTTATTGAAATGCTCGTCGCCGCAGGCTCCGGCCACACCGCAGGCCCCTTGGGCATGGCGGATATTTTTACCGCGTTTTATTTTCATATTTTGAATCATGATCCCGCAAATCCGGCATGGGAGGAGCGCGACCGGTTGATCCTCTCCAACGGTCATATCACGCCCGTGCGCTATGCCGCGATGGCGCATGCAGGGTACTTTCCCGTTGAGGAATGTCTGACGCTGCGCAAATTCGGCACGCGCCTGCAGGGTCACCCTGAGCGCGAGCGTCTGCCCGCGATTGAGACGACATCAGGACCATTGGGTTCGGGGCTGGGGCAAGCGGCCGGGTACGCCTACGGCGCGCGCATGGATGCAAAAAAGTTTCGCGTATATTGTTTGATGAGCGACGGCGAGCAGCAGGCGGGAAACACGTGGGAGTCGGCGATGTTTGCGGGCGATACCAAACTCTCCAACCTCACGGCGGTTATTGACCGCAATAATATACAAATTACCGGCAATACCGAGGATGTCATGCCGCTTGAAAATTTGCGCGCCAAGTATGAGGCGTTCAATTGGCATGTGTTGGAGTGCGACGGGCATAATATACCCGCATTTGTCGCAATGGTCGACGAAGCGAAAGCGATTGTCGAAAAACCGACAGTCATCATCGCTCATACGATCCCGGGCAAGGGGGTGAAAGAGATCGAAGGCGACTACCGCTGGCACGGCAAACCCCCGACAGCCGACGAAGCTAAACGGTTTTTAGAACAAATCCGCCATGCTTAACCCAAATGCAAAACTGAAGGAAAATGTGTTTGAAAAGCCAGACCAAGCGGCGACGCGCGACGGCTTTGGCAAGGGTATCTTGGAGTTGGGCGAAAAAGATCCGCGTGTGGTGGTTTTGTGTGCCGATCTCGCGGAGTCGGTGCGCGTCTTGCCGTTTAAAGAAAAATATCCCGACCGGTTCGTCGAGCTTGGCGTCGCCGAACAAAATTTGGCGACCGTCGGGAGTGGTTTGGCAAACTACGGGAAAATCCCGTTCATCTCTTCGTACGCGACATTCTCGCCCGGCCGCAACAACGAGCAGATCCGCACCACTATTGCACTCAACAACGTGCCGGTAAAAATCGCAGGTGCTCACGCGGGAGTTTCTGTGGGTCCCGACGGCGCAACGCACCAGGCGCTCGAGGACATTGCCTTGATGCGCGTACTGCCGCACATGACCGTGATCTACCCGTGCGACAACGAAGAGGCGTATAAAGCGACGCTTGCGTCGGTCGCAGTAGACGGACCCGTGTACCTGCGTCTCGCGCGCGAAAAAACCCCGGTCATCACCACGGCCGGGACGCCGTTTGCGGTAGGCAAAGCGAACGTGCTCTGGGACCCGGGCGAAATTCAAGTTGCCATCATCGCCACGGGACCCCTGGTGCATAATGCGCTCCTCGCCGCCGAAGAGCTTAGAGCAGAAGTGCCGGTTGCGGTTATTAATCTGCACACGATTAAGCCATTGGATGCGGAGACGGTCGTTGCGTACGCTTCAAAAGCTGGCGCGGTCGTTACCGTCGAGGAGCACCAGGTGATGGGCGGGATGGGAAGCGCCGTTGCGGAAGTGTTGGCTGCTCGTACGCCAGTACCCATTGAGTTTGTTGGCGTGCATGATCAATTCGGCCAGTCGGGAGAGCCCGCAGAATTATTAGAGCACTACGGTATGGGCGTGTCGCATATCGTCGCCGCAGTGCGCAAAGCCTGCCTGCGCAGGCAGGTGCAGTCGCGCAAATAATAATATGTTATTGCAAGCCGACAAGAGTTTGATGCATGCGCGGGTGAACACTTTTTTTAGTGCGCTGCTCGTAGGGTGTTTTGCGCTGTGGGCAGGCGTCACTATATGGCAGACAGCGACCGGCACCAACCCAATTGCCAAAGCGTTTGTGTCGATGATGCAAGACCAGCTTGAGCTCAGATACTAAAGTGCGAGGGCTGCGAGCGCGTCTTCGAGCAATTCCTCGCGCGATTTTTTACCGTCGAGATACACAAACGGGACGCCCGAGAGTTCAGCCTCTTTGTTCCATGAGCGGCATTCGACCATGCGGCTCTCTACTTCCTCGGGGGTCATGTCGCCGCGTTTGCTAAAGCGCTTCCGGAGTTCGGCTTCATCATCGATACGGATATAGAGCGAGCGTACCGAGCCGTGCGCATAGACGTGCAATTTTTGTACGGCATCTATGACCAACACTGCGATAGCGAGATCTTTCGACAGCGCGTCATCAATTAATTTTTTACGCGTGCCGTACCGTCTGCCATGCGTACGTACCGCCCACAACAATTCTCCGCGCCGCTCGAGTTCATCGAATTGCGCTTCGGTAACATATTCATAACTCAACTCGTCGGTGGGCCGCGGCGCGCGCGTGGTCACGCTTTTGAGCGGCTCAGCATGAGGCGCCACGTGCAGTACGTTGTTAAGTAAGGTCGTTTTGCCAACGCCCGAAGGGCCGGAGATCGTCGCAATCATAGGTTAGAGCTGAGATATGGCAAAAGGAGCGGGCGGGTTGGCAAGAGTATGTTCAAGCTGCTCGCGGGTGAGCAGGCCTTTTTGCGCGCCAACTTCTTGCAGCACGGCGGAGGCGTTGGTAGCCCCCCGCAAGAGTGCGTCGGGGAGCGCGTGGCCCAGTATGAGCGCGGCAACGGTAGTTGAGGCAAACGCGTCGCCCGCGCCCGTGATCTCAAACGGCGGGCGCGGGTCGGGGTAGCGCGGACAAAAGAAAATATTTTTTTGCTCATCGATGGCGTGCGCGCCGCGCGCATCGTCGGTAATGACGACGCTTTTCGGCCCAAGCTCCTGCACTTTTTGGAGCAGTACTTTCATTGTGGTGCCGGCAGGCAATCCCAGGAGCCGCTCGGCCTCTTCTTTATTGCAAAATACAATGTCCGAGCGGCGGTATACGTTGGCGAGCTGCTCTTTGCCGAATTTGAGTTGAAAGGTGCCGGGCTGGAACGCCAGTTTGGTCGACGGCCAGTGCGCGAGACGCTCGATCCACGACAGGTGGTAGGGAAGCGAGTTTTCGCCGAGAGAAGAAAGGTAGAGCCACTTCGGACCTTCGGTAAGTGCAGGCACGGCATAGTTAAACGTTTCGTGTTTTACCAAAATCGTACGCTGACTTTCGTACCATAATACATAGTGATAGTTCGTTTTTTTCCCGTCCTGTTTTTCTACCAGGTCAACCGATACGCCGTCTTTGCGCAGCGACTCGAGACATTCTTCGCCGTCTCGGTCGTTGCCTATATAGGCGCGCAGCCCCGCGCTAAGGCCCAATCGTGAGGCAGCGACAGCGGCATTTGCCGAGTTGCCGACGGCTGGCACGATATAGGCTGCCTCAAACGGGATTTTATCCCCCCAGCGCATGCAAATTTCGCAATCCTCATCGTTGATATTGCAATGTACGCGCGCGTCTTTAAGCTTGATAAACGCGTCTACAACAACATCGCCTATGGCGAGAAGGTCCATATTTTCATTATATACTGAAACACGAAGCAAAAGCCCTTTGCGGAGGAGTTGGGGTCGTGTTTATCTCTCCGGAGCAAAGGGCTTTTGCGAAGTTTTTATGAAGTCCCTCCGTGAAATAGTCGCCGAATTTCAAAAAGAGAAAAAAGCGCTCGGACATTTTAATGTATCCGACTCCAACCAGCTCGAGGCCTTGGCCCAGGCCGCCAAAGAAACAGGGCTCCCCGTCATCGCGGGGCTTTCCGAAGGTGAGCGGGAGTTCTTTCCTCTCTCGCACGCCCGCTCGCTCGTGGACGACTATATAAAGGAAGGGATAATAATGTATCTAAATGCCGACCACACCTACTCGCTCGAAAAAGTGAAGGCTGCGATCGACGCAGGAGTAGATTCGGTGGTGGTTGATGGCGCACAACTCTCCTATTCCGACAATGTGGCGCTCACCAAAGCGAGTGTCGCCTATGCGCAGGCGGTTGGCGCCTCGACTGAAAGGGACATAATAATAGAAGGGGAGTTGGGATATATCGGCACCTCATCGAAGGTATTAAGCGCCTTGCCCGAGGGTGTGCAGGTAACCGAAGAGATGATGACCAAGCCCCAAGAAGCGCAACGATTTGTGCAAGAGACGGGGATTGATATGCTGGCGCCCGCAGTGGGCAACGTGCACGGCATGGTCCGCGGTGGCAACCCGAAATTGGATATAGAG
>JBBTSH010000034.1:18122-19210 GCA_038064795.1 Patescibacteria group bacterium | reverse complement strand
TGACGCCCGCCGTCGAGCGCCACCATAGGTCTGAGGCCCGGCGGAATGACCGGAATGCGGGTGAGGAACATCCACTCGGGACGCACGTTGGCGCGCACCATGCCGCGCAAGACCGAGAGGCGCTTGCCCAACTTCTCGCGCTCTGCCGCGCCTGCTTTTTCGAGCGCTTCCTGCGTGCGTGTGATCATGTCTTTAAGGTTGAGGCCTTTGCAGAGATCATAAATGGCTTCGGCGCCGATACCCGCCTCGAACATCGCCCCATATTTGATCGCGTAGCGATGGTAGCGCGGCTCGTCCAAAACGGCGCCCACGTGAATGCTTTCAATGTCACGCTTTGCCTCGAGGAAGAGCTCTTTCATCTTTTCTTTAGACTTTTCGTCCTGCAAGTTTTTGAGCTTGGCTTTGTACTCCACCTCAAGTTCGGAAGAGATGCGCTCGCGCTCGCCTTTGTGCACGGTGTGCACCAAGTAGCCGGCAAAGTAGACGACTTTCTCCAAGTCGCTGCCAGAGATACCCAACACCATCGCAAGGCGCGACGGGATGGCGCGCAAGAACCACACATGCGCGACCGGCACCGCCAGGTCGACATGACCCATGCGCTCGCGGCGCACTATCGCGCGCGTAATTTCAACGCCGCACTTTTCGCAGATAATGCCTTTGTAACGGATGCCGCGATATTTGCCGCAGTAACATTCGTAATCGCGCTCGGGACCGAAGATTTTTTCGTCAAAGAGAGAATTCTTTTCAGGGCGCTGGGTGCGGTAGTTGATGGTTTCTGGTTTGGTAACCTCGCCGTGCGACCACTCAAGGATGCGCTCAGGCGAAGCGGGACGGATGCGCACCGCGTCGAAGTCGCTTGCTTCTGCCCCAGGCGTTTTGCGACCGCCGCGTACCGGCTCGCCGCCTCGCATGAGCTCGGCGTCGAGTGCAAGCCCGCGCAGCGTATGCAGGAGTACGTTAAACGATGCCGGCGCGTGGTGATGCGCGATGCGCTCGCCGCGCACTATCGCGTCGAACGCGGCCGAGCGGCCGACGATGTCGTCGGATTTAACCGTGAGCATCTCGCGCAGCGTGTAGGCGGCGCCGTA
>JBBTSH010000034.1:0-18112 GCA_038064795.1 Patescibacteria group bacterium | reverse complement strand
GCCCAAGAGTGCCCAGACCTCCATCTCGCCGAAGCGCTGCCCGCCGCCTTGCGCCTTGCCGCCCAGCGGTTGCTGGGTGATGAGCGAGTACGGACCGATCGAGCGCATGTGGATTTTGTCCTCCACCATGTGATGCAGTTTCAGGATGTACATGTAGCCGACCGCGATGTCTTGTTCGAATTTTTCGCCGGTGCGGCCGTCGTAGAGCCTCATCTTGCCGTTTTCGTTGAAGCCGGCGGTTTTCAACTCGCCGCGGATCTCCTCTTCGGTTGCGCCAGCAAACGGCGGACATATCGCTTGATAGTTGAGCGTATTTGCCGCAAGCCCCAAGTGGAGTTCGAGAATCTGACCCAAGTTCATGCGGCTCGGCACGCCAAGGGGCGTCAAAATCACGTCCACCGGACGGCCGTCCTCCATGTACGGCATATCTTCCTCGGGCAAAATGCGCGAGATGACTCCTTTGTTACCGTGGCGGCCGGCGAGCTTGTCGCCCACCGACACCGTGCGCAGCTGCGCCACTTCAATATGAATGCGCTTGATGATGCCGCTCTCGAGCGCGTGCCCCGCCTCGCGCGAAAACACTTTGACGCCGATGATGCGGCCGCGTTTGCCGTTTTCCATCCGCAAAGACGAGTCTTTAACGTCGCGCGCTTTATCGCCGAAGATCGAACGCAGCAAGCGCTCTTCAGGAGTGAGCTGCGTCTCTCCTTTAGGAGTAATTTTTCCTACCAAAATGTCGCCCGGGCGCACCTCGCTGCCGGGCCGGATGACGCCGTCTTCGTCAAGATTGCGCAATTTAACTTCGCTGACGTTGGGGATGTCGTGGGTGCACTCCTCGGGGCCGAGCTTGGTGTCGCGCACGTTACAGACGAACTCCTCTATATGAATAGAGGAGAATTTAGAATCTTTGACGAGACGCTCAGAAATGATGATCGCGTCTTCGTAGTTGGCGCCCGACCAGCACATAAATGCCGCGAGCACGTTTTGACCGAGCGCGAGCTGGCCGCCGTCGGTCGAGGAGGTGTCGGCAAGCAGCGCGCCTTTTTTAACCTTTTCTCCCACCGACACCGCCGGGCGCTGGTGCAGCGAGGTAAATCCGTTGGTGCGCACAAAGTTGAGGATAGGATACTCTATTTCTTTTCCTTTTTCGTTTTTAACGGCAACGCGCCGGCCGTCGGCGGCGGTAACAACACCGGCCTCTTTAGCAAGGATGAGGCGGCCCGTGTCTTTAGCCGCGCGCTCCTCCATGCCGGTTGCGACAAGCGGCGCCTCGGCAATGATGCAGGGCGTTGCCTGCTTTTGCATGTTCGAACCCATGAGCGCGCGGTTTGCGTCGTCATGCTCGAGAAACGGGATCATCGAGGTTGCGATCGAAAATGGCTGTTCGGGAGAGACGTCTATATAGTCGACATCGTTGCGCGAAATGCGGATAGGTACGCCGCCCAAGCGCGCCTCCACCATCTCTTCAAGAATCTTGCCGTCATTGTCAGCGAGCGTCGCGCCGTGCGCGATCTGCTGCGTTTCTTCTTCGGCAGCGTTAAGGTAGGCGATCTCGCCCGTCACTTTGCCGTTTGCTACTTTGCCGTAGGGAGTTTCGATCATGCCGAACTCGTTAAGCCGCGAGAACGTTGCGAGACGCAAGATAAGACCTATGTTTGGACCTTCAGGCGTGTGGATGGGGCACAGGCGCCCGTAGTGGCTCGGATGCACGTCGCGCACCTCGAAACCGGCGCGTTCGCGGGTCAAACCACCGGGGCCTAATGCGCTCAAGGTGCGCAAGTGCTCGAGCTCTTCCAGAGCGTTCGTTTGCTGCATGAATTGCGAAAGCTGGTTGGTGGTGAAAAATTCTTTGATGCGCGCTTGCAGCGGCCGCGGGTTGACAAATTGCTGCGGCATCGTCGATTCGGCGTCAATCGTAGACATACGGTCTTGTATATTGCGCTTCATGTGCGTCAATCCCACGCGCAGGCGCTGTTGCAGCATCTCGCCCACATAGCGTGCGCGGCGCGAACCCAAGTGGTCGATATTGTCTTCGACGGCATTTGGGTCATTCTCAAGAGCAAGCACTTGGGTGAGCACCGTCACGACATCGTCGAGAGAGAGCGTTTTGCGCTGCAGCTCTTTTTCGTCGAGCGATTTGTTAAAGCGCTGATTAAAACGGTAGCGGCCCACGCGGGAAAGGTCATAGCGCTCTTCGCTAAATATAGAGTTTATGTATTCCTGTGCATTTTTTGCGGTCGCCAAGTCGCCGTCGCGGAGGCGTTTGTGGATCTCAACGTAGGCCTCTTCCACATTTTTGGCCGGATCTTTTTCGAGCGCCTGTTCAAGCCACTTTTTGCCCTGCGGGGTCGACGAAAACAGCGATTTTATGTCGCTGTCGTATGCAGCACCCAAGACGCGCAGAAGCGACGTGGCCGGGAACTTGCGCTTGCGATCGATGCGGACGTTGAGGTCGCCTGTTGCGTCGGCCTCTATCTCTATCCATGCGCCACGCTGGGGAATGATTTTGGCCCCGAAGTGGCGCTTGCCTTTTACTTCGTCGGAGGTAAAAAAGACTCCATACGAACGTGCGAGCTGCGGCACGATAACGCGCTCGACGCCGTTGATGACAAACGTGCCGTGGTCGGTCATTAACGGAAAATCGGCAAGAAATATTTCCTGTTCTTGTTCGGTGCCTGCCGCTTTGTTTTTGAGGCGCACTATAGCGTGCAGCGGTATGTCGAGCGTAAGCTTTTGCGCTTTGGCGTAATGCTCGTCAAACTTCGCCTCGCCCATTTCTATTTTTACAAATTCAAGATCAAATTTTTTTCCGGAGTAGTCTTTGATGGGCGTAAACTCTTTAAACGTCTCGCGAATCCCCTGCGAAAGGAGCCATTTGAAAGAATCCACCTGAGCCGCCACCAAATTGGGCGTCTCGACGCGCGGCGCACGAAAACGGGAGAAATATTTCTTGTCACGCATGGGGTTGGTTTATGTATGAAGGCTTTTTAATAAATAGGTCCTGAGCAAAAACGCAAGCAACTTATGCACACCCCCAAAACACGAAAATAGCGGGCGCAAAACGCTCCCTTGCTCGAGTTTCCTCTGCAATTAGATGGCTTGTATAGCCACTATGTTTGTATCGAAACCCCCACTCGATACACAATCGTCGCCTCTCGGCGAGCCCGTTGGTTTCGCTAGCTAGTATAGCAAGTGCCGCTTATTGGTCAAGACCTTGTCCACACTGCGTCGCCCCTCCTCCGCTAAAGCTTCGGGCGGGCGGGCAAGGCTATGCAGTGCGCGGCAGACTGCGTTTTTTGCCTTTCCAGAGGTCGATGTTGGCCCGATGGCCCGAGAGGAGCACTTTGGGGACTTTGTACTGCTTACCCCGCACCTTGAGCGCTTCGGGGCGGGTGTAGACCTCATGCGAGGCGACCCTTCCCTCTTCGAGCGACTCAAATTTTCCTAAGACCCCTTTGATTTGCCTGGCGGTCGCATCGATGACGGCAAGCGCCGGCACCTCGCCGCCGGTCAAGATGTATGGACCGATTGAAATTTCTTCGGCTTTTAAAATTTTCTTTGTACGCGCATCAATACCTTCGTAGCGGCCGCAGACAATAATTACATTTTTTTCTTTAGAGAGTTTTTTGGCGTAGGCGTTGGTAAACGGCTTGCCCCCCGCCGCCGTAATAATCACTTTTGTGGCAAGGTCAGACCTTGCCTTGTGATTCTTTTTGAGTTTTGTCAAGATTTTTTGGACTGCTTTGACGACCGGCTCGGCGCGCAACACCATGCCGGGCCCGCCGCCGTATGGCCGCTCGTCGACCTTGCCCCACTTATTACCCGCAAAGTCGCGCAGCTGGTAGGTCTTAACCTTAAACCGCTTCTCTTTCTGCGCGCGCCCCAAAATCGACGCGTTCGTGTACGCCTCAACCACTTCGGGAAACAGAGTTACGACATGAAATGTCATGAGGCTACCCTACTGCGACGGTAACCTTCGGGTCAAGGGAAACTTCTTTTTGCACGTAGAGGTTTGCGATTTCTTCTGCATCGCCGGAGTCGAGAATAATTTGCTTCCATAGGTCATACTGAGGGTACCCTACCGGCATGCGGAGCGACTGTAATGTATACGGGGAGCGGGTCGAAACGATGGGTGACCAGTCAAGCGAAGGGGAAATTTCAAAAAACACATGCGAATCCTTAAGCGCGGCAAGCTCAGGGTATCTTTTCATCATTTCCGTTCTGCGGCGAATGTTAAGATTGTCAAAAAATGGTATTTCCCCAAACTCGTTGACCATAAGATCCGTAAAGCGGCTGTTGCCGGCATACAGCTCATGAATGCCTTCGCCAAAACCATCTATAAGGTCTAAAAACTTTGCGACACGCGCTTCGGAAGTTTTTAAATCCTGAACATCCTCCTGCAATTCCTGATAGCTAAAACCTCCAATTGTTTTTGGGTATCTCTCTGATAACTCTGCGATCGCCACACGCTCTTGGGCATCTATGACCGCAAGCTGTGCGGGGCTCATTTTCGCCTTGTTGCCCGCCTGATAGTCGCCGGTGATTATTTCCGGGTCGTCATGCACCAGCGCAAGGACGAGTGCTCTTTTTACGTCGAAATGTGGTCCTAGTTTTTGCGTGACGACATCCGCAACCCTCGCCACCAGCCACGCAACTTTTTTACTATGTGAAAGGAGGTTCGGGCGATAGAACATAGGATGCCACAGGCTCCAACGTGTTACGCGGCGCAAATCCTGCTCCCGACCGGGAAACGTCGAAAGCTCCGCAAGAAGTTCTGAAACAATGTGCATCATAGGAAACGTTCTCGATATTTTTCAAGGTAAAAAGGGAACTGAGAATGCACCGGCTCAGGATAATTTGATACTTCATCAATAGTCACCCAGCGTAACTCGTCACATTTGTGCGGCTCCATGTTTTTGACTTCCGCTGAATCGACTTTGACGCGGAAATCGAAGGTTACCCAGTGCGTCTGTACTCCATTTTGTTCGCGAAATACATCGCGAAATCCGAGAAATTCAACATCAAGTACCTCTGTGCCGTATTCCTCAAGTATTTCACGTAACACTGCATCTTCGATTTTTTCGCCAAATTTGACCCCTCCACCACCCGGGTCCCAACGGCCTTGCTCATCCCGGCAATTTTTGGAGCGTTTAGAAATGAGGTACTTACCTCCCCCGTCATGACAAAAGAAACATACCCCCGTCCTGATGACTCCTTGCATATACGCAGTATAAAATGCTCCTCGTAAAAACAAAAGCCGCCCCTTGGGGCGGATTTTTGTTTGGAGCTAGAAGTTTGAGAGGTCTTCCATCGCCTCGTCTACCGACTTCATCGCAGGGCTTGCGGGCGCTTCGTGCGTGCCGTCCCAGCCTTGCGCCGCGGTACCGCCGCTTGGAGCGCGCGAGCCGCCGGGCGGCTCGTTGATTTTGAGGTTTACGCGGGCGTTGTGCTTCATCCCCACGACGCGAAGCAGCGTGCGGATCGCTTTAGCGGTGTTGCCCGAGCGGCCGATCACCTTGCCCATGTCGTCGGGGTGCAGGTCGAGCGTCAAAAGCACACCCATCTCGTCGACGGTGCGCCCGATCTTTACATCGTCGGGGTGCTCAACCAAACCCTTAACCACAAATTCCAAAAATTCCTGATCTCTCTCTGCCATGTCAGTGTATTTATTTGAGTAAAAATTACTCCTCTATCTTATCAGCCGGTGCCTCTTCTGCAACTTCGTTAGTCACACTTGCTTCAGATGATTCTTCAGGTTTCGCTTCAGGCTCTGCTGCGGGCGCTGGTTGGATCTCCCTTTCTTTTTCCTCGGCCTTCGTGGCCTCTGGCGAAATAGGCGGAGGCGACTTGCGCGGGAGCACATTTATTTTCTTTCCTTCGATTATTTTTTGCGAAATAAGGAGGTTGTGCACCGTGTCGGACGGCTTGGCGCCCTCTTTGAGCCAGTGCTGGATGCGATCTGCCTTAAGTTCGGCTTTGTTTACACGCGGGTCATAGGAGCCGAGCATCTCAAGATAATTGCCGGCTTTCACCTTTCGTTTTGAGTCAATAATAATTACGCGAAAGGAGCTGTCCTTCTTTTTGCCGACGCGGGTGAGGCGGATAGTAAGCATGGTTTGTAAAAAATAGCCCCCGAATGGGGTTGCCAATACCTTACCAAATTAGACGGTGGGGGTCAATCAAGCGTCGGGGAATTACACACAAAGTTATCCTAGTGGGTTAGAAGGGGTATAATTCTCTAATGGCGAAGAAACTCGACCGCTTGGTAGAAATCATACTTACTATCCCTAGCGAAGACCACGAACTTGAATTTAAACGAGTTGGCAATGGCGAAGGTTGCGTAGCAGACGTCGTTGAATCAATTGTTGGACTAACAAACGCAGAAGGTGGAATGCTTATTTTGGGTGTTGAAGACCCTGAAAAAACTAAATCAAAGGGGGTAGACAGAATCTTCGGAATTGAAGAAAATATCAACAATTATGATGCGATTGGGCGGGAAATTCAAAAAATAATCCCTCCCTTGAGTTCTATTTGGCCACCAAGAAAACTAGTGGCTGATGATAAGACGATTGGAATACTCCAGGTTCCAAAAGCCACTGACGGTCTTAGGTCAATAAACAATTATGTTTACGTTAGACAGGAAAAGAGCAATAAGCGCCTCACGCCGACAGAAGTCGTGAAATTCTCTTACGCAAAGGGCTTTGAAAGGGCAGACCGTGAGCTAGTTGATGTCAGTTTTAAACTGCTAGATACTCACGTCTTTAAAGAATGGCGAAAAAGCCGCGGGATAATTGGAAAGGGAGTTGCAGAGGTCTTGGAAAAGGTTGGTCTGGCTCGTTATTCCGATAAAAAAATTCTTAAACCAACCAGAGCGGCGGTTCTACTATTTGCCGAATACCCCTCTAACTTAATGGATACCAAGGCCTGTGTCCGCGTTCTCCAATATATGGGTAAGACATCGGAAACGAAGTCTCTTTTAGGCACACCAAAAACAATTGAAGGGCCCGTGGTTGAATTAATAAAAAAGGCTCATGAATATGTGCTGTCTTCATTACGGAGCGGTGTACAGGTTCCCTCTGGGTTTGTTACTAGATACCAAATTCCAGAACGCGCCGTCAAGGAAGCCATAACCAACGCTGTGATCCATCGGGATTATCATATGAAAAGAGACGTTGAAATAAGGATCTTTGAAGACCGTATTGAAATAAATAGCCCCGGTCTTTTCCCTTTTAATATTACTCCTGCAAACATTGGGCTTGTGAGGTCAGATGGATGGAGAAATGATCTGCTAGTGAAACACCTGAGAGAATTTCCCGTTCCTCCAAACTTAGACCAAAATGAAGGGGTTCCCACGATGAGAAGCGAGATGAAATCAAATAATCTTTATCCCCCCATTTTTTACACGTACCCAAATCTTCAAGATAGCGTCAGGGTAACTTTATTAAACGAGAAGAAAGCATCCGAATGGGAAAAGGTATCCGCATATTTAGAAAAAAATAAATATATTACAAACGAAGAAGCCCGGGATTCAACAGGCATTGTCCAACGAGATAAAATGAGCCGTTTGTTGAAAATCTGGGTAAAGCAAGGTTTGCTTACTAAGATAGTGCCGAAAGGAGGGTATGTGAAGGCTACGAAGTATAGGCTACCCGGGAATAGAATAGACGCCACAAAATAGTTCCTACATGCATAGGGATTTGCATGTAAGCCACTAAGCCTTTGTTTTAGAGAGGATTTGCATGTTTTTACTTGCACAGGAATAGCGTGGGCTGTGGCCTCTTCTTTTTCATACTATTTGTGTTATACTGAGTATATTAATGCCTCGCAGACAGGGCGGTTCGCACAAAGAACAAACGCCTAAAGAACTTATTTCCGGCATCATACAAATAACACGCGGAGGGCGCGGCTTTCTGCCGTGGCCTGATGCGCCGGAAAAGGAGGATATAGAAATAAAGACCGAGGATTTGCGCGGCGCGCTCAATGGCGATGAAGTAGAGGCGGAGCTTACTGCCCTGTTTCCCCGCCCCAAAGGCAAGATTAAAAAAGTGATCACACGCGCCAAAGAGGAGTTTGTTGCGACCCTCAAGCGCCTGCCTGCAGGCGATGGCCGGCAGATGCTCGCGGTTCCTGCAGACATAAAATTTTACCGCCCGATACGCATAGAAAAAACTGATGTTGAAGAAGGCGAAAAGGTCTTGGTGCGCCTGGTGTCGTTTACCGGCACAGAAGACCCGGTTGGCATTGTTACCGAGCATTTGGGACGCTCCGGCGAGCACGGGGTCGAGATGCACGCTATCGTGCTTGAACATGGGTTTCGTACTCGATTTCCCGACGAGGTCGTGCATGAAGCCCGCGAGATCAAACAATCGCATGCGGCAATAATTGCCGGAGAGTCTAAAACACGGGCTGATTTTCGCGGTACCGCGACCTTTACCATAGATCCGGTTGATGCGAAAGATTTCGACGACGCGCTTTCGCTCAAGACATTGCCAACCGGGGAATACGAGGTAGGTGTGCATATCGCCGATGTCACCCATTTTGTCCGTGATGGAAGCGCGCTTGAGGCGGAGGCGCAAAAACGCGGCACGAGCGTGTATCTCGTCGACCGCACCATCCCCATGCTGCCCGAAGAACTGTCGTCCGATATCTGCAGCTTGCGCCAAGATGAAGACCGGCTTGTCTTTACCGCGCTGTTCCGGATGACGCAGGAAGGCAAAGTAGTTGACCGTAAATTTCAAAAAAGCATCATCAAATCGCAAAAGCGTTTTACCTATGAGGAAGCTCAACAGGTGCTCGATGCAGGGACGGGACCGTTTGTCGCAGAGCTCGGCATCCTCCGGCACCTTGCCCGTATTTTAAAAAAGCAGCGCGCACATGAAGGCGCTATCGACTTCGGCGACAGCGAATTTAAATTTGAACTTGATCCTGCGGGGAAACCGCTTAGAGTAGTGCGCAAAGAGCGCCTCGAGACCATGAGTCTGATCGAGGAGTTTATGCTTCTTGCCAACCGTGAGGTCGCCTCCTACATTTCGAACTTGGCAAAAAAAGTGCCGGAAAAGAATTTGGTATTTCTTTATCGCATCCATGACGAGCCTAAAAGCGACCGCATCGAAGAACTCGCCACGTTTGTCCGCGCCATCGGGTATGAGTTCGGTCAGCACAAAAAAGGTTACTCGGCCAAGGATATTCAACAACTCCTCGCCCAAATCGAGGGCAAGCCCGAGGAGCATCTGATCCGCACGGCAACGCTGCGTTCGATGGCCAAAGCGATATACTCAACCAAAAACATCGGCCACTTCGGACTCTCGTTCAGGCACTACACGCACTTTACCTCCCCCATTCGCCGTTACCCCGACATGTTGGCGCATCGCATCATCGCGTCGCACCTCGGCGGCACGCCAATCACGCGCCGCGAATACGGGCATTTGGAAAGGTTGTGTATCGCGGCGAGCGAAGCCGAGGCCAAAGCGGTCGACGCCGAGCGCGAATCTATCCGCTACAAACAAGTCGAGTTCATGACAGGTAAAATCGGGCAAACATTTAACGCGGTCATCTCGGGCGTGACGGAGTGGGGCTTGTATGTCGAAGACACGGCAAGCGGCGCTGAGGGGTTGGTGCGCGTGCGCTCGCTTGGCGACGATTTTTATAACTACGTGCAAAAAGCATATTCGCTCGTAGGCCAGCGCACCAAAAAGAAATACACCTTGGGCGACAAGGTGCAGGTGAAACTGGTTGGTGCGGATTTGGAAGCCCGTACCCTTGATTTCGAATTGGCCAGATAACTATTTTGCCACCGCCAGAGCCTCCTCAAATTTGACCGAGAGGAGTTTTGAGATGCCGTCTTGACCCATGGTAACCCCGTAGAGCACGCCGGCGCGAGACATGGTCTCGCGATTGTGCGTAATCAAAATGAGCTGCGATTTTTTGGAAAGATTTTCGATCATGTCGCCATAGCGGCGCGAGTTGGCCTCATCGAGCGCCGCGTCGGTTTCGTCGAGTATCAAAAACGGCGGCGGGTTGACCTGCGACATCGCAAAAATAAGCGCAATCGAGGTGAGCGCACGCTCGCCTCCGGAGAGCATGTGCAGGCCTTTGACTCGCTTGTGGGGGATGGTCACGGTGATCTCTATCCCCTCTTCTATCTCGACTTCGTCTGAATCAAGGTCAGACTTTTGTAAAGTCTCTTCCGCCGAGGTTAACCCTCGGCGGATTCTATGTTCTTTGACGATCTGCAAGTTTGCCGAACCGCCGCCGAACATTAGTTTAAAAAATGCGTCAAATTCGGTATTGATTTTTTCGATACCGTCCGTAAACCGTACCTCAAGCGTTTTTGTCAGCTCCTCGATGAGGAGGCGCAGTTTTTCGGCCGATTGCGCCAAATCGTCAAGCTCGCGCGCCAAAAATGCGTCACGCTCGCCTGTCTCTTTAAATTCTTTGAGCACCTCCTCGCTATTGCCTAAACCCGACTCCTCGAGCCGGATTTTCATCCGCTCAAGCTTGCGGCGACGCTCTTCTTGCTTGATCCTGCCCTCATCCACAATGTCGGCATCGCTGAGCCGCTCGCTGCCGCGGTAGAGTATCTGCGATTCATACTCGACAATGGCACCGCCAAGGAGCGCGCCGGCCTCGGCCACTTCGCGGTTGAAGTCTTCCTTTTCACGACTGAGCAGCACTTCCTCGGAGCGCAGTTGCGAGAGCACGGTTTCGATTTCGCTCCGGCGCGCCATGGCCGCAAACAACTCGCGCTCAGCCTCGCGCGAGGCGTCTTTTTCGCTTTCGATCCCCCGCCTGAGCGCGCTCGTTGTCTTCGCAACTCGCGCTTCTTCGGTGCGAACCTCCTCGAGCCCGCGCTCAAGTGCGGATTTTTTTTCGGCGCGCTCGCGGGCGCTCAATGCCGACGACGAATCCTGTTTGGCGATGCGGCGCAAAAATTCCTGTGCTAATACTAGGAGCGCTGCGATGCGGTTTTTGAGCCTCTCGACCTCGCTCGAGGTAAACGTCTGCAACTCTGTAAGGTCTTTTTCGATCCGCTCGCCGAAGGTACGCGCGTCGGCGAGCGGCACGCTGCTCTCGCTTGGTGCAATGTGCTGCAGCGCATGAAGCTCGCCTTCGATGCGCCCGAGTTCGCGGGTGATATGTTCGCGCTTTTCGGTGAGTGTGCGGCCCTTTTCCTCAAGATCCATGAGCTCACGCGTTTTGACATCGTGCGAACTGCGGGCGCCGAGCTCGCCGCGCACGTGCTCTATTTTTTTATCAAGTGCGTGGTGTTCATGCTCGGGTACCTCCTTTTTTTCGGCAAGTTCAAAAAGCGCCACCTTGAGATACACTTGCTCGCGCTTCAAATACTCAAGATACTGTGCGGCGAGGTCGTCGCGCAATTTGTGAGAGTCTTCGATTTTTTTAACCTGCGATTGCAAAAATTTAAGATGCGGCGAAAGTTCGCGGCGCAGCGCATCGACTTCGTGCATGTTTTCTCCCGTCTTTTCAAGTTTGCGTTCGGCTTCTTCGCGCTTGTAGAGATACGCCGTGAGCCCGAGCGCATCTTCAATCATCTCGCGGCGCTCGCGCGAGCTCGTTGAGAGGATACGGTCCGCCTCGCCTTGGGAAATAATGTGGTGTCCCGAGGCGCCGATGTTTGCCTGCGCCAAAAGCTCCGAAAGATCGCGCAAGCGCACCTGAGAGCCGTTCAGCAGATAGTCGTTTTGGCCGTCGCGGTGCACAACGCGCTCGATAGACACTTCGTCAAAATCCAGATTGAGTGCGCGGTCGCTGTTGTCGAACACCAGGCGGACGCTCGCACGCCCCGCGCGCGGAGAGTTTGCCGAACCGTTCCATATCAGATCTTCGCCGCGCCGACCGCGCATAGACTTCATCGACTGCTCGCCCAAGACAAAACGAAAGCTCTCGGCCACGTTACTTTTGCCCGAGCCGTTGGGCCCCACGATCGAGGTGATCGAGGAGGCGAATTCGAGCGAGGTTTTTTTGGCGAAGGATTTGAATCCCGACAGTTCTATCAATGTAAGCCGCATTTCTCTTATTGTATAACAACCCTTCGACTTTGCTCAGGGTTCCGGCTAGGCGCCGGAAGAAAAAAGGACCGCATGTGCGCGATCCTTCTTCGTATCTTACGGTTTGGGCTGGTTGTCACTCATCCACTTCTCGATGAGCGCCGGCAGGATGTCCGCACCATCAAACAGCTTTACACCGGCCCTGCCCCCATAGATATAGTAGAAACGGTCGAACATAACCCTGAACTCCGACACACACCCTGGCGCCGCCTGCAAAATGAGGCGGTTCAGCGGCTCGCGCGAGCCGAAAAGCTTTTGGGTCATGATCGCCCTGCCCAGGCAATCAATCGTGGTAATGACCGCTTTATCGACCCATTTCCTCTGTGCTTGGCGCAATTCCTGCTTGCGGATCGAGGCAAGCGTATCGTTCGTCCACACCGCCGAGGCTGATGCGGGTGTAAATACTAACGCAAGAGCGAGTAACAACGCGCGCATGGCAACCTCCTTTCGATTCATGCCAAATTCACACCTCTTCCTCTTTTATTCTACCACTAAGGTGCGACAAGAATGGCAAAAAAACGGCTCTGTGCAGATGCACAGAGCCGCCCGGATTCTCCCGATTAGGCAGTACCGCTGGTGTCAAACGACACCGCATCAAGCGCTTCTTGGGCTGTCTTGCCAGCCCAAGCAACATATTGGTATGCCGGGTAGTACTGTTCGCACATTTCAAGCGCGATGGAAAGCACCGCCATGCATTGCGCTTCCGATACCGGTCTCTGGCCGGCCAGTACAAGCGCGTGGCGGAACATCACAAACCTCTCCGCTTCCCACCGTTCGAAATGGCCGACCCACAATTGCCGATTAATGAGCTCGGTAAGCGCATCAGCTTCGCGGGCTGCATGCTTCGGAACCGCAAGTTCGAAAGTGCATGAGAAATGCAGGATTTCGATCTGAGGCATCCACGTAAACGCCACCCGGTAATCAGCCAACCTACCATGGACAGCCAATTCGAGTTCGTTTTCAGCATAACGTTCGAAGAGAAATTCTTTTCCCGTGGCCAGCGCTTCGACCGCATCTAAAGGATGCGGGCGCTCGGCCCTTTCATCATTTTCAGACATTGGGACCCCCTGCCATTGTTCAGTTCTTGCAAAATTATACCACTACCAATCCTTGTTGTCTAATGCAGCCTTGGCTGCCGCGGTTTCTGCCTCTTGTTTGCTTTTACCGCCGCCTTGCGCCAAGAGCGCGTCTTTGATGTATACACCGACGATAAAATGTTTGTCGTGGTCGGGGCCGGTCTCTTTGATGACGCTGTAGTGCGGGGTGATGCCTTCTACCTCCTGCGCTTTTTCCTGGAGCGTCGATTTTGGATCCTGCCACAGGCCCTGCTGCACTATGGTGTCGAGCCGCGGGAACAAATGTTTTTCGATAAAAGCGCGCGCGGCGTCGTACCCCTGGTCGATATACAGCGCCCCCACCAACGCCTCGAACGCGTTTGCCAACAGGACGCCGCGCGCTCGGCCCGTGTCTTTGGCTTCGCCGCGCGAGAGCAGGAGAAAATCATTAATGCCAACTTCCTGCCCCACTTCGGCGCACGTGACTGCGTTTACCAGCGCGGCGCGGTACGCGGTGAGCTCTCCTTCATTTTTTTCGGGATATTTTTCATAGAGAAAATGTGTCGCGACGAGTTCTAACACCGCGTCTCCCAAAAACTCAAGCCGCTCATTGTGGCCGTGTTTAATCCCGCGATGCTCGTTGAGGTACGAGCGATGCGTAAATGCCTGCCGCAATAAATCGATATCGTTAAATTGTATTCCCGCACGCGCCTCGAACGTTTTAAAATCTTTCATCATTTCTGTGAAGTATGAACCTTACGAGCAGTTCCTGCTGTTAATTTCTGCATTGCTTTGGTGACGATAGGGAGCATATCTTCATAAAAGTTAAGCTCGAGCGCGTCCTGCATGCGAAACCATTTTGCGTCGTCGAGCCCGCCTTTTTTTGCAAGCTCCACGGGCTCGAACTTCGACTCGGCAAGGAAGTAAATCACATGCTTGCGCTTCTTCCCTGCCTGCGGGTCGGAGGCCACATACTCATTTTCGCCGAGACGCTCCACCGGTTTGACGCTGAGCCCTATCTCCTCTTTTATTTTGCGCACCACGCCCGCCTCGGGCGTTTCTTCGGGTGTCAGCTTGCCCTTGGAGAGCGTCCAGTGGCCAAAAATGTCGTGCACGAGCGCCAAGTATAGGTCGCTTCCTTGTTTGGCGTAGACCACGGCGCCGACCAGTCGTTCTTGCGGCATCTCGTCCCACGATACTTCTTTTTTCTTTTTTGATACTTCGTCTTTGCCGGGCTCGCCGAGCTCTTTGTAGACAGCGCCCAGCACACCGTTGACAAAGCGGCCGCTGTTTTCGCCGCCAAAACTTTTGGCAAGCTCGATCGCTTCGTTGATGGCGACCTTGGCGGGCACTTTTTCCCGGTCGGAAAACAGCAATTCATACAGCCCGAGCCGGAGCACGTTGCGGTCTACCGGCGCGATACGCGAAACCGGCCACTCGGGAGCGGCCTTTTCTATCACCAGATCAAGATCATCCTTGCGGGCAACAATGCCTTTGAGCAGTTCCTCCATAAACGCCGAGTCGCCCGCGCTCGGTGCAAACTCTTCAACATTGCGCGTGAGCGCATGGTACACGTCTGCGGCGGAATACGCACGAACATCCCACTCAAAGAGTGTCTGGAGAACTACTGACCTCGAAAGGTGCCTGTTTGCCATGTGTCAAAGAAGAACGGACGCCCACGCCCAACGAACAGATTCAAAAGCCAAAAGCCCAAACCTAAATACTTAGGATTTTTGCGTCTGACTTTTATCTCCCTCACGCTTTTGCCGCTTCGCAAGCTTGGCTTGCGCCTTGGCGGCACGGTCGATGACGACGCGACCATTGTACCTCCCGCACACGGGACATGCCCGGTGTGAGACGCGCATAGAGCCACACTCGCACTTCATGAGCGAGTGCGCCTTGAGCGCATGGTGCGAGCGGCGGTTATTGGTATGCCCTCTCGTATGTCGCATTCGTACGACCATACGCGAACTGTAGCAAAATAAGCCTAAAAAGACAAACCCCAACCTGCACAGCAGGTTGGGGTCAAAATCATGCGTTTGTGGAAACAAATTCCCGGGACAGCGCGGCAACCTGCTGCACTGTCGATGCCTTTAGCTCATACAGTTCACAAAGGTTTCCCTTGCGTGAACATGCGGCAGTGCCGTGCAACTTGCAGAAAACTGCGCATGCGCGGCTTTCCGGAATCCCTTGGTCGCTAAGCCATCGCCTCATGGGCTTCAAAGAAGCGAATGGCACTATCGGATTTCCTATCGCCTTTTCCGCCAAACTATCCCCCATTTTCCCTAGGTTTCAACGTACGCGGTTGCTACAGTATCAAAAACAGTGTACCCGGTAAAGTATGGTAGACCTATTGCGGTGGTGCGTCAACGTTGCAGTAGGTGCGCCGGTGGATATCACAAAGACCGTGCATGTTGATTGCGTCCCAATGAGTTTGTGTTCCATAGCCTTTGTGGAGTTCAAAATAATACTCCGGGTACGTGCGACTCAAACGGCGCATGAGTCGGTCGCGGCGGACTTTGGCGACCACCGACGCCAAGGAAATAAGTGGCACGAGGTCGTCGCCATGAACGATAGTCTCTTGGGCGTACGCACACGGTGCCTGCAGCAGGCCATCAAGCTGCACACGCGCAAGCGCGGGGTCCGGCGCCAGAAACTTAACCCCGCTCCACACCGCGCGTCGTACCGCGCGCGTTATGCCAAACGAGTCTATATATAGATGGTCCGAGAATCGTACGCAAAATTGCACGTCGCCCGACTCCTGCCGCTTCAGAAGGAGCCGGTATATTTCTTCACGCTTGTCGGGAGATAATTTTTTAGAATCTTTAACGCCGGGGAACTCTCGCGCCACGTCAAAACCCTCCGGCACGCGTACTACCCCGACCGAAACCGGCCCCGCCAAAGGCGCACGGCCCGCCTCATCAACGCCGATCACAAATGGCCGCATAAGAACATTGTAACAAAAAATGGAATCCTCCTCTCTCTCCAACGCCACACTATAGCAGCTAGCTCAAGTAAACACGCGAGGAGTATACTCCACGTATGGCGGCGAAGTTTACTCATCTCCACGTGCACTCCCACTACTCTTTGCTTAAGGCGCTGCCAAAAATTCCCGACCTCGTGCGTCGCGCCAAAGAGATAGGCTGCGAGTCCCTGGCGTTAACCGACCTCGGCAACCTCTACGGCGCAATCGAATTTTATAAAGAGTGCAAAAACGCGGGAATCAAACCGATCATCGGCCTTGATGCAAGAGTCGAGAGTAGCCCTTCGAACGACCTCAGGACAAGCAAACGTCTTCTTTTATACGCAAAAAACGTTGAGGGGTACAAAAATCTGCTTGCGCTCGTTACTAAGTCGCACTTGGAGTTCCCCGACGCGCCCACGGTGACCGAAGCAATGCTTAAAGCCCACTCGGCAGGACTCATCACGCTTCATCCTGCATCAAAGGATGTGGCATTGCGCGAGATTTATTATCTGCATCAGGACGACCGGCGCGCGTGGGAGACGATGCGCGCGATAGAAAACAGCAATGCCAATAGCGGCGGCGACATCGACGCGGAAGATGTCGACTATTCGTGTGCGACCGAATCCATGATGGAGCAGCAGTTCACTCCCGAGCAACTTGCACAAACGCTCGCGGTGGCGGCAGAGTGCAATCTTGAGCTTACACTCGGCGCATGGATTTTCCCTGAATTCCCTATTCCACAAGGATCAACCTACGACCGGGAGCTGCGCAAAATCGTCGAGCAGGGGATACAGACGCGCGGGATGGAGGACAACGAAAAACTGCGCGAGCGCATCGAGTACGAACTTAACATCATCACCGACAAAGGTTTTGCACCGTACTTTTTAATCGTTGGCGATCTCATGCGCTTTGCGCGGGAGAAAAAAATATTAACGACGATCCGCGGTTCGGTCGCAGGTTCGATGGTGACCTACCTTGCGGGCATCACCAATGTCGACCCGTTTACCTACAATTTGCCGTTTGAGCGCTTTTTAAATCCCGAACGTCCCTCGGCGCCCGATATCGACATGGACTTTGCCGACAACAGACGCGACGAAGTCATCGACTATGCGCGCAATAAATACGGCGAAGAGCGGCTGGCGCAGGTGGGAACGTTTGGCACCATGCTCGCGCGCGGCGTCGTGCGCGACGTCGCGCGCGCCTTGCAATACCCCTACGGGCTCGGCGACCGCATTGCCAAAGAAATTCCCATGGGTTCGCAAGGCTTTCCCATGACCCTTGAGCGCGCACTTGCCGAAAACGCCGAACTGGCAAAGATGTATAAAAATGAGGATGAGACCCGCGAGATCATCGATCTCGGCAAAAAAATCGAAGGGTGTGCGCGTCACATCAGCGTGCACGCGGCCGGCGTGGTGATGGCCCCGACCCCGCTCGTCAACTACACCCCGCTACAACTTGATCCTAAGGGAGGAAAACTGATAACCCAGTACGACATGTACTCGATTACCGACGAGTACGGCGGCGTCGGACTTATGAAGTTTGATTTCTTGGGCATCCGCAACCTCGCTATCTTGGCGCACTCGGTCGAGCTTGTGGAGAAAACGCGCGGGCTAGTGGTGGACATAGAAAATGTGCCGCTCAAGGATAAAAAAACATTTGCGATGCTCGCGCGCGGCGAAACCGAGGCCACCTTTCAGCTAAACGGCGGCGGCATGACCCGCTACCTCAAAGAGCTCAAACCCACGACCATCCACGACATCAACGCGATGGTGGCGCTCTTTCGCCCGGGGCCGATGGAAATGATCCCCGCCTACATTGAGCGCAAGCACAACCCATCGCTCATTTCGTACCTTGATCCGCGTATGAAAGAAATTTTGAGTCAGTCGTACGGCGTTATCACCTACCAAGACGACGTGCTCTTGATCGCGGTAAAAATCGCGGGTTACAGCTGGCTTGAGGCCAACCAACTGCGCAAGGCGATGGGCAAAAAAATTCCTGCCGAGATGGAGGCTCCGCGCGAAAAA
>JBBTSH010000033.1:0-1645 GCA_038064795.1 Patescibacteria group bacterium | reverse complement strand
AAAGGGATCCTGATAGGGTTCGAATACGACATTCGCCTCGATCCCCAATTCTTGTGCAAGAGATTGCAGGGAATTGAGTTCCGAACCTTTACCAAGCACGACCAACCCCGCTCCTGGCTCAATTTCCAAAATCTGTTTCATTATCCGGAGCGTTCCCCCAACGTCCTTTTCCGGCTCAAGTCGGGCAACCGACAAAATAAGCTTTGTGAAATTTGGATACTTTTGCCGGCGATTAAGCGGCACGGCGCGAACTGCGCGCTCGGGGTCGATATAGACCGGCAGAACTGAAATATGCAGATGTCCCACTTTTGCTTCTATTGAAGTGCGGATACGCTCGGAGACGGCGCGTATCAAGTCGGCACGAGAGAGTATAAAGCGCGCAAGAAAAACTTTAAAACGGTTGCCCAGAGAATGTGCACTGAAGTTCTGGTCAAAGACATCCGTATGTACCTGCACATGGAGCTTGGCGCCGCGCAGACATGCAATGACCCAACCTAAAAGACCAATAAGAAACGGGTCCTGGGTGGAAACCACGTCCGGTCTTTGCAAGCGCCATCCGGCCGCAATCGTTCGAAAAAACCCGGCGGTTTTACGCAGTCCAAAACCGCGTGCCGCCGCGTTGCCAGCAATCTGCACCAGATTGCCCGGCCCATGCGGTACCAGCACATCAAGACGTTCCACTGTTTGTGCCTGTAGACGAAAACGCCGCGCCACCGCACTGCCCTCAGTAAATACGTTCGAATCAGAAGAGATGACCAGTACGCGCATAATACTTACATAGTACTCGAAAGCAGGGGCCGTAGTTGCATGAGCGAATGTTCAATAGTGAAGCTGCGTGCGCGTATACGCGCCGCTTCGACACGTGCACGGGCTCCTGTTTTGTCCAGCGCGATCGAACGCAGCGCGACATATAACTCCTCATCATTGTTTGGTTCAATCAGCAGGCCATCTATCGTGTCGCGGACAAGCTCAGGATTGCCGCCCACGCGGGTCGCCACCACCGGAGTTCCGAGCATCATTGCTTCGATGAGCGCGTGCGAGAGTCCTTCATAGGTCGAGTTGATAACAAATACATCAGCCGCTTGTACGTAGCCCATGGCCTGCTCATACGGGAGATTATTTACTATCATAAGGTGCCAATTTTTTTCGCGGGCAACCACCCGCGTGAGCCCCTCAAGACCTTTCCAGGGCACTGGCCGGGCAATAGTAACAACAAAAAACCCTTCTGGCCGTGAAACTTTTGTAGGGACCGGCATCTCAACACCGCTGTATATGACTGAAATTTTGCGTGCACTCGTCCAATGGCTCACTATGGTCTTCATATATTCGCTCGGCACGATAACCTGCTCAGCCTGATTTACTACAAAACGCTGAACCGTGCGCAAAAAAGCAATGCGTATGCCGAATGTTTTTTGTTGAAACACATCAAGAGTGTCGGTAATGCCAAAACGCTGCCTGCCCTGCTCCCACGCGTAATCCCCCGGTATGCGCACCATAAAACGTTTGCCAAGACAGAACGCTGTAAGAGCCGCGGGAAGCCCTACCGAAACGGTGTCTTGCGCATAAATGACATCAGCGCCCCGTGCGGAAACCATACACTTAAAAAAATACGCGATATGCCTCAAAATTTTAGGGAGATGCCGCA
>JBBTSH010000032.1:0-8605 GCA_038064795.1 Patescibacteria group bacterium | reverse complement strand
TCCGCTCACCACAGAAAGCTCACCGCAGGCAACCACCACGCCGACCACCGACCCGGCACCAACTGTGGACCCTGTTCCAACTCCTGACCCGGCCCCTACACCTACTCCCGAACCGGCTCCGGAACCCACCCCCGCCCCGTGATAAAATTTTAAGAATTATCCAAAGATGAAACAGAAGCTTCTATTTTTCAGCATAGCCCTCGCCGCTCTTCTTAGTGTCCCGCAATACGCCGACGCGGCAATCGGCTTTCGCGGGAGTGCTGAAAACTCATCTGCTCCAAGTACTGACACAACAGTTGACCTCACGACGATAAGTGGTCTAGCGCAAGGCGACCTCGTCATTGTTGCCGCATCAGTAGGTGACAACGACAACCTTACTACGCTTGAAACGCTCAACAACTCAGCTGGTTATACGAAGTTGAATCAAGTTCGTAGCACCGCCGATGTAGACGATGCCCATCTCTCCGTTTGGTATAAGATCATGACCGCAACACCGGACTCAAGTGTGGTGATTGAGGGTACCGGCCCAGGTACCGACGCGGCTATGGCCGTTGTGGTTATGGCTTTTAGTGGGGTGGATCAAGGTACGCCGTTTGACGTGGCATCGACGTCGGTGACAGGTATCAACACGAGCAATCCCGATCCGCCGTCCATCAATCACAATAACCCGTCCGGAGTGTGGACGGTCATCGCTGGTGGTAACGGTCATATTGCGGGCGGCTTGTGCACCTTCACGTTCCCCACCGGTTATACGACAAATGCCATCGACCGTGGCCAGGACGACACTTTTGACACGACCGTGGGTATGGGATACAACAGCAGTCCGTCCGACCCGGAGGATCCCGGCGTTATGACGCATAGTTGTGCGGACAGCGCCGATAACGCCTGGGCTGCTTTCACCATGGCGCTTCGGCCGGCGGTCACAGTTGCTCCCACAGTGACCACTGGCTCGGCATCGGCCGGTGTGCTTGCGGCGGTTATCAACGGCAATATCACCGTCACAGGCGGTGCAAACTCGACCGTGCGGGGGTTTGCGTGGGGGACAAGTGCAACGCTTGTAAATGGCGGCGCCGCTACGACGACCGAGACGGGCTCTTTTGGCGTAGCCGCTTTTTCCAAAATAGTGTCGGGGTTAATCGCAGGAAAGCAATATTTCTTCCGCGCATACGCTACAAACTCGGCCGGGACCGGATACGGGTCGATAGCAAACTTTACCGCCGGCACCGACACCGCGCCCTCGCGCAAGATGCGCATATTCGAGGGCTACAACGTGCGGGTTTTGGATGGAGGCAGATTGATAGTACGCTAAGGATATGTGGAAGCCGCTTTTTGCAATCGCAATACTCGCTGGCCTCGGGCTTGCGGGCTACCTGCTTTTTTTTACTGCGGGGCTGGCCACTACCCCAAGCCCCACCCCAAGCGCGCTCGGCTCCGTAGAGCCGCTTAAGCCTGCGCGCCAAGCGCCCGCCGGTTACCGCGAGTATCGGAGCGAGCCATACCGCTTTGCCGTGTTTTACCCCGACGCACTTAGCGTGCGCGAGTACGACGAGGGCGGGGGCGCCACCACCATAACTTTCCAAAATATATCCGAGGGGCAAGGCTTCCAAATATATGTGCTCCCCTATGGCGCAAGCCAGGTCGGGCCCGACCGTCTGGCCAAGGATGCCCCGGGGGGCGTCAAAGAGCCAAAAGACTTTACGCTCGATGGGGCTCCGGCCAATGCCTTTTTTAGCACCAGCGCGGCCTTGGGCGACACGCGCGAGGTGTGGTTTATCAACGACGGTTTTCTCTATGAAGTAACAACGCACAAGTCGCTCGACTCGTGGCTCGACCAGATCCTCCAAACCTGGCAGTTTATCTAAATCGGACATCGGATGTCCGATTTAAGGCTCTATAACAAAGCTGTTTTGAGCTATGTCGGAGTTCTTGATGATTGCGGTGATTTCTTTTTCCTGTCGTTGCGGCGAACCAAGCGTTACCCCAAGCTCTTTTTGCCAAATGAGCGACGGAAAATTTTGCTGCCCCTGGTAATCAAGAAAACTGCTCCAACGATACGCGCGCAGCGCTTTGAGCGCTGCGCGCGGGTCGCTCACTTTTCCCGAACGCCACTGCGGAAGCGAGAGATCTAAAGGATTCAGATGAATATAATATGGAATATACATAAAGTGAGCATCACGCTCGATATGTACTTTTTTATATTTTCCTTGCCACAGAGCTCCCGCACGCCCATACTTCTCATTGAAATATTTTGCATACCCCATGTTCAATTTTTTCATGAACAAAGAGATTCCGTCCTGAAAAACCGGGGAGAGGAGAAGATGATAATGATTTGGCATGAGGCAAAACGCGTGGATATGCACTAACAACTCACGGTGGCGAGCGATCCGCGCCCTCTCTGGCTGGGCCATATGCAATGCCGCCTTGCGATCATTGAACACAAATAAATCATGAATAAAACGGACACGATCTTTATCATCGAGCACGACATCGCGTTTCTCGACTCCCCGGTTGAGCACGTGATAAAACTCCATACCTACAGTATATCACCCAAATCGGACATCCGATGTCCGATGTAGAATTTGATTTCAATAATTATTTTCTATATCGGCCTAACAGTCTATTACCGCCCTTGCTCAAAAAGGTAGTATGCGCGTAGGTCGTGCACTATCTGCGTGTTCGGTACCGTTTGTGTGAGGGTTCTAAACGGTATCAACCGAGCCAAAAATTGTGCAGCCTCATTGTTCCTGTTTTCCCGCAGAGTAACGCCACGACTCCCGAAGGAAGGGTTGTATGATTGAAATAGGGTTGGGAAGGCACTGTGGGTAAAAAAGAGGTAGGAAGCACTCATATCCAACGGCACCCCGCTCTTTAGTAATCCGATCTGTTTTTTAATGCTCAGTGCCGTTTGTTCGATCATGAGGTCAAGTCCTGCTCCGCGGTTTCGCACCATAAGTGCCTGCTCGGGTGAACTGGTGGCGCGTGTTGCAACCGTAAGAGCTATATCTTTGCCGATGTCCGGGCAGGTGTAATACGTTATGGGATTGTTGGGGCTGTACGATATCCCCAGTGTTTCTCTAAGGTATTTTAATGAAGGCCCTTGTGCCTGGCTTATGGAGGTGAAGTACAAGTCATTGAGTGCGCGCACCGAACCCCCCTTCGGCATCCACAGATAATAGGGGCCAGGAATACCAGAAAGGCAGACACTTTCTGAAATAACCGCCGTGGGTCCGGCTCTTCCTGAAGCCTTTTCTAGCAGTGCAAGAATGTTTCGTGCCTGAGGACTTAGGGGTGTGTCTATAAGCTTTGCGGCTGCAGGTGTAGAATACCACCCTGTATTTTTTTTGACGCGGGAGAATCCTTGCTTGATATCATCGAGCACTTCGAGCATGTGCGTACGCAGCAAGATTCCTCCCAACGTAGGCGAGCGAACGTCTTTGTAGGCCACGGTGGCGGCGGTAAAGCTTGCAGTGAAGTTTTTCAAATCTTTTTCCCCTTCGGCAATCGCCAGGGCGAATTGTGCACGGTAGTACTCACCGTCTTCTTTACTGCCGCTGCGAATAAATTTTTGGCGCGCTTCCTCGAGCGAACTTAATGAAAAAAGAAAATCAATAGGATAGAGTGTGCGTACCAGATGAGCTTCTTCGGGCGTTTTTTGTATTTGTTCCAACATGTCCCGTGCCTCTGCGAGACTTTGTACTGCCCTGCGCAGACGCTCGGGGTCTGTGCCGGTGAGGTCAAACACCGGCACAGTGCGCGCCTGTATGAGTTGATTTTCTAGACTCGGTTTTTGGCTGAGCGCAAAAAAGCCGGCAAACGCCGCAAGCCCGATGCCGATTAATATAAATAGTTTAGAGGGGTTCATATCAGGCGCGAGCGTCGATAAGATGTTTTCTTTTCATATGGTTAGCCGCGACGTTCTTAACTGCGCATTTAAGCGGCAAACAAAGCCCCTTGGCTACGCCGTCTGCGTATGAGCGCTTTTGGTTTATGCGCAGAAATCCGGCAAGTTTTTTTGCACACTGCTCTGTATCGATCTCGGCACCGGCGGTAAAAAGAATTATCGAGAGCTGGGGTAGCGGCACACTGTCGCGGAGATCCTCTCCTACCGTTGCTTCAAAGTCTACCGCTTCCGGCGCAACTGCTGCAATAGCACGTTCGAGTTCAAAAAGGTTTATTTCCCCAATCCCCAGGCGAACGCGGTCTTTGTCTGTGCGCCCGAGTATCTCTAGGTGCACCGGTTCCTCTTTTCGTATCAGTGTTACGGTGTCACCGAGGCGATACCGCATAAGCGGGAAAGCCTCTCCTTCGTCGAGGGAGGTGATAACGAGTTCTCCTGTTTGGCCTTCTTCATCAATCACCAAACCGTTTGCGTCAATAAGTTCCACATAATATTTAGAAAATACTTCCAGCACGTGAGACGCCTCTGCGCCAAGCGGCGTCGTCGCTACCGCGCCTTGCGCTTCGGCAACCGAGAACCGCTCGCGTATCACCGCGCGCGGATACAATGTTTGTATGGCGGCGCGCTGCAGCGAGCTTAAGTGTTCACCAGAAATTTCGATAAAACGGATGTGCGCGAGATCGTACCGCTGCGCCAGACAGGGCGCAAACGCAAGGAGTTGCGAAGGCAGCCCATGCAGGGCATCAACGGCGCTCTTTGCCGCAAGTCGCGCGCTTGCCTCCATGCGGGTAGGGTCGGCCTGCAGTACTCGTCTTTTTTTGCCGTCGATATGATCCATGGTATTTGCTGCGCCGATATGGTACTGAAACGAAAATAAGGTTGCTCCCGCTAACATGTGGTCGGGGAACGTCCGCGCTGCGCCTGTGGGGATGCAGAGCACTCCGCGTCCGCTCGTCCCCGAGGTTGCGCGTATGATGCGGACCTGCTGCCATGGAATAAATACCCGCTTCTCTAGCGGAACGCTGGCAATGTGCTCACGCGCAAGGAGCGGCAGAGCGCGCCACTCCAGAAGCGTTTGCGGCACCGAGAAGTCAGGAATTTTTTTGTATAAATCGCGGTAAAAAGCGGAGTAGGGATTTTCAATTGCGCGCGTAAGTGCCGCACAAGCGCGTTGGAAGGGAGCACTCATAGGAGCCGGACGTGTTCCTGCTCGCCGCAGGCACACGGTTTAGAAATAAGTTCAATCCGGTGAGGAAATTTTATATGCGAGAAGCGGGGAGCGCTCAAGAAGTCGCTCACGTATGCTTTTTCGCCTTCAAACTCCCACCGGAAACGCCGGTTGGGATGAAACGCAGTGCGCTCTGCCGCCAACGCATCGCATTGGAAGAGCCCCACCATGCCTGGAACCAGATGCATCTCAAACAGCAGCGTCAGGTTAGGAAACTCCATCGTCGGGCGCTCGCCCAACCCCAGCAATACTTGAAAATAGCCTCTATAGTGCACGTTCTTTATTATGTCTGCCACTGCGGCAAACTCCCGCTGGGGGAGCACTATGCCACCAATGGCGAGTTGGGAAAGTAAAGACGGCAATGCACCTGCTTGTGCCGGCGGTAGCGTTATGCCGGGTAGCGGAACAGATTCTGTCGCGGCAATAAAACGGGGCCGCAACTGAGTAAGTGCCGGGAAGGTACCAAATAAAACAGTCCCGCCTGTGCGTAATGCCAGCGGCGCAATAGTGTCCCACGGCTCGGAACGATCAAGTGGCACAAGCGCCGCGTCAGGGTTTTCCGAATCGAACGTATTTAAAACCCAATCATATTTTTTGTCGTCGGCTGATACCGGCCACTCCAACTTCATACGTGCCAGTATATCAAAAGCATCCGTGATTTTTGACACTACGGCGTGTGTCTGTTACGTTGGCTCAAGAACGTGTTCTTGCTCCCATTCCCCTTCTCTGTAGGAGATCATCAATGCTTTGGCGACTGTTACTGGTTGTCGCAGTCTCTGCGATACCTGTTTCTGCATCGGCGGAATATCCCGACAAGCCGGTCAAGATTATTGTCTCGACGACCGGTGCCGCAATCGACCTTGTCACAAGGATGGTTGGCGAGAAACTTGGAGAAAAACTAGGGACTAAGGTTGTTGTTCAGTCATATCCCGGGGCAGGCGGACTCATCGCGCTTACCGAGGCAGTCCTTGCAAGGCCTGACGGCTACACATTTGTCGTCGGGACAAACTCGCTCATGATTGGCGGACCCTTGGTATCCAAGGATCCAGGCCGGTGGCCCTCAAATCTCGTCCCAGTGGGCGTGATGGGCCAGTTTGACCTCGCGGTCAGTACAAGTATCAAGGAGGTCAAGAATCTCGGAGACCTTAAGGCGTACTCGAAAACGCACAAACTTTTCGGCATCGCGTCTGGAATTACGGGCCAAGTCTGCCTCTCAGCTCTCGCACAAGGAATCGGCATACAGATAAATCTTGTGCAGTACCGGAATCTTGGCGATGCGATGATTGACTTTATACGAGGAGATGTGCACCTCTCCTGTGCAGCAGTAGCGAGCTTTGCCGGGAGGGTTAAAGCCGAAGAACTGCAGCTGCTTGCCATCATCGGCCGGAAAAGGAACTCTCTTTTTCCGGACACGCCAACCATGGACGAGCTCAAGATCAAGACATTCGAGGGGACGTTCTTCTGGTATGGGCTGTTTGCCCCGCCACAAACGCCGGATGCGATAATCATCCAGGTCAATCAAGCGTTGTGCGCGGCGCTCGGCGATGAGCAGCTGCGCGCTCTCTTGGAGGGGCAGGGAGTAGAGGCCGCGTGCTCAACCCCTGAGAGGCTCGGCGAAATTCTTGAGTTCCAAAAAAGTCGCTGGCGGAAAATTGTCAACGACTCGGGCCTTGTAAAATAAAAAAACAAAAAAGAAACGGAGAAAAAGCCGGTGGCCATTCCACCGGCTTTTATTTACTGTGTATCTAAAAGAAGCCGCCGCAACCGATGAACAGTACTTCGTCCTGCGACGTCTCACTGCACATATGGCTCGTATCGAGAGTCGCTACCTTAGATTCAGGAGCTAAAACGGCTTTCACTTCAGACCATCCTGCAACGGCAAGCAGGGCAAAAAATGTAAGAGCGCCCGCTAGCCCCGCCCTTTTTGTGAGGAGTATTTTCACGCTTCTAAGTATACCAAGTGCTGGCGTCGCGATCCTCCTCACTGTTGATAAACCAAAAACAAAGCTTTTTGAAACGGTATACTTCTATATATGGACTTCCGGTCGCTTTCTCGCTCGGTTAAAGCCACTCTGCTTGTGCTTGCGGCACTCATAGTGGTAGGGGCGTTCCTTTTGTGGCTAGGCGTCTTTCAAAATAGGGGAGTCAATCCACAATACGAACAATTAGGTATCACCAATGGCCCCCCTATCCCTACCCCGTTTGGGGTAATAACCGCTAAAGACGACTCCAGCATCACCATTGCAAGCCAGTTTGGCCCCCGCACCTACCGCCTTACACAACAAACGATAGTAACTTCGATGGGGGAGTCTAAAAGCGTCTCCGACATCGAGGTCGGCGCCATTGTCTCGATTACCAAAAGTACGGGAGGCATATTTAGTGAAGAGACTGCAAAAGAAATTCAGATTATCCCGCCGCCTCCGAGCACCGAATAATTATGGATTTTTTGAAGAAACTAAAATTAAATAAAGTATCGCACGAAAAGCTCCAGCATGCTGCGGCGCTTAGCGCCGGTGTCGCGCTCCTGGTCGGCATTGCCGCTTTTTTGGGGGTGGGGAGTATACAAACGCAACTCGCGCTCAACTCGCAGTCGCTCACCGCCTCAACGGCGCTTGGTCTCACGCAGGCCGTTCCTTCTTATTCTGTCATCTATCCATATTCAACGATGAATGTTATCCCTGGGTATCCTCACCCGCGTGATGTATTTGCCGGGAATTCAAGTAATCAGCGGAATCATCCAAACATCTGGGACACACCCAATGGTGGCGCGGTAGACGGCGCCTTGTCTTGGGAATACGGGCAAGCCACCCCAAAAGCGACCCCCGTGCCAATAGCAGTCTTTAGCGTACATCCAAGCGGAGTGATGCAAGGCACAACCAAACGAGGCTGGTATCGCGACCCTGGCTATGGATACAGCGGACTGCCTCCTGCCGGACAGCCATACTCCGATGCCGGATGCCAGTGGGATGGCAAAACTATTGCCTATTGGAGTAGTGTTGGTCCGCAGGGCGCCGGGTGTTATGCAACCAGACCCGCTAATCCCGCCAATAATGTATGGGGGTGGATAGTAGACAGCACTATATACAGTACCGGCGTGACGGTGGCGCCGGGCGACCCCATTGCCATTGAATGGGTGTGCCAACCGGGGAGAGAATTGTACCGCACGTTCTTCAGTAATGGGAATGTCACATCGGTTTTTCAGGATTTTCTCTACTTCAACGCAGGCTCTGGGATATTTCTCAATGGCTCTCAAATCGGCGGCGGGTATTATTACGGAGAGATAACTGCGTCTGCCCCTTCAGCTGGTGGCACATACAACTACTCTGTTACCTGCTACTCAGACGACAACGGCGCGGGATGGACGGGCAATATACCAGGGTCATGGACCAGTATTTTGAAGGGTGACGACCTGACGATGACTATCCCGGTTACGGTTACGGCGGCGCCGGTACTCGCGGTTTCTTTAACCCCCGCCAACT
>JBBTSH010000031.1:0-14730 GCA_038064795.1 Patescibacteria group bacterium | reverse complement strand
ATTCGACCACGACGCTGTCAAGGTGTGAAAATGTGTCGGGTGGGCGCGCCTGGATTCGAACCAGGAACCACTCGTGTATAAGACGAGGGCTCTACCGTTGAGCTACGCGCCCGTGCCTCAACTCTATCCAAAAAACCAGCGACATGCTACTCTGCCGCCAGGTTCATTCACAGCAGAAGGGGTCTCAGATGCCGTGCAAGAGATTCGGGCGCTCCTTAGTGGAGTCGCAACAATTTGACCTCTTCAAACTTGAGGAGGTTTTCCAGATTGCTCAATGGTACGAAACAGACGAAAAGTCCGACGCTTGTTTGCACAACAAACGCGTAGGGATGCTCTTCTATGAGCCGAGCACTCGGACGCGCTGGTCCTTTGAGGCGGCGGTGCATAATCTGGGCGGGACCGTCATCAGCACAGACAATGCTGGCGATTTTTCTTCGGCAGTCAAGGGCGAGACGCTTGAACATACCGTGCGGGTGATCTCCCGCTACGTAGACGCTATCGTGCTGCGGCATCCGCACGACAATGCTGCGGAGATTGCCAGCGACTACCTCGAAAGTTGCGGGATCGATACTCCCATCATCAATGCCGGCTGCGGCAAGGGGCAGCACCCGACACAGGGGTTTATCGACTGGTACACGATACGGAAGGAACTCGGGCGTACCGAGAACCTCTCAATTGCTATCGTGGGCGATCTTGCACAGGGTCGGACCGCTCGTTCCGTGACATACCTCATGGGCAAGTATCCAACAAACCGACTTGGGTTTGTGTCGCCTCCTGAACTCGCCATGGGTCATGACATCTTGGCGTATCTTGGGCGCCATGATGTTGCCTATAGTGAACATAGCTCGATCGAAGAAGTGCTGGAATATTCCGATGTCATTTACATGACTCGGGTACAAAAAGAGCGCTTCGAGAAGCCCGAGGATTACCAGCGGTTCAAGGGATGCTATCGGCTGACTGTACCGATGGTCGAGCGGATGAAAAAGACGGCGCGGATACTGCATCCGATGCCCATTGTCGATGAGATCGACAGAACTGTGGAAAGGTTGCCGCGAGCCGCATACTTCCGGCAGTCGGACAACGGCGTGCCGGTACGTATGGCGCTCCTCAAAATGCTCCTGACATAAGAAACGACATTCCCCGGCGCGCGTGCGCGCCGGGGAATCTTTTTTTTATGTGAGCAAAGCAAAATAAGTTTGGTAGAGGCTCCGCAGCGCGACGGCGCGAGGACTGAACAAATTTTTAGCAAAAAATTTGTGTACTCGACAAAACTTATTTTGCGCAGGTTACGCCAAGGGCGCGTGCTCGATGTCTTTTTTTTGCTTGGGGGTGATGCCGTTCGCGATCAAAATTTTCTCAAACTCCTCGCGCTCGATAGTTTCTACCTCGATCAGGCGCTGCGCGATGGCGTTGAGCGTTTTGCGGTGATTGTCAACGATCGTTTGCGCTTTTTTGTATGCGTCGTCGATTATTTTTTTAACTTCGGCATCGATTTCGGCCGAAACTTTTTCCGAATATTCTTTGTCTGAAATTCCCTGGCCAAACAGCGCGCGGCCGCCCTCACCTTCAAGGGCGATGGGGCCCATTTTGTCGCTCATGCCGTAGCGGGTGATCATATTGCGCGCGAGCGCCGTCAACACCTGAAGGTCGTTCGATGCGCCGGTCGTGAGGTCGCCAAAGACGGTCTTCTCCGCAACATACCCGCCGAGCGACATCGCGATGTCGTCTAAAAATTCATTTTTACTCTGCATGCGCTTGTCTTCGAACGGAAGCTTCAGCGTGTAGCCTGCCGCCCGGCCGCGCGAGATGATTGAAATTTTGTGCACCGGGTCGGCATAGGGGAGCACGCTTGCCACCAGCGCATGCCCCGCCTCGTGGTAGGCGGTGATCTCCTTCTCTTTTTTATTTAACACATGCGAGCGGCGCTCGGGGCCGAGCATCACTTTTTCTATCGAGCGGATGAGGTCAAACTGCGCCACGCTCTTGCGGTTTTCGCGCGCCGCCAAAATAGCCGCCTCGTTCATGAGATTTGCCAAATCGGCGCCCGAAAATCCGGGGGTGCGCTCTGCGATGACATTGAGGTTTACATCCTCGGCCAAGGGCTTCTTGCGCGCATGGATGCCCAAAATATCAAACCGGTCGCCGCGGTCAGGAAGCTCGATCACCACCCGGCGGTCAAAGCGCCCCGGGCGCACGAGCGCGGGGTCCAACACGTCGGGGCGGTTGGTCGCCGCCATGACGATGACTTTTTCGTTGGGCTCAAAACCGTCCATCTCAACCAAGATCTGATTGAGCGTTTGCTCGCGCTCGTCGTTGCCGCCGCCGACCCCGGTGCCGCGCACGCGACCCACAGCGTCTATTTCATCCACAAAAATAATCGCCGGCGCCGCTTTTTTTGCAGTCAAAAAGAGGTCACGCACGCGGCTGGCACCGACGCCGACAAACATCTCCACAAACTCCGAACCCGAAATCGAGAAAAACGGCACGCCTGCCTCCCCCGCCACCGCGCGGGCAAGCAGCGTCTTGCCGGTACCCGCCGCACCCATAAGCAAAATACCTTTCGGGATGCGCGCGCCGATGTCGAGGAATTTTTTGGGATTTTTTAAAAAGTCGACAATCTCAAGGAGCTCTTGCTTGGCCTCCTTGGCACCGGCGACATCTTTAAACGTGACACGCGTTGCGGTGTCGTTGGGGTCGGTGACGCGCGGTCTAGATTGGCCAAAGGTGAACGCCTGCATGCCCGCGCCGCGCACCTGCCTTGAGAGGTACCAAACGAAAAATGCAATGAGCAAAATCGGCGCGATAAACGGCGCCAAGGCCGTGAGCCAAAATTGCCATGAGCTTTCGCGTTTGATCTCGATTGCGATTTTGTCGAGCTCGGGTTTGGCAACGCCGTAGTTGGCGAGCGTTTCGGTGAGCGCCGACTCGGGCTCTTTTTTAGACGTCTTCTCGGTGGTGGCGGCGCCAGCTTGGGCTGGCAGGTAGGTCACGGTGAGGTCGTCGCCGTCGACCAAAATTTTAGACACTTTCCCCGCCTCGATATCCGCCGCAAGCTGCGAGATGGCGATGTTTTCGGCCTTGGGTTTTTGCCCACCTACGAAGTAGGTGTAGATCCCCGCCAACAAGAGGAGCAACAACACCGAGGTGGCAAGATTAACCCAAAAGTTATCGCCGCGCGGCATTTGGGGCATCTGCGGCCTTTGCTTTTTTCGGCCGCTTTGCTTTGGATCGTGAGACTCTGCCATTGAGAAAACATAATACCATATCTCCCCTAATTTGGTATATTCAGCAGGTGAATCTCATCGAGCACAAAAAGGCGCGTCTCAACTATGAAGTCCTCGAAGAGTTCGAGGCGGGTATCGAATTGCTCGGCCACGAGGTCAAGGCACTCCGCCAAAAGTTGGGGCAGCTTGAGGGTGCTCATGTAATCATCAGGGGTGGAGAGGCATATATAGTAGGGATGCACATCCCTCCCTACCAGGCCGCCAACACGCCGAAGGGCTATGACCCAGACCGTTCGCGGCGCTTGCTGCTCACCAAGAAAGAGCTTGCTGAACTGGCAGGGTTTGAGCGGCAAAAGGGCTTGACAATAGTGCCCCTTTGGGTGTATAATAAGGGTAGTAAATTGAAGCTGAAGATTGCGGCAGCGCGCGGCAGGAAAAAGTTCGACAAGCGCGAGGTCTTGAAGCGCCGCGACACCGAACGCGAGATGCGCAGAACATTGAAAAGTAAATAGTTCGTGGAGCAAAAGGCTCTTGAGAAAATAGTCTGGCCCGAGAGCGCTTCGAGCGCGATACGGGAGATCCGAGGACTTTTTCGAAAGAACTTTTGCGGAACACAGGTCAGAAGTTTTTGAAAAGCGCGGGGTTAGCGTCGTGCGCTTCTCGGGGATGACAGGCCTAGACAATGAATAGACGCGATTGATGCGCGAGGCAGAACTGGGGTACTTCTTTAAACTGCTCCAAATTCTAACTGCAAAATCAGTTGCATCGCCGTTTTTCACGGCGAATGATTTCGAGTTCGCCTACGCTAAGGCGTAATTCGTCGCCGCTCTCTCAACGCTCGTGAGGGGGAGTCCGGTGTTATATCATCGAGCTGCTGTACTGAGACCGTTCACCTCAGTACCTAAGACATGAACTTTGCTCTGTTGCGCTTTCGTGCATCTTTTATGCAGCAGAGCGAGCACTCAAGATGTACTACGTCTCGTACACGCCCAATCCGTTTCTCATTGCACGGGGGTTCGAATCCCCCCTTCTCCACAAACAACACAGCCCGCCTTTTGGCGGGTTTTGTGTTGTTTGTTAAAGAAGGAGGAGCAAGCAAACTGCTTTGCTTGCGTGGGGATTCGAAAGGCGCAGCGATGTTTTGCACTGGCAAAACCGCGAGCCGGGGTCGCAAAAAGTTTTTGCGACGGCAAAAACTTATTTGTGACCAAGTCCCCCATCTGGTGAATTTTGCGCCGCAAACTCCTCAAAAAGGCTTGCGGCTGTTTGTATTTTGTCGGTTCCATAGCGGTTTTTATGCTAAAGTAGCCTTACAACTGAATAATTTGAAGGACCTAACCTGGCGCTTCTCGTCGGCAAGGCCGAAAAGTCGGATCACGCACAAAAAAACCCGTCATGGGGTTGCGTGATCCGCCGTATGGGGAAACCCGTACGAGAGACTTCGGTCTCTACCCGTGGCGGGCTTTTTGTTGGGAGTCAAACACGATTATTAGAAAGGATACGAAATATGAATCTGCACGATTGGTCTAACGTAGCACTTATTGGGTTAATCGCACTTGGGCTGTATCTGGCAAAAGGAAAAACACCACGAACGAAAGTACTTGTGTTCTCAATGGTCGCTCTTGCCGGTGGTTTAATCACCTACCTAATCCCTTAAAGTATGGAAGATTACGAAAAAGATCAGCTGGAGATCGAGCGCGGGGCAAAACGTATTAGTTTTTGGTGGAACGCCTTCTGGATTGTGATCGCATTAGGTACAGTTTGGTTTACCTCTCCCGATATAGATACCGTCTACATTCGGATTGGGTACGGAGTACTTGCTGGTCTTGCTTTCTATTTCCTCGTTGATTATTTCGATAAAAGATTTATTCGATTAGAAAATTCCTTGAAAGAAAACGCGAGACTAACCAATGACCATGTAGATAAACGACTGGAACGAGTTCTCGATGTACTCGGCAAAAAATCTGACGGGGCTCTTGACACTAACTCTGATGAGGACTTATACCAGCAAGCGCGCGAAGCAGTCGTCGACGCACAGACAGCCTCGACTGCATTCTTACAACGTTCCCTCCGTATCGGATACGCGCGTGCCGCACACATTCTCGACCTTTTGGAACGACACGGTGTCATCAGCCCAGCGAGAGACAGAGGCACGCGCAAAGTTCTTGTTAAAAACTGATTTTTAACTGCGTTTAAAGAGATCTGCAATACTGAACGAATAACTTACTTGTCCTTCTTTGTGGAGATAACCTGTTTTACCAGGGTCAAAGATTGATTTAGTCGCTTCCAATAAGACCGCACCTTTCACATCATCGGTAGCAGCAGCACTAACGAAGGCTTCGAATGTTTGTAGCGAATTTTGTCGATGCTCGTTTACTACTTGTAAGTGTTTGTTAACGTTATAATTTTTTACACATTGTATTAGGGCGAAGTAAAGAACGACTAAAAATAAAACCCTAACCGAAAGCTCGCGTAGAGTTTGAATTAATTCAGTTGTCACCGGTAGTCCGTGTAAAAGCAAATACAACAGGTAACCACCTAATACTACAAATACGGCGCAACCTGCCATAAACCAACGCCAAGCAACAGTCCTATGCTTCTGTGCCTGATCCTCAAAAACTGAAGAATACTTCACAGCTACAGCGGTTGCTGATATATCCTTAATACCCTGCAGTGCCTTGGAGGCTTCCTCGTCTTTTTCCTTTAGCCTCTTGAGAAGCTCCTCCACCTCCGCTCGAGTCCCTTGAACACTGGAAGCGAAGGCGGCGGGATCAATTTGTTTTTGCTGAAGAGACAGAAATAAGGGATGAAGATTTTTTACCGCCCGCTCCCGGTGGCTCTGTATATCATTAGCAATACTTTGTTTCTTAGTATTTGGATCCCCACTACGAACGTCAAAGTCTCGAATATTCTGAACCAAACGATTAAACTCCGTCAGTCGATCAGTGAGATTATTGATTAGATCTTGCGGAATGAAAGGATCAGTTTCTAAAACTTTCCCCTGTGAAGAAAGGAGGGTAAGGAGGCTATGAAGTGACTTCAATTTTGGAAAAACATCCTCAAAGCTAAAAGGTCCTAAATCCTCCCTTTTTAGAACACCAATATCAACGGTATTAAACTGTGCTGTTTGCTCCAGAAGGCGTTGGACATCGTTCATTGTCGCCTATAATACGCACTCCCTCGCCAACACACAACCTCCTATTCCAATATCACTATGTGATTCCAGATCAGCATCGTAACCCTAAGGTTGCGCAGTTTTGACGCTTTGGGGCGCTATTTTCAGCCCCTGTAGCGTTCGGTACCACCCGAAAATAAGGTCCTCCAACTGATTCCAGTTTTCAGGCAGCATGTCCACTACAGTAAAACGCCGGCCAAGGGGCCGGCGTTTGTCGTGCGTAATTTCAACTTCGATCGACCGTAAGCAGATCCTTGCCGGGATCATAGGAGATACCGACATGGACATTGTCGCTGCCGAACGGAATTTCAGTACCGATGGACTTGATGCGTCCTTCAGTCTTTGCTTCGTTGATGAGCCGGTGCGTAAGATTGACAGGCAACCTCAGCAATTTTGGCATTGCAAAAGTCGAGGAAGCTATCTGCATAGGACCCTCACAGGTTCAAGGAAACGAGCTTCACATTAAACTCAAAATAAATAACGGTCAATCGCACTTCAACCCTGTTTGTGACCCTGTACTATCAACAAAAATTCAATGAAGACTTCAGACTTTGGCAGAGGGTAAAACTATGCTACCGTAGGGGCATGAAAAACCTTACCCGCGCTCTGGGGCTGTCAGTATTATTTTTTTCGTTAGTTTTGTCAGCATCCGCCAGCGTTATCGCCGATCCGGACTCTCCCACCACCCCGCAGCCCTTTACGTTTTACTGCCAACCCTACAGTGAACCTTTCGTAAGCGGGCAGGAGTATGTCCCAACACAAAACGGATTTTGTACCTACACCGTCCCGCAAACCGCCCCCTTCAAAGTAGTGGAGTTGTACAAAGGGACTGTCGGCAATGCGACCCCCGTATTAGTTGGTTTCAACCAAGGCCCCGCCTCGACGCTGCGCACAAGCCCCAACTCATTTGGGACACCGGCGCACGGTGATGACTTTTTTGCCGCTGCCTACGGCGCATCCTCAGACGACGACATGATCCTCGGCAGCATCTACCTGCAAGCTGGTGCCGGCTTGCCGCCTCCCCCAGACCTCACCATCCTTGCCTGGAAGTGGGGCGTGCCGCCAACACCGCCGACACCTACCGATACGACCGCACCGGACGTCTTTATTAATACTCCAATACACGGTTCCACCTATCTGACGACAGCTACGGTATTCATCGACGCCACTATCTCCGATGCAAGCCCTATCGCTGAGACACATTATTTCTTTAATGGCACTGAGGTTAACGGCGGCCTTGCGCTTGACCTCGCATCCGCGACGCTTGGCGCCGCGACGGCAAGCGTTACCGCTGTCGATACAGCCAACAATTCCGGCTCCGCGAGCGTACAGTTCACCATCAAAAAAGCGCTCACCGTCGTGGCCGACGAACAAAGCACGGTCTATGGTTCGGCACTGCCGCCGCTCACGGCGACACTAAGCGGATTCATCGGCGGCGAGACGCTTGCAACAAGCGGTGTTGCCGGCAGCCCCAGCTGCACCACCACCGCATCCGCAGGCAGCCCTGCCGGCGATTACCCTATTTCCTGCACGGCAGGCACGCTTGCGTCGGGCCGCTACGCCTTCACAACCTATGTTGCCGGTGTCTTGCACATCACTCCCGCTCCCCTCACGGTTACAGCCAATGACGCGACCGCAATACTCGGCGGTGCGCTGCCCGCGTTTGGATCGACCCTCTCGGGTTTTGTAAACGGCGAAACGCTGGCAACGAGCGATGTCACCGGTGAGGCAGCATGCACGGCCGGCAGCACGGCCGCGGTAGGCTCGTACCCCATTACCTGCACTCAAGGGACCCTCGCATCCAACAACTACAGCTTTGCATTTACTCCCGGCACTTTGCGCGTCAATTACCGGTGGGACGGATTCTTGCAGCCGATCAACGACACCGCACACCAGATCAATCCGGACGTAAGCGTCTTCAAAGGAGGCAGCACCGTTCCCGTGAAATTGCAGTTCAAAGATGCCAACGGCAACATCATCACCACTGCCGCCGCTCCGGTTTGGCTTATGCCGCAAAAAGGCGCCGCCATGGTCGACCCCGTGGATGAGCTCTTCTACAGCGACCCCATCACCAGCGGATCCGTGTTTGAGCTCTCGGGCGATCACTACAAATACAACTGGGGAACCAAGGGTCTACAGACAGGTTTCTGGTACCGCATCTACGTGCTTTTGCCCGACTTCACCATCCGCACGGTTGTCATCGGCCTGCGATAGAGCTATACTCTGAGGCAATTGGATACGCGAATTAATCACCAGATACGCGCAAGCGAGGTACGCGTCATAGGCCCCGAGGGGGAGAACTTCGGGGTTTTGCCGCTTTCTGAGGCTATTCAACGCGCCGAGGAGGTGGGGCTCGACCTTATAGAGATCTCGCCCAACGCCAATCCGCCGGTTGCAAAAATCATGGAGTATGGTAAATTCCACTACGAACAGGAGAAAAAACGCCGGGAAATCAAGGCTAAATCGCATACCACCGAGACCAAGTCAGTTCAGGTAAAAATCGGGACCGGCGACCATGACTTGCAGCTAAAGGCCAAAAAAGCGGCCGGATGGCTTGCCGAAGGCCACCGGGTGAAAGTCGACCTGTTTTTGTGGGGGCGGTACAAGTATATGGAGTTTCCGTTCTTAAAAGAGCGGTTGGAACGATTCCTCAAACTCATTCCTCACGACTACAAAATTGGAGACCCTATATCCAAAAGCCCAAAAGGACTCTCAACGGTTATCGAGCGGGGAGGAAAGAAATAACCCTTCGACAAGTCGTTCGACTCAGAGAGTCTCAGACTCGATGAGCTCAGGGTAAATAAGAATTTATGAAAACAAACAAATCATTCACCAAACGCCTCAGGATAACGCGCCGCGGGAAGATTGTCGCGCGCAAGCCGGGGCAAAACCATTTCAACGCAAAAGAAAAGCGTTCTAAGCAGATGGGCCAGCGCCGCACTCAGCTTTTGCAGCTTACGAAAAAAGTTGAGCAGCGTTATATAAATTTTAACTAGGCATCACTATGGCACGCGTTAAAGGAGGCAAAACATCAAATAAGCGCCGCAAAAATATTCTGAGCTTGACCAAGGGCTACCGTCACGGCCGCTCCACCAAGAAGCGCCAGGCGCGCGAGGCGATATTTCACGCGGGCAAGTATGCGTTTGCGCACCGTCGCGACAAAAAGAACGACTTCCGCCGTTTGTGGAACGTGCGCATCAACGCCGGGCTCGACACGCTCGCCGTCAAAGGCAAAAACGGCAAAGAACTTTCTTACTCGCGCCTCATCGACGCACTCACAAAAAAGAAGGTGCTGGTAAACCGCAAAATGCTCGCCGAACTTGCAGAAAAATCTCCCGCGTCCTCCTCACGACTCGTCAAACAGGTCGCCTAACCCTTCGACAAACTTAGCATAAACAAAACCCCCCGCCGGAGGCGGGGGGTTTTGTTTATGCTTCGTCGGTGGTGCCGAAGCGAAAGGAGGCGCGGTTAATTTTATCTTGTTTGACGAGCGCAATCACCCGTTCGACGAGATGCTTTGGATCCGCGTCAAACAGTATCCGGTCGTTCGGGCGGTGTCCTTTCTCCAGCATATCCTTGATCACTTCGTCGGTTTCCCAGTCGGCTTCAAAAATACCGATCGGTTTTTTGTCCTCAAATGAAATCGTAAATTCATGGATGGTGCCGATGCGCCCACAGCCAAAAAACACGCCGTCGGACGAGCGCGTCAAAATGAGGTCGCGCCCCGGATACCCGAAACCCGTATACACAATGACGTCGTGATATTCGACCGGCAGATTGTACGTTTCGATATGCTCTTTTTCAGACGAGGCCGGCGAAAAGCCGAGCACGAATCCTCCCGCCTGTTTTGCTCCCATGGCCGCCCAGAGCGGGAAACCGGTTGTCGCACCCGTAACCAGCACCGCATCGTGCTTCGCAATTTCTTGCCCCAATGCGATTCCTTTGTCATAGGCATCGACGCCGCAATGTCCTGTCTCCGCCGCGCCCGAAACGCAGAGTTTCAAATGCAAATGTTCGTTTTTTGGATCCACAATGTGAGCCGCGAGGCCCGGGAGAGGTTTCGCCGTTTCCATTCTTTTATTCTAACAGACAAACGTTACAGCTCGATGGTCGCCTGCTCTCCCAATTCAGGCGCGGTCGCCCGTACGCCCAAAAAGTCGCGGATACGCTGTACCAAGGTGCCCGCCGCACTAGGCTCCCCCATCACAACAAACACGGCTTGCAATGACTTGGCGCCCTTGTTGACAAATTCCAACAACTCCTCGCCATCCATGTGCGCCGAGTATGAATAGATTGCTTCAACACGGCACTTAACCGGTATGTGGTTTCCGTCAAAGGTCACTTTTTTCAATCCTTCAAGCAATTGCCGCCCAAGGCTCCCCGCAACTTGAAACCCAACGATGAGCAACGTCGAATTTGCGTCGGGCAACACATGCATCTCATGTTCGCGAACGCGACCTCCATTGCTCATGCCCGAGCCCGCAATAATAATTTTAGGCGACGGAATGTGGTCTGCCTTGCGCGAGTCTTCAACGGTTGAAGCGAATTGCAGCTGCGGAAACGCGAAAATATTCTCTCCTTTTTCCACGCGCGCCCGAACTTCCGACGAGAAGTACGGAGGAAATTTCAAAAATGCCTGCGTAATCTTTTCAGCGAGTGGCGAGTCAAGAATTACCGGCTGAAGTGGTACCCTTTTTTCGGTCATGAGATTTCTGATTTCATATAACAGGTCTTGTGTGCGTTCGTTAGAAAATGCGGGGATCAGGAGCGTCCCCTTTCGTGCCGCAGTGTCTTCAATAATGTCTTCGAGGGCTTCACGGCGATGCTCCTTTTCAGGCTGTAGTCGATCGCCGTACACGCTCTCCATGACGACGTAATCGACGCGAGGCAAATCTTCGCAAGACGCGAGGAGCGGTGAATTACCTCCGCCCAAATCGCCGGTAAAAACAATGCTCTTCTCCCCCCGCTTTATCCACGCCATTGCCGAGCCTAAAATATGTCCCGAATCCAAGAACTCAAGCTCAAAGCCGTCTCGCAGGTCTTTTTTTTGATGATATGAAATACCTTCCCAGAGCGAGAGCGCGCGGGCAATATCCTCCTTTCCATACAGCGGTTCGCGATTGCAGCGATGCGCCTCACGTTCAAGCAACTCAATCGCATCGAGAAGGAGTGGCTCGGCGAGCGCCTTGGTCGCCTCGGTCGAAATAATTTTTCCTTTGAAACCTTCTTTGATGAGCCTCGGGATGCGTCCGATGTGGTCTATGTGCGCATGAGTAACTATCAGATACTGAATCGTTTTTGGATCATATGGAAAAGTGCTCCAGTTTGTTTCCTCGCAGGCATGTTGGCTTTGAAAAAGTCCGCAGTCGACCAAAAATTTAGTCTCGCCGCTCTCCAGCAAAAAATTAGAGCCCGTCACGAGCCCCGCGCCGCCGTAAAAGTGTATGGTTGATTGCATTTACTTTATTATACGCCCTTCAACTCCGTTCAGGACAACTAAAAAATCCCCGAGGGGATTTTTTAGTTGGACTTCGCAGGCAAGTGTCTCCCTGTGATAGGTGGGTGCCCTATCGTCCCGCCAAGGCGGAACCGCCTTCAGGCTCCCTTTGAAACACTTTAAGGACATTTGCCTACGCCGTCCTGACGTAAGTGTAGCACACATTAAAAATTGCAAAGGCTATTCGTCTATTCCAAAACGCTTGTATTTGAAGATTGCTTTTCTGCCGAACCAATGCCCTATTTCATGTTTTGCCTCTTCGGGGGTCTCCGATGCATGCAACAGGTTGTAGATCGCGCGTTTTTCGATGTTGGCTGAAATAGCCGAGTCGGCCGAAAAGTCGCCGCGGATAGTCCCCATTTCAGCCAGATACGGCATGGTGGGGCCGACAATTTTGCGAACCATATCTACCGCATGCACGCCCTGCACGACCATCTTAACGAGCGGCGCCGAGACCATGTACGCAATGAGCCACTTGCGTACGGTTTTGCCGACAATGGTGAGATTATTGGTGCCAAAATCGCGCTTGAGGTCGTGACCGTACTTCGCATAGGTCGCCGAGGTGCGTTCGCCGAGACGGTTGATCCACGCCGGACTTTTGGGGTAGTGGTCGTCCATCTCTTTGTAGGTTGGTTGAAACATTTCAAGCGCCACGACCTTGAGGTCGCGCTGCTCGAAACGCTTGATGATCTCGCCGATAAGCCCCTTGCGCACGCCGTCGGGCTTGATGATGACGAAGGTCTTTTCTTCTTTTGGGTGTGTGGCCATAAGTATGCAAGTACTCTACAACGTTCTTTATTTTTTTGCAAATTACCCTTTGTCAGTATTATACTCCTCTGAGTATTTTTAATTATCCTATAGGATAATTATTAATACAGCCTGAAAATTCCCTCCTAATGAAGTTTGAAGTAGGTGCGGAGTTGGGAATCATATTCAAGTTGATCTACAATTAAGTAAAGGAGGTCTTTACCAACGCGCATGTCAACTTTAAATAAAGTAATGAGATCCTCACAATCATAAGGGTATATCCACACACTATCTTGTAAGCGTATAAAACCGAGGTGTTTAAGTGTGAGACGTACTTGAGTGCGTGTCTTCCGGCGTCGTTCCGGAATATCAAAGATTAAAACTCGCCACTTACCATCCCAACGTTTTGGTTTTTTGGGTACTAACTTTCCCTTTCCAAGCAGAGCCGCATATCTGTCCCCTTTTGGGGTGAGCTTTACATATCCATGTACAACATTTACATAATTACCTCGAATAAGCCGGGTTAATGATCTCTGTATATTTTGTCGCCTTTGAGACGGGTTGATTAATCCAAGACGCCCCATAGCTCCGAGAACATTAGGCGCAAGGAGTCCTATAGCGATGAGGCCGCTCACAGCAAGTGTGCTAATAACCGCATTATTGATTTTACCCCGTCGTATACGAGCAGCAACTTCCTTTTCTAATTTACTCACAATGATATACTAACAATATATTTATAATAATCCTATAGGACAGTTATTAATAATGTTTAGTAATAGGAGTGTTAGCGTACCAAGGTAAGTTGTCCAGATTAAATCAAACGTTTGTACGGCCCCAGCGGATTTTGTTCCATACACGCTCGTGCAAATAATACGCTGCGGTAGAGAGCAGCGCCGCAACAAGACTGATCTCGGTCGCTTCTCCAAACGATCCAGTAAACCAATACGCAACGACTAGTGTTATAAGAGTCGCAAGGACCCTCCACACTATCGTTTTACTCACAGATCTCAATTTCGTTTCGTCCATGTTATTGCGTCAAGACTTCGGCGCCGTTTTTGGTGATGAGGATGGTGTGTTCGAACTCGGCGCTGCGCGAGCCGTCGACGGTGTGATACGTCCATTGATCATCCGCAAGTACGATGTCTCCCTTTCCTTCGGTAAAAATGGGCTCGATCGCAATCACCAATCCTTCTTCCAATACTTCCCCCTCTCCTGCGTTCCCAACATTCGCAATAAAAGGTTTTTCATGCGGCACTTTGCCTAACGCATGTCCTCCGAGATCTTCCACCACTGAGAGATTATATTTTTTAGCGACTGCCGCAATCGCGGCCCCGATATCTCCAGTATGTACTCCTGCTTTCACCGTCTGTATAGCGGCACTGAGCGCTTCGCGCGTCGCGGCGATCAGCCGCTCGCCTTTGGCATCGCACCGACCGGCGCACACGGTAATCGCCGCATCGGCAAAGTAACCGTTGTACGAAAGCCCAAGGTCGAGCATAACCAACTCTCCTGCTGCCAGTATCCGACTCTCCGAAGGAATGCCATGTACCACCTCATCATCAATCGAGATGCAGAGTGCCGCAGGGTATGGGTATGCGGCATCGTCGGGTTGGTAGCCTAAAAAAGCCGGTTTTGCTCCTGCCTTTTCGATGAGCTGCGAGGCTTTGAGGTCAAGTGCTGCCGTCGAGATGCCCGGCCGAACCTCTTTTGCAAGCTCGCGCAAAATGCCGCTTAACAATTTTCCTGCCGTGCGCAAATTGGAAATTTCTTCTTCAGTTTTTGCGATCATACGAAGGAGAGTGCGGCAGCGATATCTTTGGAGACCGCTTCGATCGTCTGCTCGCCGTTGATTTCGACTACCCGATACAATGGATTCTTGCGGAACCATGACAAAATCGGATCCATATGCTCGCGCGTCCAGCGCAAGCGCTCGCGGATGCCCGCTTCGGTATCATCCGCACGGCCGCGCTTTATCAGACGCTTGACCGCTTCCTCGTCTGAAATATTGATATACACCACGGTCGGCTGTTCGCGTTTATAAAATCGCATCGCCGAGTCGAGAATGGCGACTTGGTCTTCGGTGCGGG
>JBBTSH010000030.1:0-23973 GCA_038064795.1 Patescibacteria group bacterium | reverse complement strand
CGAAATGTGGCGTGGGGGAAACCTCACCGTGAGTTCGAATCTCACCTCCTCCGCACGGTACACTACAAATCATGATTTATAGATTTTATAAAAACGATAAGGGCTGGTTTATCGATCTCCCCAACTATCCATTTTCACAAAGACATCTAGCAATGGTTAAGGGTGCTGATGTATTGCTCGAACAGTTGGCCCAAAATGAGAATGAAATTTGGATAGAGGGATCTACTCGGCCCATTCCTCAATACACTGATGTGTTAGACCGAGTAAAAAAGCTCGGGCTTGCCAAAGGATCAATATATAAGGGAAATAAAATCAAAATAAATTATTCGATACTTGCAGAGAATAATCTGTGGCTCTGTCCGGTAACTCTCTTCGTATTTTGGCATTACCCAAAGGAGATATATTACAAAAAAGTTCAAAAACCTGAATAGATGGGGCCGCGTGGGAGACCTCGTCTACTATGCCGATACCGAAGGAAATCTTTTTGGGATTATTCAGCCCAAAATGTAGCGTGGTGCGCGGTGTAGGACTTGAACCTACGACCCTCCCCACGTCAAGGGGATGCTCTACCAACTGAGCTAACCGCGCAAGTGAGGCATCCATCGAACGCTTGCGTCCGGTTGGACCGAACGAGCGCGGCTATTGAACGCCTGTGATAACCGCGCATAGACTAACACGCAAAAATATAGCATAAAGAAGCGTATGATGAAAATCCTCGCTATCGAGACCTCCTGCGACGAGACGGGCATCGCCGTAGTCGAGGGAACAAAAAACGGGTCTGGGTTCGAATTTAAAACACTCAAGAGCGCGCTGCTTTCGCAAGCCAAGCTCCACGCGCCCTATGGCGGCGTGTACCCCAACCTTGCCAAACGCGAGCACGCAAAAAATCTCCCAGTATTGTTCGGGCAATTTGCCAACGAGACCTATGATGCCATCGCCGTGACCCAAGGCCCGGGACTCGAGCCCGCACTGTGGGAAGGCATTACCTTTGCGGAAACACTGGCTACCGAGCGCGGTGTGCCGCTCATTCCCGTTAATCATATGGAAGGGCACTTGATTTCGTCCCTCGCCCGCCGAAGCCTTGGCGAAGGCGGGGCTAGCGATCATACTTATATTCTTGAGAATGTGAGAATGCCGGTACTGGCTCTTCTCATCTCCGGCGGACACACCGAGTTTGTGCTGATGCGTGAGTGGTTTGCATACCAGATAATCGGCGAAACACTCGACGATGCCGTGGGCGAGGCGTTCGACAAAGTGGCACGGATGCTCGGTCTGCCCTACCCCGGCGGACCCGAGATTTCAAAGCTCGCGACCAAAGCTAGGACATCCGACGTCCTCGGGACATCGGATGTCCAAACATTCAAACTTCCGCGCCCGATGCTCCAAAGCGGCACTTGTGATGTTTCTTTTTCAGGTCTAAAAACTGCGGTGCTGTATGCCTTGCGCGACGTTACAAAGGTCAGACCTTTGAACGAGGGCGAGAAAGCCGCCTTTGCGGCGGAGTTTGAGGACGCGGTCGGCGATGTATTCGTTTCCAAAACACGCCGCGCGCTCGAGGAGACAGGCGCGCAAACATGTGTCATCGGGGGCGGGGTCGCCGCCAACCGCTACTTGCGCGAACGTTTGCAAACGCTGCTTCTCGACGAATTTCCTGATGTCGAGTTTCGCCTGCCCGAGCTTGCGATAACCGGCGACAATGCGGTCATGATCGCGCAAGCAGCGCTTGCGCGCCTGCTTTCCGGCAAAAAATTTACGCTTCACGAGCCACTGCGCGCCATTGGAAATCTCTCGATTGCAAGCTAGAATCGAAAGCATGCCCGACAAGTTTTTAAAGCCCTATGACGCGAGCGCCACAGAAGCCGCTATATACAAAAAATGGCAGGACTCGGGCTACTTTAACCCCGACAACCTGCCCCCCATCGACACTGCAGAGGGTAAAGGCGAGCGGACCGAAACTTTTTCTATTGTCCTCCCTCCGCCCAACGTCACCGGTACGCTCCACTTGGGCCACGCCGCGATGCTCGCCGTCGAAGATATTTTGGTGCGTTACAAGCGGATGCGGGGCTTCAAAACGCTCTGGCTCCCTGGCACCGACCACGCCGCGATTGCGACACAGTCGAAAGTTGAAAAAGATATACAAAAGGCCGAAGGTAAAAACCGTCACGATCTCGGTCGCGAAGAATTTTTAAAACGCGTTACGCAATTTGCCAAAGAAAGCCACGACACCATTGTCAACCAAGTACGGCGCATGGGAGCATCGGTCGACTGGAGCCGCGAGGCCTACACGCTTGACGAACCACGCCGCCGCGCCGTGTTTGAGGCGTTTAAGCGCATGTTTGATGCGGGGCTCATCTACCGCGGACACCGCATCGTCAACTGGGATCCAAAGGGCCAGACGGTAATTTCCGATGACGAAACGGTTTACGAAGAGCGCGAGGCAAAACTCTATACATTCAAATACAGCAAAGACTTCCCTATTTCGATCGCTACCACGCGGCCCGAGACCAAACTCGGCGACACTGCGGTTGCGGTGCACCCGGGCGATGCACGATATCAGGGCTTTGTCGGGCAGACATTCACCGCCCCTTTTGCCGGAGGTACCACGCTCACCATCAAAATAGTTGCCGACGAGTCGGTTGACCCGACCTTTGGTACCGGCGCGTTGGGGGTTACTCCCGCGCATAGTCATCAAGACTGGGAGATAGCTCAAAAAAATGATCTTCCGCTGGTGCAGGTTATCAACGAATATGCACGGATGACCAAGGCGGCGGGCGGACTTGCAGATAAAAAAGTGCTTGAGGCGCGCGAGGCGGTGGTGGCGTGGTTGCGTGCGCAGGGGTTGCTTGAAAAAGAGGATGTGATCAAACAAAATATCGCTACCGCGGAGCGCACCGGCGGCATTATTGAGCCGTTGCCTAAACTGCAATGGTTTATCGACGTCAACCAGCCTGTCGCAGCGCGCGGCAACAAATCGCTCAAAGAACTGATGCGGGAGGCCGTCGCGAGCGGCAGCATTACGATCACACCCGACCGGTTTGAAAAAATCTACTATCACTGGATAGACAACCTGCGCGACTGGTGCATCTCGCGCCAAATTTGGTTCGGACACCAGATCCCGGTGTGGTATCGAAAAGATGAAAAAGGGAATGTGTTAGAGACTCTGGTAAATGCTGCCGGCCCCTCCTCCGCCAAGGCTACGGAGGGCACATGGGAGCAAGATCCTGACACGCTTGATACGTGGTTTTCGTCGGGGCTTTGGACATTTTCTACACTTGGCTGGCCTGAGGAAACCCCAGACCTCAAGACGTTTCATCCTACATCGGTATTGGAGACAGGGTATGACATTTTGTTCTTCTGGGTCGCGCGTATGATACTTATGAGCGAGTTTCTGTTAGGCGAGGTTCCATTTAAAAATGTGTACCTACATGGGCTTGTTCGCGACGAAAAAGGCCGCAAAATGTCAAAGTCGCTCGGCAATATCATCGACCCGCTTGTTATGACGGAGAAATACGGCGCGGATGCGGTCAGACTTTCGTTGATTATGGGCGCCGCACCGGGAAATGATAGTAAACTTTCGGAAGACCGCATCCGCGGTTATAAAAATTTTGCAAACAAAATCTGGAATATTACGCGTTTCGTGCTCTCGCAAGAGAGAGTGGGCGAAATAAAACCGGAGCTTAAAGACGAGTTTGATGCACTCGCTCGCGATGTGACGAAGGATATGGAAGAGTACCGGATCTACATGGCTGCGGAAAAATTATACCATTACCTTTGGGATCGCTTCGCGGCGCAGATTATCGAGGAGAGTAAAGGTAAGCCTGAATACGGCGAAACGCTGTACTATATTCTTGAAAACTCACTAAAACTCCTGCACCCTTTCATGCCTTTTGTGACAGAAGAGATCTGGAGCTCAATGCCGGGCAAAAGCGGCCTGTTGATGATTGAAGAGTGGCCGAAAATTTCAGTGTAGAATTAAGTAATGGTTCTTTCTCCAGTGTTTTTTATTGCGTTTTTGGGAGGTGTGCTCCCTGCTCTGTTGTGGCTCTTTTTTTGGCTCTTCGAGGATCGCTGCGAGCCCGAGCCCAAACGGTATATCTTCTTCTCGTTTTTTGCCGGCATGGCGGTCGTATGGCCCGTGCTCTTTCTTGAGCGCTCGGTTGTGCCATTTGCTTCGGGGGCGACCCTACTCCTCATCTGGGCCTTTATAGAAGAGGCGTGCAAGTTCGGCGCAGCATACCTCGCCGCACTGCACTGGCATGTGTTTGACGAGCCTTTGGATGCCGTCATATACCTGGTGACGGTGGCATTGGGCTTTTCAGCGCTCGAAAATACGCTGTTTCTCATGGGACCGCTTGAGCAGGGTGACGTGTTGAAAACGATAGTCACCGGCGATCTGCGTTTTATCGGCGCAACGCTGCTGCACACGCTTTCATCGGCGACAATAGGCGTCGCACTTGCAGTATCGTTTTACAAACCAGCGGCGATACGCCGCAAGGCCGCACTCATCGGAGTTGTCCTTGCAACTCTCTTGCACACGTTTTTTAATTTTTTTATACTACAAGAAGGTGGCGGAGCGACATTCTGGCTTTTTCTCACGATCTGGTTTGGAGTGATCGTCATTTTGCTTTTTACCGAGCGCATTAAGCAGCCCGCCCGCGACTACTGTTAACTACACACCAATGGCACGAGAAAGACGATCACTATTTGAATGGCTTACCGGCGGCAGCGGCGGTGATAATGATTTCTCTTTTGATGATTTAGAAACGGGCTCGGGGCTCACCCCCATACGCCCCTCCGACAAGCGCGTGGCTTCTCCGGAGCCCGAGGATGCCGAGGGAGAGCTTGCCGTCGACGTATACCAAACCCCGACGCACATCATCATCAAGGCGATGATTGCCGGTGTGCGGCCCGAAGATTTGGACGTATCAATTACGCGCGACATGGTGACGCTCCGCGGCAAGCGCGAACGCCACACCGAAGGCACCGCGGGAGACTTTTTCTTCTCTGAGCTCTACTGGGGCTCGTTTGCGCGCACGATAGTGCTGCCGCAAGAGGTAGAGATAGAAGAAGCCGAGGCCACCGAAAAACACGGGCTCCTCACCATCCGCCTGCCTAAACTCGACAAAGGCCGCCAAGCAAAATTGAAAGTTAAGTCCAACTAGTATAAAATCCCTCTATCGCTTGGGTAGCTCAGTTGGTAGAGCATCTCCCTGAAGAGGAGGGGGTCGCCGGTTCGATCCCGGCCCCAAGCACAAAAATTAGAAACGATACTGGTTTATAAAATCCTGGATCGAACTTCCCCCTGACTGCGTCGCACCGTACAACTCCATCAACTGACCGAGGTAGGGCGTCAAGAAGTAATAATACACAGAGCCGGTGAGGATAATAATCGTCCCCCACCACACCCAACTTAAAATCCTGCTCCACATCGCGGCCCGGTGCATTTTATGCACGGTGTTATTGGTGTCTTCTGCGAGCGCTCCAACGCGCTTTATCATCTCTTTAAGATCTTCTATATCGGTGTCCACGATAGGAAAGTATAGCAGGAAATGGTAGATTTTTAAAGTTCGTTCGCCCCTGTAGTTCAATAGATAGAACAGCCCCGTCCTAAGGGGTCAATGTGGGTGCAATTCCTGCCAGGGGCACAAAAAATTATGCCTCGATGCCCAATTTTTGGGCAATGCGGCTGCGGTCAAAGCCGACCATAATCTCGTTATTGATGACGATGACCGGCACGCCCAGCTGGCCGGTGAGTTGAATCATTTCTTGTCTTTTTGCGGCGTCTCTCGCCACGTCGTAGTCGGTGTATGGCACATTTTTCTCGGTAAAGAAGTCTTTCGCCATTTTACAAAAATGACAAGTCGGGGTCGAATATATCATCACATGCGTATCCATACGTCTGTATCTTATTGCTAGTGACTCGATTATACCATAAAATTCCAAAGCACGTTTTAGCGGATATGGTTTAGTGGTAGAACATGTGCTTCCCAAGCATAGGGCGGGAGTTCGATTCTCCCTATCCGCACACTAAAACGGCCAGAGGGCCTCAAACATACGAACGAAGATGTTACTTGACTGGTTTTTGTGAAGCGCGCTCGATGATGCGGCATCGCGGACTATCTCGATTCTCCCCTCCCCGGGTCGTGCCACCCCGTAGCGCTGCCGTACCTCAGCTTCGACGCCGCGCGGCGAATCAAACGACTCCACGGCGGCGCCTACCTGCGATTTTTGTTCTATAAGCATTGCCAGTCGGGCCTCGGCATTCTTGCCCGCATCCGCCGCTTGAGCAAACTTGCCGTACATGTTATAGGAAGCGCGCACAGCAACCAGCGCCACGAGCACGAGCGCCAATACCCCCACAAATCTAAGCGCAAACCGTATCAAAAAGGAGCTCTGGCTGTGACGTTTTGAAAAATCTTGCATATCGTTTAGAATAGTATCAAATGCTTGGAATGTTTGGGAAAAACCGCGACCGCAACATGCGGATTTTCGCATGGGTGATTGGCATCGTAGTCATCGCTTCGATGATTATTTCTTCCTTTGCAATAACACTCTAGTGTTCCTCGGTTGGAGGTACTGCCTCGGTATCGCTTGCCTGCTCCGACGCAGGGGCTTCTGGAGCGTCTGGCACGATCTCCACAACCGGCTCGGCCATTGCTTCTTCAACAACTGGTGCTTCAACAACGAGTTCTTGTTGAGGAGGCTCCGCGGAAGAGGATTCCTCCACGTGCGGCGGCTCTTCTGCCGCCGGTGGTATATCGGCAGGAGTATCTGGCGCGGCAGTAGAAGCGCTTTGGGTAGATAGCCCGCACTTGCCCGGCGTCGCCTGAGGCTGTCCTCGATCAATCTCAAGACAATATGGTTCGCCGCTCGATTTGTCATACAGGGTGATGCCCGCCGGCTGCTCCGCGGAACCTACCGTAAACGTATCTGCCACCAGCTTCGTGATGTGTGCGATGCCTTGCTCGATGCTCAGACCAAAGGAGGCAAGCGCTCTCGTCACGGTAGCCACCAGTCCTCCCGAGTCTGTCTCGTCTCCGGTCAGCGTACCGGCCGGCGGGAAATAGTATCCATTTTGAACGAACACGATAATACGATCCACCGACGGTGCCGAGTAGTCTTGCAACGCTTTGCCGACAATCTCTCCGGGACGCACTGCTTTAACCGCAACACCAGGAATGGTCGGCGAGAGAGCGAGTCCGTCTCCCACAGCGATGGGACCATTTTCGGTCGAAACTTTGACGGGCACGCGGCCGGAAAGGGCTATTGGATATTTACCCGCTTCTCCCGGGCTTTCGTCGGGCGAGAGGCCGAGCGTAACGCCAGGAGCCGTTGAAACTATGCCGATGATTTTATGTGCAGTCTCTTGCGTTGAGCGTATGACCATGTTGCCGGAGTCAGTGCTTACAATATCTCCGGGCTCAAGCAACTCACTTGATATGTATATTTCGGCGACGTCGCTATTTCCCACTTGGGTTGCTACAGAAGAAATTGTGCCGGTAGTGCTTGCCGTACACCATCCGTCAGCATCGACACAAAAACCTCCTTTCACGATAGCCATACCCGCCTGCATCACGGAGTTACCGACAATGATGTAATTTCGAAGTGTTGCAGGAATACCCACACTACCGCCCGCAGTAAGCCCCGTGGTTGTCGCCCCGAAGAAACTGACGGTTGAAGTCGCACCACTGCCGGATATGGAGATAATCGGTCTATTGCCCGCGGTAGTTGAGGTGGATATTGACCAAGAATTTGGACTGTTAAGAACAGTGGTAGTAGCAGCAATCGGGAAGTTGATAATACCCGCGTGTATCGTTACTGTTGAGAAAGTGGAGGTTCCAAAATAAGTGGAGCCATTGACTGAAAGAAGCGAGCCCGGTGTTGAGCTGCCGATACCAACCACTCCTTTATTGTCAATAATAAAGAGCGTGGTTGTAGAGGTACCGCGCGTGGTCGATGCTATAGCAAAGAGAGTAGTGGGACTGCCAAGACCGGTCGTGGAGGTGGCAAAGATGGCGAACTGGGCAAACGGGGTGGAGGTACCGAGGCCCAAGCGGCCGGTTGCGGAGTCGAAGGAAAGAATGGAACCATTTGCGTTGCCGAAGCGGATGGTGGAGGAAGCGGAGAGACCGTTGGTGAGCAAAAGCAGCGTGGAGGTGCTGTTGGTGTTGGTGCCGAAGGAGGTGGTGGGAGTCCAGGGGAAGGCAAAGTTCGCATAGTCGGTGCCGGCAACGGCGGCGATGATGGAACCACTGCTCGTGGTTTTGAGCAAAGAGGAAGTGACGTTGGTGATTGCGAATGAGGTGGTGGTGGCGTTGGAGAAGAGCAAGTTGCCGGAGAAGGTGTTGGCGTCACTGAGGAGCGTGGAGGAAGCGGAGGAACCTCCTCCACTAAGACACGTGCCGTCTACGCTAAAACAACCATCCGCAAGCTCAATACCATTGGCAAAGGTCGAGGTTGCGCCAGAGGAATTTACCAATGAACCGGTAAGCGACACTGCTCCGGTCAATGTAATATCACTAACCGTATCTAAGCTACTCGCATGACCTCCTCCCATCACAATACGCTGTGCAGAAGGTTCGGCAAATTTATATAGAGTAAATTCTTGCCGCAACGTAGCGGCAAGTTGGGTAAGGCGGGTATTCAGGGCGGCTTGCGTGACTGCGTTAGCTACAGATACAGTGCCGGCGGGCACCTCTGCTTGCTTAAATGAGATGACCGGCGTCGATGAAGATGCTTGCTTCAAGAACGTCGGCAGCAAGGTACTGAAATTAAAATAAGGAAATATAGTTTGAAAAAAAGACTTTTGCTGAGGAGGCGCGGCCGAAACGGCGGCCACGTGCGAACGCGCCTCCATCGCTTGAGTAACTTTTTCATTTGCATTCTGCCACCACTCTCCTAGAGCAGCCAGGGGATGGAGAGCAGGACTTGGAGGAAAGTGTTTTGGTTCAGGAAAATCTACGCTATCTGCAAATGCGAGCGCTCCGGCAAGTTGCGTAACTGAAGAAACAAGGTCGGTCTGCATCATGTGCGGCGTGGACAGTGATGCAAGCGAAGGTATGCGTACTTGGAGATTGAGAAAGGCAAGCAGAGCATTTTCGCACACGGAAATCATTGCATCGGGCAACTGCACGAGTGTGTCAACCCACGACAAAGTTGGGCCCGCTTGCTCCGGGACCTGCGTCGGTGTTACTACGGCCGCGGTGATAGTGCGCGGCGCAACCGTGACGGCGGCTTCCGGAACACTCAGTGCTGCGAGAAGCGACTTAACATCTAAATCCGGAAGTGCCGCCGTTTTAACGCGAGAGTCGCCCGGCAGCAATGCCATAGTCTGTACTTTTGCGGCGGGAGAAACCGCCACAATCGCCTGCGCCAAACCGCCCGCATACGCGCCGTAGGCGGTCAGAACGCATGAAAACAAAAACCACGCGCCGATAAGCGCCGGCTGTAATACACGAGGAAGATGTGATGTCGGCGCTGCTGTTTTAGGAACACGTACATCTTTGCGTGACTTATACTCACTGCGCAATTGCAGAGAAAGAGCCTTTTTTCGGCTATTTTTGGTTGCTTGCATTTCCCGTAAAAACGCTCCAAGCGAGCTTGCGTTTACAAACCAAAGTCTGCCAAGCAGATGTCCTTCTACCTTGGAGCGCCTGCATAAAAAGGTAACGTAGTCGTTGGTGATGCCAAAGCGTTCGCTCGCCTCTACGGAGGAGATATATCCGTCTCGTATATGATGCGTAATTTCGTCTGGCGATTTCATCAACAGAAAAGGGACACATCGCCTGAAGCGATCTGTCCCTGATGCTGCACATCATACTCCCCTTTTTGAACCGACAAACATTCCGGAAGGGTTGGTTGGGGATAACTATATACAAAGCTCTCTACTTATCCGTATCTTTTTTAAAAACAACCGCGGTCTTGCAAAAGTGAGAGCAAATGTAGGTGAAGTCAAAAAAGCTTGCAAACAAAGGCTATATCGCCAAGACGAGACATCAAAACACCATCTATTCGCTTTTGATCATCTTTAAAAACACTTCCTCAGGGATGTTTACCCTTCCACGTTCTTTCATGCGCGCCTTGCCTCGCTTTTGCTTTTCCCAAAGCTTCATTTTGCGCGTCCTATCCCCGCCATAGAGGTAGCCGGTCACATCTTTACGCATCGCAGGGAGCGTGCGGGACGAGAGTATTCTCCCAAGCGCTTGGCCTTGGATTTTGGTTGTAAACATTTGTTTCGGTAGGATGCCATACAGCTTTTCGACCGCCGTTTGCGCTTCTTCATACGCGCGATGGCTTGCCACGATGCGGGTGAACGCGGGGACTACTTCGTCGGCAACCACCAGATCAAGCCGCGCGACATCCGCAACGCGCAATTCTTTACGCTCATATGACACGCTGGCATAGCCGGATGAGGCGCTTTTTATTTTGTCGAAAAAGCCCCGCATCAGTTCGCGCAGCGGCATCACTACTTTGAGCATCATGCGCCCTTCTGAAAATAAATCCGTAGATGAAATCGTTGCTTCATGGTCATACAGCAAACTGGTGCACGCTCCCACATATTCTGCAGGGACGATTATTTCAGCTTCGACAAACGGCTCCCATACTTTTGCAATATCGCCGTAGTTTGGAAAAAGCGAAGGCGAATACACCGTGAGCCGCTCGCCGCGTTTCATCTCGACCTCATAGGTGATGGTCGGCGTCGTGACGATGAGCGACAAATTAAATTCTCTCCGCAACCGCTCGGTCACAATCTCAAGATGCAGCATGCCGAGGAGTCCGCACCGGAAGCCTCTACCCAACATCCCCGAGGACTCTTCTTCAAACGAAAGAGACGAGTCGGAGAGCCGCAAACGAGTGAGTGCTTGCCGCAGTGCGGTAAAGTCATCCTGACTTTCCGGATACACGCTCGCCCACACCACCGGCTTTGGTTCTGCATAGCCGGATAGTGGAGTGGTTTTACTCCCCTTCGCTTTGATGGTGTCGCCGACGCGCGCAAAGCCGGGCTCCTTAATGCCGGTCACGACGTAGCCGATAGTGCCCGCCGCAAGATCCCCCGTCGAGAGCGGGTGAGGCGCAAACACGCCGACATCAAGCGCATTAAACGTGCGGCCGCTTGCGGCAAACTCAAGCGCATCGCCTTTTGCGATGCTTCCTTCAACCATGCGCAAAAAAACAATAACACCCTGATGATCCGAATACTGAAAATCAAAAATGAGCGCGCGCGGAGACAACACTGGCGAAACTCTCGGCGGAGGAACTTTTTCGATCACGGTTTGCAATACCTCCTCCACCCCCTCCCCTGTTTTGCCCGAACAAAGCAAAATCTCCGCCTCATCTATTTCGAGCAGCTTTGCAACTTGCCCTTTAACGTCATCGATTTGAGCGAGCGGCGAGTCAATTTTGGAGATCACGGGGACAATGACCAGTCCCAACTCCCGTGCGCTACGCAATACGGTGAGCGTCTGAGCCTGCACGCCTTGGGTGCTGTCGACCAGCAATATCGCGCCTTCAACCGCAGTGAGCGCGCGGGAAACTTCGTAGGAAAAGTCGATGTGGCCGGGCGTATCTATCAAATTGAGGATGTGGCCCTTCCACTGCATCCGCACGGGCTGCATTTTTATCGTGATGCCGCGCTCGCGCTCGAGCTCCATCGAATCTAAAACCTGCTCGCGCATCTTGCGCGCCTCAATGGTTTTGGTTACTTCCAAAAAACGGTCAGCCAATGTGGACTTCCCGTGATCGATGTGGGCAATAATGCTGAAGTTGCGAATGTGTTGCACCGCACTAACGTACCATACTTTGCACTTTATTTTAAACGGTCTTATGAGACGTCGGTCGGTTCGAGTGTCAGCGGTTCTGAATCTTTGAAGCGCCGCTTCAGCGCTGCGAGCGTTTCGGCAAGTTCCTCGTTGTTAAGCAGCGCAAGCACCGCCACGGTCACCACGATGCCGACCACCCCGCCGAAAAATCCCTGCAGGAGAATGCCGCCTGCGGTATTTATATCGACGATGCCGCCGAAGAATGCGAGCGTTTCATAACAGAAGGCTCCCCCGATAACCGCGGCCGCAAAACTTTGGAAACTGAGCCGCCGCACACCCGCAAGCGAGATCGAAAAATCGCGCGCAACGCAATAAAGGCCGACTCCGGCCTGTACCAGTGCTCCCAGGCAATATGCGAGTGCGAGCATCAATACGGTCGTGCCGGCAATGTCTGAGACGCGCAGAATCGATTCTAGGAAAAGCCGCGCAAATACGAGCTCATGAAAAAGAGCCGTGAGCAGTACGGCACTGATCAGCGAAACAACAATGCCAAAGCCGGAAAAATAGAGCGGCATCGCCGTTTTACCGGCTGCATAGTACGCGCGCGCAATGAGCAGCGTTATAGATTGTGCACACAGTGAAATTACAAACAAGGCCAGCCCCGCGGCAACCAACCGCGTGGCATCCCAATCGAACATGCCGGATCCTAAAATCACGCGCACCACCTGCGCGCGCAGCACGACCATAAGCACGGTAGCCGGTACGGCCCAAAACAGGATGTGGCGCAGTGCGACTTCGATATGGTTGATAAATTCCTGCCGCTCTCCAGCCGCATGGAGCCGCGAGAGCGTCGGAAACGCCGCGACCGAATAGGATACGCCGATAATGGTAAGCGGCACCGCCTGGAGATTCCACGCAAACATGAATACCGCAATTGATCCGTCTGAAAGAAACGAGGCGAACGCGATGAGCGCGAGGAGAACAATTTGCCCCGACATGAGCGCAAGCGTGCGCGGGACAGAAAGCATTAGTACTTTGGAAAATTGCCGGGTAAATTGGCTTGGCGGCAGCGATTCGGCGCGCTCGGCGAGGAAAAACGGCGCTTGCAGGCTCATATGCAAAAATGCGCCGATCACAACTCCCCACCCCAACCCCGCGATCCCCAGTGCAGGGTACAAAACTAAAATACCAAAAATAATGCCGAGGTTATAGAGCAGCGGAGAAATGGAATAGAGAAAAAACTGATGCCGCAGTTGTGTGAAAGAAGAAAGAATATTTGAAGCGCCAAGCAGGATGGGCTGCAGCAGCAGAATGCGGATCAGCAAAATTAGATCCGCGCGCGCGACGCCCTCGGCAATACCGGGAGCAACAATCGACACGAGCCATGGCGTGCCAATAAAAAGAACGGCGGCAATCGCTCCCATTGCAACAAAAAAAACGAGCAACGTCTGCCGCATAAACGCGATCATGTGTCCCTCGTTTTTTTCAAGCAATTCGGTTAAGACGGGAAGAAGCGCATAGAGCGAGAGCAGCGACGCAACCGTTGCGAATAACAAATCCGGGATGCGAAACGCCGCGTAGTAGAGATCGAGTGTTTGCGAGGCGCCAAACTCGGCCGCAAAAAGCCGGTCGCGCAGCAATGCTAAAATTTGCGAGAGTAATGCAAAGGCTGCCAAGAGATAGGCAGCCTCGTGCATTCCACGTATTTCGCGCGCTTTCGCAAAGAAGGCTCGAACCATCCTTTTAGTTTACTCCGAGACTGGTGCGGTGTCGCGATCTTCAGGCGCCGGAGCCGGTGGAGTGATACCGTCAAACGCCGGTTTGCCCGCGCGCATATTCTGGAGCACGCGCGGAACCTCGGTGTTGTCGGGGTTGGTGCGCGCGAGATCTTCGAAGAGCGTGATACCATCCTCTGCGCGCTTTTGCGCATAGTAGGAAACACCAAGGAAGTATTTAGCATTCGCATAATCCGGAATGATGGCGAGTGCCTGCTCAAATGCAGGGATCGCATTTTTCGTATCGCCGCCGGAGTAGTAGAGGAGCCCCAGCTGGAACCACAGCGGTCCTACTCCGGGCGCCGACTGCACCGCCGCTTGCGCCGCTCCTATGGCATTCCGAAGGTCATTGTTGGCCACATGGAGCTGCACGAGGAACAGGATGGCGTCGGTGTAGTTGGGTTTGAGCGTGAGTGATTCGGAGAGATACTGCTGCCCTAACTGGGGATTATTGGTGCCAAAGGAGAGACGCGAAAGGAGGAGTGGGATTTGGGGATTTTTCGGATTGTTTTTTTGCGCTTCAAGATAGGTCGCGCGCGCGATCTCGGCCGCTCCCTGGATTTGCAGCGACGCGAGGTACGTATAGAGATTAGCGAGCGAGAGCTTTGGCCGGTAATCGGCTGTGTGCATTTGAATTGCCGCCTGCGCCGCAGAAATCGCTTCTGCCGTGGAGGATGCGAACTTTTGCTGCGCATCCGCAACCGCAAGCGTTTTATCCGTCGCGATCGCCTGCAGTTTGGCGCTGCCTGCATCAAGGAGGAGGCGGTACGCGTCAAAATTCTTTTCTATGGCGTTTGCACGCCCGGCTGCCACAATTGCCGCATCGGTTTGACCGGCATTGAGCTTTGCAATGCCACTACCCACAAATGCCTGTGCGAGGAAGCGTCGCTCGACAATGGTGGCACTCCCAAGCGCAAGCACCAGCAAAACCACCATGGTCACCAAAACTGCATACCCTCCGAACAGCGAGAGCGGCTCGGTGTCATCAACTGCCGGCTGCCCCTGCCTCCACAAAAATCCGAACGCGGCGCCCGCAAGCGCCATCGCAAGAAGAATTATGTTTTGGCTCGGTACATACAGAAGCATCGATGCGAACAAAAACATGCTGCCGAGCGTTGCTGCCGCAGCCAAGACCCTGTCCTCGCGGCTGAGTACCGCCGAGCGCATGGCGCGCACCACACCCGCGATAACAAGGAGAAGCGGGATAAGCCAGGCAAGAGAGCCAACAAGACCGACCGTGCCGAGCGCGGTCGTGATAGTAGAGAAGCCGACATTGAAATCAAGGTTCCAAAACGGGCTTTGATTGACTTCAGCCGGCTTGTACGTGAGCCACTGCTGCCCGAAGGTGCCGGGGCCCATGCCCAACAGGACGCGCAGCGGCGAACCGTCGCGCGCAGCATTGATGACTTGAAGCGTTGATTCGTAAGAAGGCCGCACCTCAAGCGAGGAGACCGGGAACAGCGCGGTTAACTGCGTATTGAGCGTTGGACCGTAGAAGAGAAAGGTGATGGCGATGGCTGAAGCTGCAAGCGAAAACCACGGCGCCCGGCGCAGCCACGTGCGCGGCTCGGTGTCTTCATCTCCCTCATTTGATCCAAAACGCACCGTAACGAATTTAACTACCGCCAACATAAGCGCGAAGGCGAGCAACATCCCCCACGCGAGCGTAAAGTTAATGACGCCAAGAATGAGCACGAGCACGGCACCGCCGATGACCGTACCGACGCGCCATACGCGGGAGGCACTCATCAATTCGACACGTACCAACAGAAAAAGGGCGAGGAGTCCGACGACGAGCCCAAGATCATTCCATTTGCCGATTAAATTGACCGAGCGGTCTGCGAACGTCGAGAGCGGAATGGCGGCCGACCCGAACATCACGGACACTGCCTGAAAGAGCGCTGCCGCTCCAAGCACCACAAACAAGGTCGAGAGCAGCATACGCATCGTGCGTTGCGTGCGGAAGAGCACAAAAGACATCAAGAACGCCACGAACGCGAGCACGGTAAAGGCGATAGTATCGGTCTCTATACCATAGCCGCTAAGCGCCACGCTGCTGTCGATACTAAACAGGAGCGAGAGCACATACGAGAGCGGCAGCAACGCCACAAGCAGCGCCGCATAGAATCCATGCGAACGCAAAAGCTCGGGCACACCGCGACCGGCAACGAAGAGAATCGTCGCACCTAACACCAAAAGCGCAAAGACAGCGACTTTTGCTAATTGAAACGGGAACCACGCAGTCGGTATCACCAGTATGAGCGCGAGAACTATACCCGCAAGATACAGGATACGCGACCACGAAAGTAGAGCGTACATAGTGGTCGATTAACTATTATCTACGAAAAGGCACAATGCCCTTTCACTACTATTAATAAGAACCTGCCCCAAGTATAACGCATCATTTTTTTATGCAATGACGTAACCTGTGGATTGTGCTAAAATGCCGAAAGCGCGTTTAGTTGCAGCTGCCAATTTTGTCCGCCATAGGCGGAGTACAAAATTGAGCATCCCGAGCTTGTCGAGGGGTCCTTCGATAAAACTCAGGATACTCAATCTTGCAACCACCTGCGGTGGGCAAGATTGGTAGAGGAAAGTCCGGGCACTTACCCTGATTAAGGGTTAAAAAGGTAGCAGGTAACGCCTGTCATGTGCTCTCTGCGGGCACAAGAGGTGCGAACAGTGACGAATCCCGAGAGAAATCGAGGGGGTGAAACGGCAAAATCCTTACCCGAGTGCAAGGCCGTGTCCTGAGAGTCTTCTTATTTGAGGGCTGGAAGGAAGTGCCGCTTGAGTCCCAAGGCGACAAGGGACCCAGATAAATTGCCACTCACGACAGAACCCGGCTTACAGACGCGCGCGCAGTATGTAAAAGCCCCGCTACCGCGGGGCTTTTACCTGTCCGTCAGATTTAGTTTTGCTGTAGTTGCATCCCCTCGGCAAGAGCATGCGCCTCTGCAAAACCCGCGTTCACCTCAAGCACATAGCGGGCGGGAGCAACCGGTTTATATATGGCTGGGTACGACTCGGGGCGCACATTTTTAGCTATAGTTACGATAGTACCGTCTGCAGCGGCCCAGATCATGTCGAGCGGGATACGCGTATCTTTCATCCAAAAGCCCCACTGCCCCTCCTCAGGGAACACAAACAGCATGCCGCGATTTTGCGGCAGCGAGTCGCGGTTTGAGAGTCCGCGCATTCGCTCGTCCTCGGTGTCGGCTACCTCGGCCTCGATCGTGACATCCCCCACCGTGACCTGCAGTGGTAGTTGTGTTCTTGGTTGTTGCATGGCCAAAATAGACACGCCGAATATGATCAATATCACTGCAAATACCCACAAAAATATCTTGTCCGCTAGCGCCACAACACAAGAATAAGGGCCGCAACCAGCATGGCGACGAGCGTTTGGCTGGCGTTGATGAGAAAAAGTTTAATGGGCTTCCCTTCCCACAAAAACGAGCCAATCTGCACCGTGGCCGTGAACCCGAGCCAGAGCCAGAATGCAAGCATGAGCGCTCCCTGCACGTTGGGCGCAACCGACACAAAAATCGCGAGCACATAGACCATGACGAGCGTAGTTACAAACCCGATGCCCATCGCCTGGGTGCCGGTGAGCGGCATCGAACGCATCGAGTCTGCGTCAAAACCCATCAACTCCATCCACGGCTTTTGAAACAAAAACGAGTACCACAGGGCCCCTACCCCAAACGCGGCAAGTGCCGCCACCAGCACAGCGAGATAATTCATAGCAATATCCAGATAAATATTAGTAACAATGGATAACAAATGAGCCTGCGAACTAGTATACCACTCCCTTGTTATGCAAAGATAAACTTCGTACTTAGGGCAAGAAATAGAAAACCGCCCACCGAGAGACGACCCGAAGGGCGGTCTCTGCGGCGGGCGGTATTAGGCGCGAACAAGCTCGGCTTTGCGGAGCGTCAGCAGTCCTACCGCGAGGTGCAGGAAGAACATACTGACCGGATAGACAAAATCTTCGTACTGACCTTTCCACCGTAAGATTACGACCATCGTGAGCAAGATGTAGGCGGTTGCCCACACATACCACGCCAGTGCTTTCTCGACCGCGGGATTTTTCCAAACCCCACGGAGGAGTGGCAGGAACGAGACGACGACTGCCCCAACGACAAGAAGATTCGCGTAAGTGGCGGATTGATACCACCACCACACGACTCCCGCCGCTATGCCGATGGACAGCACGACCCAGTCCCAGAAGTCCAACCGCCTAAACTTCCCTGCGAACAGGGCGTAAGCGAAAGTGCCGAGACCCGCTAATGCGCTTGCGATTGGCAAGAGCGACTTTGCAAGATCGGCAGTCATCGCGGCGTACGTAGATGCGTTTAGGGCTATAAGAAAAGCCCAGAGCGTCCACGTAGCAGTGTTGGGAGTTGTAGTGCCTTGAAACACTTGCTTGTTGTAGATGCCAAACGCCACGAGCTGTAGAACACCCGCGGCGATGCCAAGTAGCAGGGTCAAGTCCATCTTGTCCTCCTGCGGCAGAGCCGCTGTGTTGTCGTGACGATATTTGAAGAACTGACTCTCAGAGACCGCGACAGATGTCGTAGGCTCAGTAGAAGGGCGCATAAATTCCGTGCGCCCAAGTCGGTGTATTTCAAACCCCCTGCACGATTGATTTGTTTCGATAGACTCCCAGACGGTGCAAGATGACAGGGATTGCGATGGAGGCACTGCCCACCGTGAAGTACACGGGGTAGAGCCAATGACCCATTGCTTCGAACGTCCATCCCCACTGCTCGACCGCAAGTAGGTTAACACCGCTTCCGATGCAGAACACCGTCCACGGTGCCCATACCTCGTCGTGCGGCTCCTGCCAATTTTTTCTTATTTGTGGTATCGCGCTGATGAGGTCGGCGATGATGCCGCCTGTGAGTCCGATAAGCGGATTGTCGAGCGTGTACCAGCCGACGACCGTGGCTATGAAGATTGCCGAGCACCACGTATCGAGACGAGTCCACGTGAGTTCGCCGTATCGTAGAGCCAACAGTACGATGAGGACTGGGTTGATGAAGCCCATCCACGCTGCCAGGAGTGTCGTATCCAGTCTGGCTCCTGCCCGCTCATACGCGATAAGAAGCAAGAGGCCAAGCACTGCCCACATCCCCCACGTGGAGATGAGCGGGCGTGGAACACTCTTGGTGTAGATGCCCCACATATACTGCCAAAGACTGATAGCAATGAGGAGCGCCGAGAGAGCTCCCCAAGAGAACAGGATGTCCAAGGGAACCTCCCTCTGTTAGGGGTTGAAGTTAAAAAGTACTTTCTTGTACAGTGTACACACACGACACGCTCTTGTCAATACGTCAAGTCCTTGTAAAACAAGGACTTTTTGACCCTCTGTTTGGTAGGATGTCGTTGAAAAAGGAGTATGAAAATGGGTAAAAAGACTACGAAATAGTTCTGATAACCTAACAGGGCGGAGCACTTCGCAGAGCCTCAGCACTCACGCAAAATATATTCGCAAGAGCTCATTATTTTGCGGAGGCGGTGAGATTCGAACTCACGATACCTTTCGGTATGCCGCCTTTCCAAGGCGGTGCACTAGACCGCTATGCGACGCCTCCAATGAAACTACCTTAGCAAATTGTAGTGCTGCGTGCTATGGTTTTATTCATGGATGTAACGCTCGTCACCGGAAATCAAGACAAAGTAAACTATTTTTCAAAATATTTGGGTTTCCCCCTAAAACACCAAAAAATTGACTTGGATGAGATCCAGTCGCTCGATTCTAAAAAAATAGTCGAGCACAAGGCTCTACAAGCCTACGGGATCATCAAAAATCCGGTGCTGGTCGAAGATGGGTCTTTGGAGTTTGCCGCATTTGGCCGATTGCCTGGCCCTTTCATCCGATTTTTTCTGGAGGATTTGTCTCTTCAGGAGATATGCTCCCTCCTCGATGGGAAAACAAGAAAAGCTACGGCCCGAACGACATTTGGCTATTATGACGGTAAAGAAATTAAATTTATTGAAGGCCGGCTCAATGGTGAGATAGCACAATCTCCCGCAGGCGAAAATGGCTGGGACTGGGATAAGATTTTTATACCCGAAGGTTATACGGTGACACGAGGACAACTGGATGATACGGAATATGCAAAAACATCTCTGCACTTACGACCCTTTGCCGAGCTGAAGGAGTTTCTACTAGCGCTCCCCCACTAACGCTTTGATGCGCTCCTCGATCGGCGGGTGGGTCATGAATAGTTTGGCGATGCCGCCCATGGCCGCCTTGGGGCCAAAGGGGTTGGAGATAAAAAGATGCGCGGTCGCGTTGTTTGCGCGGCGCATGGGCGCTGCATAGGAGCCGATTTTGCGTAGCGCGTTTGCCAAACCCTCGGGGTAGCGGGTCAAAAGCGCACCTGATGCATCGGCCAAAAACTCGCGCTTGCGCGAGATGGCAAGCTGCAACAGCGTTGCCACAATGGGTGCGAGTACGATGAGCGCGATTGCGATGATCGCAAGAATGGGGTTACTGCGGTTGTCGTTATTATTGCGCCCTCCCCCGAACATACTCGCGCGCAAAAAGAAATCCGAAATTAAGGTAACAAACCCCACTAACACCACTGCCACAGTCGAGACCAGCATATCTTTGTTGCCGATGTGCGAGAGCTCGTGGGCAATCACCCCCTCAAGCTCGGTCCTGTCGAGCATAGTGAGAAGCCCCGTCGTGACCGCCACGACCGCATGTTCGGCATTGCGCCCCGTGGCAAAAGCATTCGGTGCCGGCTCATTGATGATATAAATTTTTGGCTTCGGCAGCCCCGCAGTGATAGCCAAGTTCTCAATCAAATTATGCAGGTCAGGAAATTCGCTCTCCGGTGCGGCACGCGCGCCCGCCATGGCCACCACCAGTTTGTCTGAAAACCAGTAGCTCGTGACGTTCATGACTATCGCGAGGATCACCGCAAAAAATAAAATACCGGGGTTGTTGAAGTACCACGACACGGCCCAACCAATGCCGATAACCACGACCAAAAACACAAACATGAGTACCCATGTCTTTGCGACGTTTTGACTTTGATGTGTATAGAGATTAGACGCCATTTAGAAACTCACCTTCACGGGTTCCCGCGCGGCAGTTTCACTTTCGCTCAATTCGAAGAATTCGCGCGGTTCGAAGTTGAAAAATCCTGCAATAATGTTGCCGGGGAAACTTTCTATCGCGGTGTTGAGGTCGCGCACGTTGGTGTTGTAAAAACGGCGCGCCGCCTGGATTTTATTTTCGGTGTCGGAGAGCTCACGCTGGAGTTCGAGAAAATTGGTGTTGGCTTTGAGGTCGGGGTAGCTCTCCGCCACGGCAAAAAGCGACTTCAAGGCACCCGAGAGCATATTTTCCGCCTTGCCCTTCTCGGCAATGCCACCCGCGTCCATCGCAGCCACGCGCGCGGCGGTCACGCTCTCGAGCGTTTGGCGCTCGTGGGTCATGTATCCTTTGACCGTCTCAACCAAGTTCGGGATGAGGTCATAGCGGCGCTTCAATTGCACGTCGATGTCGGCCCACGCCTCTTTGGCGCGCTGCACCATGCGCACAAAACCGTTGTAGGCGAAAATCACCCACACTACAATGACTGCTAATAGCCCGAACACAATATAGATAGCGTTCATGCCGCTATTATACAACTTTTACCCAAATTGCAAGTTTCACTAAAATAGTGTTTAGTAAATGCGTACGTACCTCAAATCACAGGAGAGCGCGTCGTGACGAAAAAGTTCTTTGACGTTGAAGCACTCAAGAAGCGGTTCGCGGAGCTGGAAATGCACGGATTTATTTGTCTTTATTGACCATCTATTGGCAATGGAGGCGGCCGGCACTCCGGTTCAGCGCGTCGGCTCAAGCACCATCGACATTCATGGGTTGATGGACTGCCAGAACATGAGCGAACGAGATATGCTCGAGACGGTGTTCTTCCACCTTAGGAGTCTGCATTTTGGCGGGCGGGGCCGTACTCCGCTTGAAGACGTCGCTGCTATTCTGCCGGCACTCGAGAGAGCACCTGAAGGTGCCCGCAAGAAGGTTGACCAGATTGCTGGCGAGTTCGCCAAGATAGCGAACCTTGTCGGGCAACGCGTCAAATTTGTTGGCAACGAGGCCGTCCCGTTCGACGACCTCGAAGAGGTCGACCCGACGATAGCCGACGACGATTGGACTGACACCGACCTGCCTCAAGAATGTTTCGACCCTAAGTTCAAAAAGCACTGACTAAACCGCCTCGGGGTTCTACCCGAGGCGGTTCTTCTTTTTCAAGGACGGTCCTGGAAGTTAGTAGTCCATATCCCCCATGCCACTCATGCCGACAGGAGATTCTTTCTCTTCTTTTGGCTCCTCGGCTATCGCGACTTCGGTCGTGAGCAAGATAGCGGCTGCGGAGGCGGCACGCTCAAGCCCCGTGCGTTCTACCTTGACCGGGTCGATGATCCCCGCCGCAAGCATATCTTCGACAATCTCGTCTTTGAGCGCGTCGTAGCCCGCATTGCCCTTGGCATTTTTGATCTTATCCACCACCACGCCGGCATCCACTCCCGCGTTCTCTGCAATCTGACGCAGCGGCATCTCGAGCGCCTTCAGTACGACTTCATATCCAACGCGCGTGCCCGCAGTCATTTTGTCTTTGTTTTTTTGATAGATCACCTCAACCTCCTGCGCCGCTTTAATGAGCGAGGTGCCGCCGCCCGGCACGATCCCCTCTTCGATCGCCGCCTTGGTTGCATTAACCGCATCTTCAATCTTGAGTTTGAGATATTTCATCTCCGTTTCGGTTGCGGCACCAACGCGGATGACCGCCACGCCGCCCGCGAGCTTTGCCAAACGTTCCTCCAACTTTTCTTTATCAAACTTCGAATCCGTTTGCGCGATCTGCTCGCGGATTTCTTTAATTCTTTTTTCGATATCTTTTTTAGCGCCTTTGCCGCCGACGATCACGGTCGAATCTTTGGTAGAGACCACTTTCGAGGCCTTTCCGAGCGTTTCGAGGGTCGCATGTTCAAACGTCATGCCTGTCTTTTCTGAAATAACATCGCCTCCCGTCACTATCGCGATATCGCGTAACATCTCTTCTTTCCGGTCGCCATAGCCCGGCGCCTTGACCGCAAGCACATTAAACGTGCCGCGCAGTTTATTGAGTACAAACGTGGTGAGCGCCTCGCCGTCGATATCGTCGGCAATAATCACCAGATCTTTTTTACCGCTTTGCGCCACTTTTTCTAAAAGCGGCAATACTTCCTGCACCGAAGAGATTTTTTTGTCGGTAATAAGCACCCACGGATCTTTGTAGCTTGCCTCCATGCGCGCAGCGTCGGTAATCATGTATGCCGAAACATACCCCCGGTCAAAGGCGAGACCTTCGACGATTTCTTTCTCGATCCCCAACGACTGCGACTCTTCCACCGTTACCACGCCGTCTTTCCCTACTGTTTTAATGGTATCTGCAATTGTCTCCCCCAGTTCGGTACTTTCTGCTGACAGTGAAGCAACTTGTTTTATTTCTTCATGGGCTGAAATTTTCTTAGAAAGTTTTTTGAGCGCTTCAACCGCCTGTTTTGAAGCTGCAAGAATGCCGTCATGCACCTCCATGGCAGAGAGTCCCGCCTCCGTGTGCTTCATCCCTTCATTGACCAGCGCTTGCAGCAACACGACCGAGGTTGTCGTGCCGTCGCCGGCGATGTCGTTTGTCTTGCTGGCGACCTCTTTAACGATTTCGGCGCCCATGTTCTCAAATTTATCTTTAAGCGAAATTTCTTTCGCGATAGAAACGCCGTCGTTGGTGATCGTGGGGCCGCCGTAACCTTTGTCCAAGGCCACATTACGGCCGCGCGGACCCAAGGTGATCTTGACCGCATTCGCCGCCTTATCGATGCCTATTTTGAGCGCCCGACGCGCGCGTTCGTTGAAAAGTATTTGTTTTGCCATAGTATCAGTTAATTACTGCCAAAATGTTCTGCTCGCTGATGAGGTAGTACTCCACACCCGCGACTTTCACTTCGTCGAAACCATATTTATTGAACATGACCTTGTCGCCCACTTTTACCGACACCGGGACCACCCTCCCTTCATCCGTTTTTTTGCCCGGGCCTACGGCGACCACTTTCCCCTGTTCGGGTTTTTCTTTGGCGGTATCGGGGATAATGATGCCCGAGGGAGTCGTGGTTTCCGGAGGAAGCGGCTTAACGAGCACCCGGTCGGCAAGCGGCATGACCCCAAGCGTGTTGGTAGTGCGCGCAACGAGCTTTGTAACGGCGGGCTTTTTAGCCGCTTTTTTGTTTTTCTTTTTCATACGTCAAACAATGAGTTGAGGGCTGTATACAAGAGTAGCGGCATGAGTCAAGATTAATGCAATTGCAGCCGTAGAGCTGCCGTGCTATAGTTTTTGCAATGACCGTAGCGGGGATTCTCCCCTACATACAGG
>JBBTSH010000029.1:0-1240 GCA_038064795.1 Patescibacteria group bacterium | reverse complement strand
CGCCGCCGAACATAAGTCCGGGAGCGGCTAACATACCCAACGGGCCAAGTGGGGCGGCCAAAGCGCCTGTGAGGAGCGATGGGCCGACGCTTTCGCTCGCGGCCTGGAATAATTGAGCGCCGGGGCCGCTGGTCAAGGCGCGCGCTTGCAAATTCGGATCGCTCTCCAGGAGTTCCTCGGTTTCCTGAATATACTGGTCGGTATTCAGCCCCAGGTTCTTGGCTAACTTGGCAATATTAACGTCCGTACGAACACCCGCGTGCAAAACTGCTGCGCCAATATCGCGCAGGATGTCTGCAGACGATGCGGGCTTACGTCTGAGACCAGGCATAGGGTCAGGAGCGGGCGTTCCCGGCACATAAGGATGAAACGCAATCGGCGGGCCTGTAAGGCGCGGGAGAGGCTTGTCCGGCACCAAATAACCAATAGCTTCTTCTACGGCACTCAGCGCGCGCCGGGCAGGGGAAGGCTTTTTACGCTTTTTACGTTCCTCGCCTGCGGCGATTCGCTGCCGCTCAATGAACACCGCGCGTTTGACGCGCGATTCCATCTGTGCTATCGCGCTGTCGCTAAATTCAGTCATTTAGGTTTTCCTACGAACTCTCGAATACGATTTTCAATGTAGAACGGTATCTCCTCGTAAGGGATTGGCTTTCCGTTTCTCTTGATGATTCCTTTCATGATTCCGAGGAGTATTGATTCCGCTGTCTTCCGCACAGTTTCAGGGTTCTTTTTTAAACTATATTCGGAGGCGCCGCGAATCATCTCCTCGGTAGCCTTAGTATATTTGGGAATAGGCGAACCGCCCTTTTTACCGCCCTTAGGAACGCCCTTGGCTCCCTTGCCTTTCCCGGCAACCGTGCTTCCGCCGCTTCTGCCGGAGCCTCTCGCGTTGCGCCGGCGCTCTCGCTCAGCGTCTATCTCCTTTGCCGTTCTTATCCTGTATGCATTACTTCCGGCAGTCACTGCGTAACGGGGAGGCATACTGGTTCCAGGGGGCAAACCTAAAGCAGATGTTGTCGGCTGAGACAACGTAATTAATGGTTCTGCTATATTGCTCCGGCCCTCTGCTTCGGCTTGTGACTTCAGATAGAAGATTTTTGCTTCGTTCAAAGCCTTCTCTCTCGCTTGCTCATCTGGGTAACCTTTAGCTTTTAGATCCCAGTACGTCGCTTGCGCCATGTTTTCCGCTACTTGCAGCATCTGCACGGCGCGAGCCGGAGTCAGCTTGCCGGTTTTC
>JBBTSH010000028.1:0-3242 GCA_038064795.1 Patescibacteria group bacterium | reverse complement strand
TTGGTTATGTGTAAATAATAAGAGAAGCCCGGCGCACGCGCGGGGCTTTTTATTATTTTGGTTCACCACCCTCCACTAAATCCCACGACAGGGGGGTGGCAAATTCTATGTCTTGAGTAGCGCACTTGCCTAACACCGCATGGTAATACTTAGGCATTAACCCTGCACCCGGCCGTACGGAGCGGACGTTGTGCTCGGTAAAGACTTCTCCTTTTTTTATCGGAGCGGCGGCAAAGAGCGACTTGCGGAAGATAATATTCTCTCCTTCCATCTGTCCTGCTCCATGTTGAGCACCACCCATAATCACTTCGGTTTGCCGAACACTCTCAACCAGAGCTTTCATTTCTTGAGGCTCAAGTGAGAACGTCGCATCCGGCCCGCCATCGGCACGGCGCAGCGTGAGATGTTTTTCAATAATCGAGGCGCCTGCCGCAACCGCCAACTCGTCTATGCGGTTGTCGATGCAGTGATTGGATAGTCCCGCAACCACGCCGAAACGCTCGGCAATGTGACCAATCGTGGAGAGGTTCATTTCTTCTGGTTTGGCGGGGTAGGAACTGATGCAGTGCAGTATCGCGACTTGCGGTGTGCCATTTTCACGCAGTGTGTTAAGCGCCAGTTCCAGCTCCTCGTCTGTTGCCATGCCGCGGGACATGACGACGGGTTTTTTGGTCTTGCCGATTTTCTCAAGTAGCGGTACGTCGACGACTTCGAACGAAGCCACTTTGTAGAACAGGACGTTTATCTCCTCCATGAAGTCAACGGCCATGGGATCAAAAACGCTCGTGAAAAAGAGCAAGCCTTTCGACTCGGCGTGTTTTTTGAGCTTAGGCAGCCACTCCCATGGTGTAAACGCCTGCTGATACAAACTATGGAGAGTTTGCCCCCGCCAAGAGTCATTGACCTTCACTTGAAAGGGTTCCTTGTCCGAATCAAGCGTAATAGTGTCGGCGGTGTACGTTTGCGACTTGATGCAGTCGACCCCGGCGTCTGCCGCAGCATCGATCAGCTTTAGCGCTTGTGCAAAGTCCTGGTGATGATTGCCTGATAGTTCGGCAATAATAAAAGTCGGCTGTCCCGTCCCTATAGTGCGCGAACCGACAGTAAACGCATTTCTTTTCATGTGGAAATACTGTACCATGTCTCGCTAAATATCACTTCCATAGCGCCGGGTTAATGACGCCAAGTTCGGGTATCGGTAATACGCGCACTGCTTCGAGAAAACCCTTTGGCAGTGATGTGTGTGCTGCGTTGAGAATTTCTTGAAGTTGCGGCAAAGTTTTGACGCCAAAGACTACACGGTGTTCGGAGTGTGCGTGGAGAGCAAATAGAAGCGCCGCCTCAAGTTGAGAGAGCATGAACTTTTTTGCGACCCCGATGAAACCCTCAAGGTGTGGTTTGGCGGCAGAGAGGTGTGCCGGGATGTGCGAAGGCTCCAGCAAAAGCAATCCCTGCAAAAATGGGCTTCGGGCAAAAATAGCTGCCGTCTCTACTTTTTCAAATCGCCGGTCCAACGCATTGTAAGGAAGTTGTACATATTCAAACCACTCTTGAATCTCCGAAGGGGCATAGACCGACGCTCCAATGTGTCCAACAAGCCCCGTGCGTCTAGCTTCTTTTATCTCGTTCACGGAGCCGCTTGGGCTATGCAACAAATACCCATCTAGTTTTTGCAACCCCAGCCGCCGCAATGACTCTTCGATGTCTTTACGACCTGCGCCTTTTGAAATTATTTTTACCGCATCTTTTACATCACGTGCCGCAATCCACTCCCCTAACACTTTCTCTGCACTGCCGTAGGCGGCGGCCGTGTCGAAGCTGGTGATGCCGGCTTTGTATGCTGCATCAAGAATCGCAAACGCCTCGTCTTTATCCGGCTGAGGAATGTCGGTATCAAGGCCGTAGGTCATCCCGAGCTCGACCGTACCGAGTACGAGATGTTGTGCGATCTTCCACGCTTCATCTTCTTTCAGTGACTTATGCAGCCCTTCAAATCCGGTACCGCCCTTGTTGATCTCCAAGAGTTCGGGCTTGCGCTCCAGCAACTGGAGCAGCTCCTGCAGTGAAAATTGCTCACCTATCTCATTAAAAACTTTTTGAGCGAGTTCAAAATCCTGTGGCGTATCAACTGAAAAATGCAGTGCGGAGTAATCCTTGCCTCCGGTGCTCCACGCTGGTGCAAGCGTAAAGAGTTCTGGATGATTGCGAATATACAGAGTGACATGCTCGCGCTCGGACGGAAGTGTTGCTTCACGCGAAGCGCGTTCGAGTGCCGCAAACGTAAACACCTCCGTATCAAAACCTTCAGGTCTATTGGTAGGCCCTATGCAATAGTCGGCGCCACTTTGCAAAAAGTGTTCTACTACTTCGTCGACCACGGTGCCACTATGCATCGGGCAATCGCCGGTGACCCGGACGACAACATTTGCACCCGCTTCTTGGGCAGCCTTGTAGTAGCGGTCGAGCACATCTTGTTCGCTCCCGCGAAACACCGTGAGCCCAAGCTGTGCACCGAGCACTGCAGTCGTATCATCGGCGGGGGTATCGGTAGTCGCGAGCACAAACGCGTCTATTTTTTTAGAACTTTTGAGTCGCTCTATTTCGACGGACAGCATCGGCTTTCCTGCGAGAGGTTTGAGTATCTTGCCAGGCAGCCTAGTGGAACCCATCCGCGCCTGGATAATCGCGACCACTTTCATGCAACGTATCTTAACACTATTTGACTAATTTTATAAATAGTGCTATTTTGCACGCGGATCTAAGAGCTGAATAACCTAAGGAGGAGTGGCCATGTGGCTTATACCGGTAGCTCTGCGAATCGCTGTGGCGCACATTGTTGCACCGTGGATGATAAAAGTGGCGGCGACAGGTATCGGGAGAGAGGAGCGCTTTATGCTCCAATTCCTGAGCGCGTCGTTGCTCGCACTGTTGGGGGCGCTTATGTTTGGGCTCTCCCTCAGCTTAGCCTTCCTTGTCATAGTGGCGGTTGGCTTTATAAACGGCTTTGGCGCGTACTGCCAGTGGCGTGCCATCGAATTATCCCTCTCCAAAACTTCGCTCTTTACGTGGGGAGACGACCTCATAGCCATGTTATTGGCGTGGTACTTCTTGAACGAGGTGCAGTTTCTCACGACGCCTACCATGGTCGGCGTCGGGCTCTCGTTTGCGGCGGTCGTGCTGTTTTCTTACAGCGACTATCGTCACAAATCAGAGAAAGAAAAAGGAAGGCACCCGCTCGCGCT
>JBBTSH010000027.1:0-2537 GCA_038064795.1 Patescibacteria group bacterium | reverse complement strand
AAACGTCAGCAATTTCTGCTAAAATAAGTACGCGCAGAGGTATAAACAAGCACCAGACAGGAAAAGTCAAAGAGTTTTGGTTCGCCTCGCTTCGCTCGGCGGCCAAAACCCATTGCAATGGCCGCTGGCCGATTTTTTGGCTTGACAACTGCGCTACTCTATGCTATGTTCTCGACATCGCGTGTCCAATCTCACAGGAGGATTTAAATGCGCAAGTTCTTTGCAACCAGTCTCGTCGGTCTCGCCCTACTCGCTGGCATTCCGTCTGTCGCACAAGCGCAGTGCCTTTTGTGCGGCATCATCGGCTTCGCGATCGGCAGTAGCACCAGCGGCGTGAACGCCACTCCGCAGGATATTTCCGGCGGTGGCGGCGCAGTGCTCTACATCGCGCCGAGGATCTCTGAACGGATCACCGAGCCGCTCGCCGTTCGCATCGCCGCCACTCCGGTCGCCGGTTTTTCCAGCGGCACCGAATGGAGCTACAAATGGAAGGGCACGACCATCCAGCAAATCTTCGAGAAGACGGTGGAGAAACCCGACCAGTTTGTGGTGCTCGAAGTTATGCGTCTTATCAACCCGAGCAACACCAACGCCGCAACGTTTTGGTTCGCCTATCTCGAAAAGGACAAGGTCGTCCCGCTCGAACGGCTCACGCCGCGCGAGCAGAAATAGCTACCCCAGCATCGCTGGCGAAGGCCTCGTGTTTGAAAGGAGCTTCGCGCTCACTTCAGCACGGGGCTTCTTTCTTTTTCAATTCAAAGAGCAATTGTATGCGCTCCGCGAATTCATATCTAGTCCGCCAACCTTCGACGGACTCAGGTTAAAAAGAAAAATTGGATACCCGCCCCGTACCGAACGGTACGTGGGGTCGCGAAAACTTTTTGCGACGGCAAAAAGTTATTTGTGACTAGCCTATGTAAAACCCTAGCGGTTCCAACCAAGCTATTGACAAAAGCTCCTATTAGGAGTATAATTGATACAGGTTCCAAATCATGTCTACGGTCTCAGGAGGGCCATCAGATGATTAGCTCATTCACACTTGTCAGTCCGGAAATCGTCGCTCGGGTTGGCAAACTCGACGCATGGAACAAGTTCATGCTCAAGTTATCGGAGGCGTTGGAATCGATCGATCAAATCGGCGGCCACGAATATATACGAGTTTTCGCGGAGTATCCGAGTTCGTCCGACTTCTACAACATGCAACTCGGCTTTCCTCTGCGCGTCACTTACCACCTCGCAGACAATCTTGGAAAGCCGGCGGCGTTTCAGGAGGATGGTCACGTGAGGTTGTATGCCAAGGATGGCAATTACCTCGGATTCGTGGACCTTCATCCTCGGGACACTGTCCGTACGGACGACATCGACAGGCTCGCCGCCGACTTGTCGGCTGCTGTTCTCCGGCAACTGCAGTTCCAATTCGCAGGTGTCGCAGCCTGAAACAACCCACCCTAACGGAAGATCCGCTTCGGTGGGTTTTCTGTTTTATAAAGCACAAGAATGTATTGGGTATCCTCCACTTTGAGAGGTTCTAACTTCGTCCACTAATTGGCACATAAGGTACAATATGTTTCATGAATATATTCATCGCGCCCGTTGTTATTTCTGCCCTGGCGCTCGCGGCGGTGTACTGGTGGGGAGGCATGGCGGCGTTTTTGCTCGCGTGCTTGCTTTCGATTCTTGAGATCACGCTTTCATTCGACAACGCGGTCGTCAACGCCAAAGTGCTGGCGCAGATGAGCGAGCAGTGGCAAAAAAGATTTCTCACGTGGGGAATCCTCATCGCGGTGTTCGGCACACGCCTCATCTTACCGGCGATCATCGTGGGGGTTGCCGCGTGGATATCGCCCATCGCCGCAGCCGTGCTTGCGTTTGAGAGTCCCGCCGAATATGCGCGCATGCTTGCCGAGGCGTCGCACGCCATCAATGCGTTCGGCGGCGTGTTTTTGCTCATGGTTTCGCTTAAATATTTCTTCGATGTCGGCAAAGAGGTGCACTGGATAGCGTGGGTTGAACGCTCGCTCGCGCGCTGGGGAAGGATCGAGGCGATAGAGCTTGCGATAGCGCTCGCAACGCTGCTCGGGCTCTCATATCTCGCGCCCGACCAAGCGCAAGTGCTCGCGGCGGGGAGCATCGGACTCCTTATTTTCGTGGTGATGCAGGGCATCACGAGCACCCTTGATCTTAAGGCGGGGAACGTGGCGGCGGGAGGCGCGGTGCTCTTTGCGTACCTCAACATTCTTGACTCGGCTTTTTCACTCGACGGCGTGGTGGGCGCGTTTGCGCTTACGTCGGTGATTCCGATTATTTTTGTGGGCTTGGGTGTCGGTGCATACTTTGTACGTTCTATTACCGTGTATCTTGTGCGCAAAAAGACGCTTGAGACGCTGCGCTATCTCGAGCACGGCGCGCATTGGGCGATCTTGGGCCTCGGCTTATCGATGCTGGTTGGGATCGTCATGCATGTGCCGGAGGTGGTGACCGGCATGATAGGTCTTGTGTTCGTCACGCTTGCATACATCTCGTCGCTGCGCGCGGGA
>JBBTSH010000026.1:0-5459 GCA_038064795.1 Patescibacteria group bacterium | reverse complement strand
TAGAGCGCCGCCCTGTCACGGCGGAGGTTGCGGGTTCAAGTCCCGTCTCTCGCGCTTAGCAAAAACGCGTCCGGCATCTGCCGGCGCGTTTTGTGCTATAGAAGCCGCGAAGCGGCGTCGGGACTTGAACGGCGCAGCCATACCCCGCAATTGCGGGGCGGCGAGCCGGGGCTGCAGGCGTCCTGAGTGACGACGAAGGACGACCGGAAGCCAAGTCCCGCCCGCCTTGACTCGACGTCAAGTCGAGGCGGGTCTCTCGCGCAAATTGAACCTAGCATCGGTTCAGCGCGTTCTTACAGGTTAACGGTCACCCGCATGAAGGTGGCCGGTATCGAGGTATTGCCATCGGTGCTCTTGTTTTGTGATTTTGCAAGCTCCACAAGTTGAGTATGGAGCTCCTCCATTTTTCCGCTCTTTTGAGCTGCTTCGACCGCGTTCATAGTCGGCCCATAGAATCGCTCCAGTAATTCAACGAATTCTTCAGGACTTTTGTTTGGCGAGATGAAAGAATATGTGTCCTTAGTCATGGATATTTTATCTTGAGGCACTCCGGCTTTCCCAAAATACTCGATGATGTGCTGTTCTACGCCCCAAGTCATCGGACTGATGAAACCTTCGGGGGGCGGTGGCGTAAATGCCGCGCTTATTTTCAACAACTGCGAAACGAATGAAGTTGGGTCGTTGGGGATCCAGTTACCCATCACTATGCGCCCGCCCGACTTTGTAACACGAACCATTTCTTTTGCTACGTCGAAAGGCTTAGGAGCAAACATGGCACCGAATACAGATAGGATGAGGTCAAAAGAGCGGTCGCTGACTTCTGGCATGTTTGAAGCATCTCCCTCTTGAAATGTCAGATTGCCAAGACCCATCTGTGCAGCTCGTTTGTTTCCGGCGTCAACGAGATTCTTGGCAATGTCGATACCGACAACTTCGACACCCAAACGGGCCAGAGGGATTGCCGTGGTGCCGTCTCCGCAACCGAGGTCTAAAACTCGCAGTGGCGGTTTTACCCCGAGCGACTGAACGAGCGCTTCACCGGATTCCCGCATAAAAGCAGCAATCTCGGTAAAATCTCCTTTTTCCCACAATGCTTTGTTTGGATTCATTGGACCCATGATAACACCGAATTAAACGACTCGACAATAAAAAATGGTAGTATCTAGGAAATGAGATCGATTTTTACTTCCGGATCGGCGTTGTATGCGGGTATCGGTGTGATCATATTATTCGGAGGAAGCAATGCCTATTTGTTCATACAAACGCAAAAGCTCGGCGCCGAATTGGCCAGTACGACGCAAGAAATATCCGAAAATCTTGATGCGTTGGAACAAAAATCACTCTCCGTATCTGACGAGCTGTACGCCTCGCAGCAAAATATCGCCGCGATCCAGTCGCGTGTCGGCGGGTTTGAGTCGACGCTCGGCACGCTCGAAAAGTTGAGCAAGACCGATCCCGAGCTGCTGCAAAAATATTCGAAAGTATTTTTCCTCAACGAGCACTACGCGCCGGCGCGGCTCGCAGAAATAGAAAAAGCGTATCTCTACAGTGAAGACCGGCTTGAAAAAATCAATGCCGACGTGCAACCGTACCTCGAGCGCATGCTCAACAAGGCGCAAGACGACGACGTTGAGCTTTTTGTTAAATCGGCATACCGCTCGTTCAACGAGCAGACGTCGCTCAAATCGTCATATACGGTTACCTACGGTGCGGGAAGCGCCAATCAATTTTCTGCAGACCAAGGATACTCCGAACACCAACTCGGCACGGCGGTTGATTTCATCTCAAAAGGCCAGGGAGGGGCGCTTGCGGGATTTGACAAGACCGCGGCTTACCAGTGGATGCTTGCGCACGCGCACGAATATGGATTCATACTCTCCTACCCCGAAAACAACGGGTATTACATCTTTGAACCGTGGCACTGGCGGTTCGTGGGCGTCAAACTCGCCTCTTCGCTCCATAGACGCGAGAAACATTTTTACGACCTCGAGCAGCGCGAAATCGATACCTACTTAGCCGATATTTTTGATTGATTGTGCCGGCGGCAGGACTTGCACCTGCGACCTTGGGTTTATGAGTCCCATGCTCTAACTACCTGAGCTACACCGGCAGCGCCCTCCGTAGCTTTAGCAAAGGAGGACAATGTGATTACCGTAGCATTTTTGACACTTTACTTCAACGAATTTTCTGCTATACTATTCCGCACTAGCGGGGTGGAGGAGTAGTACCTCACGAGGCTCATAACCTCGGGACCCGGGTGCAAATCCCGGCCCCGCAACAAGCAAGTTCGAAAATTAAATATAGTTAAACTCCTCGAACACTCTGCGGTAGAGGTCTATGGTCGCGTGCGCCTCACGTTCGGCAAGCGGGTAGGTTTCGCCCATGTGCGCTAGCGTGTTGCGCATTTTGTGCGCCTCCCAGGCAAGGTCGAGCGTTGTAAATTGAAGCGGGTTTGCGTCACGGAGCTGCTCGCCCACCGACGATCCCCTCAAGCCAAGTTGAGTCAGTAAATCAGCGAGCATGTTGTCGGCTTCAAGGATGGCGCGTTGCCAGTTGTTCTGCCCTTCCGGCGGAGGAGCGTTTACGAGCTCTATGACATGCTGCCAACGCGGGTTAAGGGCCTTATGCGTATCCCGTTTTTGCGCAAGCGCGATCTCTTCCTCAACCCTGCGGTGCCACCCCGCGTGCTCCACTTGCCCCAACCGCACCCGGAAATACACTATCGCGATAAGAAACAAAAAAGAGAGGCCGATACCCACCCATGCAATGCGTTCAATGAGTATGAGCGATTGCGCTGGAATTTCCCCCGCATCTACACCCGCAAAGAGATTGTAGATCTTGACCAGAATGTATTCGAGATTGAGGTAGTTGGTGTCGTCCATGCACTCTATTCTAGTGCATATTCCCGCCTATCTGTTTACCGATGTTGAAAAGAGCCTCCTCATCTCCATGCGCCGCAGTGAACTGGATTCCTACCGGAAGGTGTTTCCCCTCGCGCTCGACCGTGCCCATCGGCACAGAAATAGCTGGGTGGAGCGTGAGATTCGCGGTAGCGGTAAATATATCGAGTAGATACACGGAAAGGGGGTCAGATTTTTCGCCTAACTTAGGAGCGGGAGAGGGCGCCGTAGGAGTAGCAATAGCGTCGACCGTTTCAAGAACTTTTGAGACTTCGCGTGTGAGAAGCTCCCGCGCGGCGATTGCTTTGCCGTAATAGGCATCATAATAGCCGGACGAGAGTACATACGTCCCGAGCATGATGCGCCTGCGTACTTCAGGACCAAAACCTTCAGCTCTTGAAATTGCGTAATCCTCCCACTGCGAAGCGCCTTTGTGTGAGAGACCGTAGCGCACGCCGTCAAAACGTGCCAGGTCGGTGGATACCTCTGCAGGTACAATGACGTAATAAATAGGAAGTGTAAGCGGCGCCGACGGGAGTTCCACATCGACCACCTCATATCCGCTGCCGCGCAGCGTGCTGAGGGCCTGCTCAAATCGCTCGAGCACCCCAGCATCTACACCCTGTGCAATGAGTGCACGCGGTACGCCGATTTTCTTTTTAACCTGTGGCTCAGGATAAAATCCCGGGTCAATGGACTGACTATCTAAAGGATCTTTGCCGCGGATAGTCTCATAGATAAGCTCAGCATCCTCAACTGTTTTACCAAACACCCCGCATTGATTTAATGACGCGGCCATTGCCATGATTCCTGAGCGCGATATGCCGCCATACGTTGGTTTGACTCCAACAAGTCCGCAAAAACTTGCGGGCTCGCGTACTGACCCACCCGTTTCCGTCCCCAACGCGCCCAGCGCCATGTGGCTTGCTACTGCCGCAGCGGAGCCACCAGAAGAGCCGCCAGGAACGCGCGATTCGTCATGCGGATTTTTGACGGGACCAAACGCCGAATTTTCATTTGAACCACCCATCGCAAACTCGTCCATGTTGGTACGGCCCATGAACACAGCACCTGCTTCTTTGAGCTTTTTTATGACCGTCGCATCGTACGACGCAACATAGCCCTCAAGAATTTTAGATGCCGCCGAGGCATGGCGCCCCTCAATTAAAATATTGTCTTTAATTGCCAGTGGAATGCCGAGGAGCGGATGACTCTCCCCTTTTGCACGGCGCTCATCTGCCACCCTTGCTTGCTCGAGAACATCATTAAACACTTCGAGATATGCATTGAGACTTTTATTCTTTTTTTTTATTTCCTCAAGACAAGCGCGCGCTAAATCAACTGCAGTTATTTCTCCAGCCTGCAACTTTTTAGACGCTTCAGTAATCGAAAGTTCAGAGATTCCCATATATCATAATCTTATTCGTCTTTCTGGATTATTTTGCGCACCACCGCGTAGTCGCCCTCTCTTTTCGGCAGCGCGGCAAGCAATGCCTCTCGCTTGCCCGCAAGCGGGTCCCCGTCCGCGCGCGGCAGGTCGGCACGCATCACATTCCTAAGGTTCGACCTTGGGGAGTCTTGGGTCAAGGTCGAGCCTTGTCCACTCTGCATTGAGACCTGCCCCACGTAGTCCAGAATATTCGAAATATCCTTCTGAAGCCCTGATGCCTCTTCATCAGTGAGCTTGAGCCGCGCGAGCTCAGCCAGGGTGTCTATCTCTTCCCGCGAAATCATGAGCTTATACTACCTTAGCCTTCAGTTTTTTGGTATTGCCGTGTTTGAGCATTCCGAGATAGGACTGTGCAACCGGACTATCTGCTTCAAGCTCTATTGTACGCCTAAACATTCGCTTCTTCGTCGCCGTGCGAAGCACTCGATGGTCAGGAAAATGCACCCAACCGAGAAAATCCACACCCGAGGCGAGTGTTTTGATAAACACCTTGTCTGGGTGTAGCGCAAGCCGCAATCTGTCGCGCAAAAAAATTATGATAAATGGGAATAACTTTTCCAATTCTTTTTTGTCAGACGATAGAAAAATAAAATCATCCGCGTAACGCACGTAGTATTTTGCTTTAAGTTGGTGCTTCACATACTGGTCAAATTCGTTCATGTAGATGTTCACTAGCAGTTGGCTCGTGAGGTTGCCGAGCGGCAGGCCTTGGGGACATTCCAACATTCGCGCAAATGTTGGAATGTCCCGATTTGATAGTGATGAAGAAAAACTGCCTATTACTTCGTGTAACAGCCACAAAATATTTTGGTTGGATATGCGTTGCTCAAGAATCTCGAGCAAGATCGTCTGGTCAATCGAGGCGAAGAACTTTTTGATATCGCACTTGAGTACCCAGCAGGTACGGGTGTGGTTGTGTGAACACTTTCTCGCATATGCGAAAAATTGATACATCGCTTTGTGCGTGCCCTTCCCGACCCGGCAAGAATAAGAGTCGTGGATGAACGTCTTGTCAAAAAACGGGTAGAGCTGTCGGTGCATGGCATGATGCAAAAGACGATCACGCACGCTCGCCTTGTGGATATCGCGCGGCTTGGGGTCGGAGATTC
>JBBTSH010000025.1:0-5397 GCA_038064795.1 Patescibacteria group bacterium | reverse complement strand
GTAGCATTTTTTGTCCGTTACTGCTACTTGTCTTAACTCTCCAGTTCTTATTCCAATGTTCTGCAGAACTTGAGAACCTCTTTACCGCGGCTGGTGAGGCCGTGCCGGACACTTGCGGCCTCGTAACGTTTCATTATCAAACCTCCCAGGGCTAATTTGCGGGTATGTTCTGAAGCAGTTCTAAAGTCGATAGAAAGACGCGCGGCCAATTCTACCAATGAAAGCTCCGGCTCTTTGGATATAATATCAATAATTTGTATACGACGGTGATTGGCGAGACCTTTAAATATCCGCTCCAAATCCTTGTATCTTCTTTTGTCCATATAGTCTTATACCATAGTTCTGCAGAACTATGGAAGAATCTATACAGATATCCAAAGAGTAAGTATAATAATTGAGTTCAGAGTATAGGCCCCATCGTCTAACGGTTAGGACGAGAGCTTTTCAAGCTCTAAACCGGGGTTCGATTCCCCGTGGGGTCATGGCACCAAAACACCCGAGCTAGTCTCGGGTTTTTTGGTGCCACTATGATCGCCAGGTGGCGAGAATCGAAAGCCGCAGGCCTGACGAGGGCGAGGCAGGGTCGTGCGAATTTTTAGCAAAAAATTACGCCTGACCGATTCCCCGTGGGCTTGCAAACCGGTGCTATCATATTTATATGAATAAATTTTCGATCGTGGCAATTATTTTATCCGTAATCAGTTTTTTAGATGGACTACTCGTACAATTTATTTCAGGCTTAGCATATGCTCCCTACACGCTTTATCTCCTCCCCCTGTTAGGGTTAATTTTCGGTATTAGTGCGCTGCGACAAATTGCTCGTACGCGCGAAAAAGGAAAAGTCGTGGCTTGGATTGCGGTTATACTTTCTGGATTAAAAATTGCAGGTATTGTATTGCTATTGTTGCTTGGTGCAGCATTAATGAATGCATAGGGCTTCATAAGTTCTCCCACAAAACAGCCGAGGCGGGGCCGGCGACCAAAACTTTTTGACGAAAAAGTTTTGAGTTGTGGGCCACAAATAAAAGAAACCCCGCACCAAGTGGAGCGCGAGGCTCTCTATTAGTGCGGGGCAGTGATCAGTATGCGCTGATGCGCTTTTTCAGCTCCTCCAGTCCGCGGATGCCGTTGAACGGGCCTTTGGCGGTGGGGTCGCGGATGATGCCATCCTTGCCCCGATGCCACAAGGTCCCGAACAGGCTGTCCTTGGGTGGGAGAATGATGTCGATGTCCCAGTACTCCTCGACCCCTTCGGACCAAGGCGCACTGTAGTCAATTCGGTCGTCGTCCCAGCGGCTGCGTGTCCGCTCGTCGGTTACCGAGGTAAAGACCACGACGTAGTCGAAGTCCTTCAGTTCCACCAAGGCGTCCCATAGGGACTTGGCCGGAGACCGTTGCCGGTCCTCGCCCAAGTGGTGAGAACATCCGCCTTGGATGTTGAGGTACTCTGTCGGACGCGAGAGCCGATGGCAAACTGCGATGGTGTGCCGGATGACCGTGTGGTCGACCACCATATCGCTACCAAGTTCAGTCTCTTGCGCCACGTCGTCGTTGTAGTACTCGAGCACGACGTTCGGCTCGTCGATGTGCATGTCCCTGATGGACTCGATCCGGTCTCCGTGGCGTCGGCTGATGCCGCCGTCCGGAGATGTACAGGGGATGACTTCTTTGAGCTTCGGGTAGAGCCGCAGGGCGGTATCAAGGTTCAAGTTGCGCACGTGTTGTCCTCCTGTGAGAACCGGTCCTCTCGCGTGATTGCGGGTGCCGTACTGGTATGTTACCAGATTTAGTATCTATTGTCAATAGTGCCTTAAAATAAGGCCTTTTACCGCTTCTAATCCCTAGTGGCAGTATTAAGTGGTGGAGTTTATACTTCCGATATGGAGATTGATCTCAAAAAAGAGACCGTGCAGGGCATGGCTTCTACAAATGTGTATTTGCAAGAGAAGGGCGGTAAAGTCCATAAAATTATCGGATTTGAGTTCTATTCGGACACTCTACACTCGCCAGCTTATCTTTTAGGGCGTTTTAAGTTTACTGAAAATATGGCCAGAAAATTGAGGGACAGGCTTACGGAGATGTTGGACGACCCTGGCCCAAAACCTAAGTCTTAGCCTCTAAATCCTTTCCTAAGGAGGAGCCAACAGTTGAGTTCCCATACAAGCTGGTTCCACTTCGACAAGCTCAGTGTAAACAATTTTTTACCACTTTGGGTCAGAATGACAGTTTTGCATAAAAAATCCCGCCGGGCCTTGCGGCGCGGCGGGAGGAACCAGCACGAAAGCTGATTAGTAGTACACGTCGTTCATATCGAACGCAGGGGAACAGACACAGACGACCACTAGGTTTTCGGGCGTGTCGCTGCGCATGGCATGCGGTTCGCGTGGATCAATACGGAACCAGTCGCCGTGGCTCATGGAGCCTTCCTCGCCACCAATGAGGATGGTCCCTTCGCCCTCGACCACGTAGATCCATTCGGTTGTCCGCTTGTGGAAGTGTGGTTTCTTTCGCTTCTTGGAGTCGTTAGTGACCCGTCCAAAGGCCATGCTGATGTCAAGATCGGGAAAGGAGTACGGAAGGATTTTTGCTCCGTCGAAACAGTCTTGTTCTTCCTGCAGATCCAGTTCGTGCGTCCACCCGCAGACAGTTTTGTTCTTGATGAGGTGTACGTCCTTGGGATTGAAGGGCGGGAACGCGAAAACAAGATGTTCAAGCGTGCCCGCAGTCTCATTCTCGAGAATGTGCGGAACTTTCGGCTCGATCCGGTGAACGGAACCAGCTGCTACTTTTTCGAAGTGACCAGTTGGTTTGGAGTGTGGGGTCAGCAGACCCAGTCTCCCAAACCCGCGAGTCACAACGTAGATCTCCTCCATCTTTCGATGCTGATGGAGAAGCGAAACTGCCATCGGATTCATGACGACATGCGCCATGGACCATTGAGGCTGTTTCTCGACTTCGCGCAGCACTTGTCCGCAGACATTTGCCGCGATGGACAGTTCAGTGATCTTGATGTGATGCACGGGGACTCCTTTCGAGTTGTCTGTTTAGTTCAAGTCTGGACAGTTTTTACCATTTCAAACAACAATAGTCAATTATCAAAATCTCCATTTCTAATCCCAAGTGATAGTAAAAAAATCCCGCCGGGCCTTGCGGCGCGGCGGGACTGAGTCTGCGAGGGCAAAATTACTCGCCCTCGATAGTTGAGTAGGGTTTCCCAGAATCACGATAGTCAGTGGCACCAACCTCGCGAATCTCGTTGCCCATACGGTCGGCGATACGCTGACGCATCTCGAACGGCACATCATACGCCCGGGCAGTAAAGCCGTTGACGCTCGCGACCGCAAACCACTGGATGACGTAGCCAATACCGGCATCGTCGCCCTTGGTCGTGGTGTGCAAAGACTGTGTCACCCGCGCACCCGCCTGCCAGATTTTCTCATAAAGGCCCGCATTGCGGAGTTCTTCCATGAGGATGCCATCTGCGGCACGAGCGATGGTGAGCTTCTCCGGCGTTACCTCTCCTTCGATCCGGATAACGAGGCCTGGACCGGGGAACGGATGACGGACGAGCAGTTCTTCCGGTACGCCGATGTCACGACCGATATTGCGGGCGTTGTCTTTGACGCAGTCCGCAAGCGGCGTGAGCTCGGGCACCGAGAAGGTGAGTCCGGTATTGTGGTGTTGCTTGATCTGCGCCCGGCGTGCGCCGGTCGCGTGCCCGTGGCCACTCTCCACCAAGTCGGTATAAAGCGTGCCTTGGGCGATGAAGTCGGCACCGAACTCACGGATCTTCTGTTCGAGGATTTCAGGGTATGGACCCCTGAACGCCTTGCGCTTGTCGCCGCCGCGCACCTTGCCCGCAAGGGCAGCGAGGAGCACGTTGGTTGCCTCCACCACCTCGATTTGAATCCAAGGCTGATTGCCGAAAAAACGTAAGAGATCAGCTTCGTCATCGGGGCGGTCGACGCCTTTGATGTAGATACCTTTGAGCCGAGTGCGGTCGCCACCGAGTGCATGCTTAAGGAGATAGGCTACGACTGAGGAATCCGAACCACCCGAAAGGGCGATGAGGACTTTCTTGCCGTCGACCTGTTGACGTAACTGCTCGATTTTCTGCGCGGCGACATCGTGTGCTGGAAATCGATCCTTGATGCCACAAATGAGCCCACAAAAGTTCTCGAAGAGCTGCGTACCGTGCTCGGTGTCGCTCACTTCCGGATGAAACTGAACACCGAAAAGATGCTCGTACTCTGCTGCAGCGCAAGGCGAATTTTCCGTGGAACCGATCAAAGAGCTTCCGCTCGTCAGTCCGCTGATGACATCCCCATGACTTTGAAGTACTCCTGAGAGTTGAGGCCATCTGGTGAGCAGCAGCCCACCATCGCGGTTTAGTTTCAAACCCGTTGGATAGAATTCTCGTTTTTCCGCAGGTTCCACCAGCCAACCAACATACTTGGCCCACATCTGGAAACCGAGACAAATCCCGAGGACGGGAATACCGAGATCGAAGATGTGGCTGTCGAACGGCGGCGGCTCGGAGTGAACCGATGCCGGTCCGCCGGAGAGGATGATACCTTGCGGCTTCACCTTTCTCACGTCAGTGACGGTGACTTTGGTCGGGTCTGCGACGAGGCAAAACACACCGATCTTGGCAAGCTGCTGGACGATGAGGTGGTCGAACTGACTTCCCATCGAGAACAGCAATACGAGCGATTTAGTTTTGCGTACTGCCTTTTCCGCTGCGATAGCGGCAAGTGAGTCCGGAGTGCTGTCCGTGAGAGTCGTCAGCATTTGGGAGCCTTTCTCTGTTGTGAGGAGCTAAGTTCTGGGCTAACCCTACGAGGTTTGGTTTGCCGAGTCAATCTCTAAAACTTTTCCAAGTTTTCAATTAGAAAAAAACGCCTCGGTGTACATCGCATCTTGGCGCACGCCTTTGGCCCGCAGCTCCCGCCACAGGTCTCTCGTAAATGAGATAGAGCCGCACAGTAAAAACTCTGTATGTTCGGGGTTGGCAATGCCGGGGAGTATGTCGCCGGCATTCATGCGGCGATGGAGCGCGTAGGCAGGAGCCTCTGCATCCCGCGTCACAAAGTAGGCGAGAGAGAGCCCCGGCAGATCTTTTCGGAGCGCCTCGTACTCGTCGCGAAAGAGGGCGTCGGCAGCGGTGCGCACGCTATGAAAAAGCATGATGCGCCGCTTGGCGCGGTTTGCCGCGGCTGCGACGATCATACTGCGAAACGGCGTAATACCGATCCCCGAGGCCAGCATGACAAGGTCGCTGTCTTCATGCTCGGGATAAAAAAATCCGTACGGCAGCGAGGTGTACACCGTATCCCCGGGTTTCAGTGCGCAGAGGCGGTTTGAAAATTCGCCGATCGCCCGCACGGTGATGGCGAA
>JBBTSH010000024.1:0-1626 GCA_038064795.1 Patescibacteria group bacterium | reverse complement strand
AACTGAATAGAGAGATTCGTCGTCTTCGCCCATGGGACGGTCTTCGGCCATAATTTTCTCTTCATCCGTAAGAGGCGGAGCGTTTTCGATTCCGCCGGCCGGCGGATTCTCCGCTTCCTCTGCTATTCTCTCTAAGAGCGCCCTTAAATCGTCTTTGTTGAAGAAATCGATAGTAACTCTGCCGCCCTCCTGATCGCGCTTTTCGATGCGAACGCGCGTACCGAGTCTTTCCTTGAATTGGTCCTCGATTTCGATGAGTTCGTGGTCGATAAGCTTTCTTGCCCGCTCGACGGCGATGTTCCTCGCGATGCCTTCCGCCTGGCGAACATTCAATTTTTTAAAAATAATTTCCTTAAACAACGTTTCTTGTTCCTGCGGCCGGTCGATGAGCATCATCAGCGGTCTGGTGTGGCCCTCGCTAATCTTGCCTTCCGAAAGCGCGGCGAGAATGTGTTCCGGCAGAGTAAGAATGCGCATGGTGTTAGAAACATACTCTCGGCTCTTGCCCACTTTCTTGCCGACATCGAGATGGGTGAAATTGAATTCTTCGACCAATCTTTTGAAAGCGCGTGCTCTGTCCACAGGGCTAAGGTCTTCGCGCTGGATGTTCTCAATGATAGCGAGTTCGAGTTTCATAAGGTCGGACTCTTCACCAGTGCGGATAAGAGCCGGCACTTGGAGAAGACCCGCCAGGCGAGCGGCGCGGAGGCGTCGCTCGCCGGCCACGAGTTCATATTCGGTGGCAATGCCGCCCTCCGGTTTATCGACCTCTTTCCTTGTCACCACCAGCGCTTGGAGCACGCCGTATTGGCGGATAGAATCGGCCAAGGATTTCAATTGCACTTCGTCGAAATCGCGGCGGGGCTGAAGGGGATTGGGTTTGATTTTATCCACCTCAATCCAGAAAACAGCGTCGTTGTAGAAACGTGACATGTGCTAATTCTAACACACGACCAACAACCGACAACCGACAGCAGGTTGTTTGGAACTAAATTTTGTTGTAAGTTGTAGGTCGTAAGTTGTTGGTTTTTTAATGCCGGGGTGGCGGAATTGGTAGACGCACACGACTCAAAATCGTGCGGAGTAATCCATGAGAGTTCGATTCTCTCCCCCGGCACCATGAAAAAGGTTTTGGTTATAGTTGGCCCCACCGCAAGCGGCAAGTCCGGTTTGGCTGTACGGCTGGCAAAAAAGTTTAAGGGAGAAATTATTTCCGTCGACTCTAGGCAGGTTTATAAGGGTTTGGACATAGGCACCGGCAAGATTACGAAGAAAGAAATGAAAGGTGTTCCGCACTACCTGCTCGATGTCGCGAATCCCAAGAAACAATTTTCTGTATCGCAATATAAAAAGTTTGCGGATAAAATAGTACGATATATCGTACTAGAAAACAGATTACCCATCATCGTGGGCGGCACGGGATTTTATATAGATACTTTGGCGGGCAAATTTTCTCTCCCCGACGTGCCGCCGAATAAGTTGCTAAGGCGTAAGTTAGAAAAGTTCGATACAGAAGAACTTTTCAAAATGCTTAAGAAAAAAGATCCGGCTAGAGCAAAAACGATAGATAGACACAATAAAGTGCGGCTGATCCGGGCTTTAGAAATTGTGAATGCATTGGGTAGG
>JBBTSH010000023.1:0-18360 GCA_038064795.1 Patescibacteria group bacterium | reverse complement strand
TAACGGTTAACACTGGAGCTTGTGGAGCTCTCGATCAGGGTTCGATTCCCTGTAGCCGCCCCGAAAAATATGATACAAAAAACACGAGGATTTTTTACAGAGTTTAAAAGTTTTGCGGTCAAAGGCAATGCCTTTGAGCTGGCGATCGCGGTCGTCATCGGCACTGCGTTTACTGCGGTTGTAAATTCGCTGGTGGGGGACCTCATCACTCCGTTTCTTGGGCTCGTGACCAATAACGTCGACCTCAAAACGCTCTCGTTTTCGCTGCAACCCGACCTCGTTCTTAAATACGGCGCATTCCTCCAAACGGTCTTTAACTTCCTCCTCATCTCGCTTTCTATTTTCGTAGTATTTAAACTCATCTCAAGCGCGCGCAAGCGGATTTTCAGAGAACAAGAGCAGATTCCTCCGTATGAGAAGCCAGTACAAGAACAATTGCTCGAAGAAATCCGCGATTTGCTCAAGGAACGAAAATAAGTTAGCGTAGAGTGATGTTGGAAGTGAAAAAACTCGAAGTTTCCCCATCTTTCGCAATTATCATCACGGGCGTCATCATCGCAGGCGCGATTATTTTTGTAGGAAAATTCCCGGCGCAAGCAGGGCCTAACCCATCGCCGCAACAAGGAGCGGAGGCGCCGGCAAACGTATCAGCCCCGACAGCGCAGGATCACCGCCGCGGATCGCCGAATGCGCCTATCGTGCTTATCGAATACTCGGACTTTCAATGTCCGTTCTGCCAGCGCATCGACGCAACGCTCCAGCGCATTGTCGACGAATCGCAAGGTCAGATTGCCTGGGTGTACCGTCATTTTCCGCTCGAGAGCATCCACCCTGAAGCGCGCCCGGCCGCGCTGGCGTCCGAATGTATCGCCGAGCAATTAGGCAACGATGGTTTCTGGAAATTTGCGGATGCCGTATTTGCGGACCAACAATCAATTGGCGCGGCACAATTTACAAAAATAGCGGCTGATCTTGGCGCCAATGCGGCGCAGTTTGCCTCATGCACTGCAAGCGAAAAATATGGGAGCAAGGTGGACGCGGAAGCTAATGAAGCGCAGTTAAACGGTGGCTCCGGCACGCCGTATACTATTGTGTATGGCTATGGGCAGCAAAAGCCATTCAGCGGAGCTCTGCCCTACGCGCAAATCAAGGCTGTAATTTCTTCGGTTCAAAACCGTCAATAACTTCACAGCTCACTCACGTTATTTATAATTTTTTCATCGTATGGAAGCCTTATTTGAAGGTCAGTCGGGCGATCGTTTGCGCAAGGCTCTCTTAGCCGTCGCGGTGCTGCTTTCTGTTTTTTTAGGACTTAGGTCATTCGCCGAGTTGCAAGGCTTGCGCTATGTGGGTGCAGGGATACCGCCGGCGAACACTATCTCGGTTTCGGGATATGGCGAGGCAGTCGCCGTACCGGATATCGCCACTTTTTCGTTTAGCGTCGTAGCTACCAAGGCAACCGTCGCGGCGGCCCAGGAAGAGGCGACCACCAAGGCAAATGCGGTTACCAAGTATCTCAAGGATGCGGGTATCGCCGAAAAAGATATTCAAACATCCAACTACTCGGTGTATCCGCAATACGACTATCAAACACAGGTGTGTCAAAGCAACGGCTATTGCCCGCCCGGCCGCCAGGTGCTGCGCGGCTATGAGGTGCGCCAAACCACTACCGTCAAAGTGCGCCTGACTGCGCAGGCAGGCGATACCGCTAAAGCGGGAGATATCTTGAGTGGCATTGGATCGCTCGGCGCTACGGAAGTTTCGGGACTCAACTTTACGTTTGATAACCCGCAAGCGGTGCAGGATGAGGCGCGCAACAAGGCGATCGAGGACGCTAAAAAAAAGGCAGATGTGCTTGCCGAACAGCTCGGCGTGCGCTTGGTGCGGGTTGTCTCCTTCAACGAAAACGGCAATTACCCCACACCTATATATGGGCTTGGTATGGGAATGGGAGGCGATGCAGCCCAGACGAAGGCGGCGGCCCCCGAGATTTCGGTTGGAGAAAATAAAGTCGTGAGCAACGTCTCAATCATCTACGAAATTCGCTAGTAGTTGACTTAGCAAAGAAAAAGAGTATTATGTGGAAAAGACCCCGGGAGGGGTTTTTTCTTAGGGGAATTTATTTACCAAGTATGGCTATGTTGGATTATTTTAAAGAGGTTAGAAGCGAAATGAAGCACGTGTCGTGGCCGACGCGCGCGCAGGCTGTTGTCTATACGGCAGTGGTTGTGGGCGTGTCGTTTGCAACGGCACTGTATTTGGGGCTTTGGGACTATGTGTTTACGTTTGTTATTCAAAAGATCATCTAAGCATCACCTATGGCAAAGCAAGATACATCAGTGGGCAGGGCGTGGTACGCGATACATACGTATGCCGGATATGAAAACGCGGTGGCGCGCAACTTGCGACAGCGCATCGAGTCGCTTGGGCTCACGGACAAGATCTTCAGCGTTGTGGTGCCGACCGAGCGCACGATCAAAATCAAAGGCGGTCGCCGTGTTGAGGAGGAGGAAAAGGTTTACCCGGGCTACGTGCTCGTCGACATGATTGTAGACGACCAGTCGTGGTATGTGGTGCGCAACACGCCGCGCGTAACCGGCTTTGTCGGTTCGGGGGTTAACCCGGTGCCGCTCAAGCAGTCCGAGGTGGATGAGCTGTTGGGGCGCATGCAGGCAACCGAGGGCAGCGTCAAACATGCAATCGATTTGAGTGTGGGCGACTCGGTAGTGATCGTCGACGGGCCGTTTAAAGAGCTCGACGGCAAAGTGGGCGAGGTAGACGAGGCGCGCGGCAAGGTCAAAGTGCTGGTTGCGATGTTCGGCCGCGAAACGCCGGTAGAGTTGGACTTTTTGCAAGTCAAAAGGATTTAAGGTAGTATCAGTTTCGCTGAAATTCTTTCGAAAAAGTCCTCGGGTCGCCTAGAAGGCTCAACCAGACTATTTTCTCAAGAATCTTCAGCTCCACAAAAAAATGGCCAAAAAGATAGTCAAAAAAATAAAAATTATCGCACAAGGCGGCGCGGCCGCGATGACCCCTGCCATGGGTCAGGTGCTGGGGCCGGCCGGCATCAACATCGGCGAGTTTTTGAAAAAGTTCAACGACGCGTCCAAAGAGATGCGCGGCGACATGGTGCCTGCGGTTATCTCGGTCTACGAAGACCGCTCGTATGATTTCGTACTCAAAACGCCCCCGGCATCGAGCCTCATTTTGAAAGCCTTGGGCAAAGAAAAGGGGAGCGGCAAGCCAAACACCTCGAAAATCGGCACGCTCACAAAAGCGCAGGTCAAAGAAATTGCAGAGAAAAAAATGGCCGACCTTTCGGCCAACTCGGTAGAAGAAGCAATCAAAATCATCTCCGGCTCCGCCCGAAGCATGGGGGTGGACGTGAAATAAGAAACGTCCACCGGCCGGAGGCTGTCGAGCCGAGGCGGGCCCGCGCAACTTTTCAGCAGAAAAGTATGTGTGGGTGGATGTGAAATAATTTACTTCCCCAACGTCACCCAACTATATTTCAAACCTTCATGCTCTCGGAATTCTTCCGAGAGCTTTTTGGTAAATAGATGTTCGTACGCGGGGAAGTAGGCGTCGCCGTCTTTACGGTCATCGATGAGCGTCAAATATAATCGGTCAACAAAGGGGAGCGCTTGTTCATAAATCTGCGCGCCACCGATAATAAAAATTTCTTCTTGGTCTATTTCTCCCGCTTTTTCCAGCGCTTCTTTTAATGACTGCGTTACGAGCACGTTATCAAGGTTTCGCCTTGATGTGGCATCGGGAGAGCGGGTTACCACAATATTTGTGCGTCCTGGCAAGGGCTTGCCGAGGATTGTGAGAATCGATTCGAACGTCTTTCGACCCATAATGACCGGATGGCCGAGCGTCAAGGTCTTAAATCGCTTTAAATCATCAGGGATATGCCACACGAGCCCGTTTTTGCGGCCTATCAACCGGTTTTCCCCCATTGCGACTATCGCGTTAACCATTAGGATAGAGTAATGCAATACGAGGTCGAAATAAAGTCGCTCTTGGGAAGTGCTGAAAACGCGCAAAGTTTGCGCGAGCGGATGAAAATAATCGATCCGCATTTTGCGCTTACCTCGCGCAACCGCCAACTCAATCATTATTTTACTGGTATAGGGACTTTGGGGGGAATTTATTTAGCTTTTGAATCCTATTTTTCCGAACAGGCAAAAAAACAACTTAGATATTTAAAAGCCCATGCGAACAACTTTTCTCTTCGTACAAGGGGGAAAGATGAAGAGATGTTGTTAGTTATTAAGGCTTCTATAGATAGTACTTCAAGCCAAAATGGTATTACGAGAATTGAGTTTGAAGAGAAGATTAATTTACCACTTGAAGAAATTGATGAAATTCTTCTTAGTATTGGTTTTGAATATCAAGCCAAGTGGTCGCGCGAGCGGGAAGAGTATGTCTGCAAAGGCGTCTCCGTATGTCTCGACCGCAACGCGGGCTACGGATGGCTCGCCGAGTTTGAAAAGATGGTAGGTTCCGAGCATGAGTTAGAGAACGCGCGCAGTGAAGTCCGCGCGCTGATGGATTTGTGCGGAGTGCAAGAGCTGCAGCAAGACAGGCTTGAGCGCATGTTCGCGTTTTACAACGCGCATTGGCCCGAATATTATGGGACGGAAAAAGTATTTACTATCGCATAATCTATATGTTTTTATCTGATACCGATATAAAAAAAGCAGTCAAAGCGGGGAATATCACTCTGACGCCGTTTGACGAGTCGCGGTTGCAGCCGGCGAGTTATGACATTTTGCTCGGCAACACGTTTGTGATTAATGACCCGCACTCGACCACCAACATCGACCCGGTCAAAAAAGTGTTCCCCAAAACCCGCGAGGTGGTGATCCCCGACGATGGGATTTTTGTGCTGCATCCGGGGGTTTCGATACTCGGCTACTCCAAAGACTATTTCGGGTCGAATACGCATTTGATCGAGGTTAACGGCAAAAGCTCACTCGCGCGCATCGGGCTTCTCGTCCACAACTCCGCGGCGCTCATCAACCCGGGCCACTTTTTGCATGTGGCGCTTGAGCTTTGCAACCTCAACAACGTGCCGATTATTTTGCGCCCCACCATGGCCATCGCCCAACTCACGTTCTCGGAGCTTTCATCGCCGCCGCGCCAAAATTATCAGGACACGGGACGCTACGTGGGGGACAACATCAAAGGATACGTTGAGGCACGCAAACGCGTCGCGCGAAGATCCGCCAAAGGCGGATCGGCCTCGGGTCGAAAATAACCATGCAGAAGCACCCCGAGCATCAATATTTGGACTTACTGCGCGAATGCCTCGCGGGCGAGGAACAGGTCGACAAGGGCACGGGAGTTAAAACCTACAGCGTCTTCGGTCGGCAAATCCGTTTTGACCTCTCGCAGGGGTTTCCGCTCCTTACGACTAAAAAAGTGTACTGGAATGGCGTCTTGCACGAGCTCTACTGGTTTCTCTCGGGGCAGAGCAACATTAAATATCTGGTAGACAACAATGTGCATATTTGGGATGACTACCCATACAAAATTTATAAAGAAAAAAGCGACCGTGGCGAGGAGCTTGAGCTCACCAAAGAACAATTTATCGAACACATTAAAACCGACGCAACCTTTGCCCGCGAACACGGCGAGCTGCCGCATATCTACGGCGAACTGTGGCGCCGCTGGCCCGCCAACGACGGTCGCGCCGTCGACCAGTTGGGCTGGGTGGTCGACGAATTGCGCAAAGATCCCGATGCACACAATACATTGGTCACCTCGTGGAACCCGCAGTACCTCTACTCGATGGCTGCCCCGGGCGAAGGGGCCCGTTTTCCTATTTGTCACAATCTCTACCAGGTAAATATCAAACACGGCAAAGTCTGCCTGCAACTCTACCAGCGAAGCGCCGACATTTTTTTGGGCGTGCCGTTTAATATCGCGAGTTATGCGCTGCTCACCATGGTACTTGCCAAGGTGTTAGGCCGCGAACCGGGAGAGTTTGTGCACACCTTCGGCGACTTACATATGTATGAAAATCATCGAGCACAGGTTGAGGAGCAGCTCTCGCGCGAGCCAAAAGCGTTTCCACAGGTGCGGATCGAGGGAAATGCCTCGACTCTGGATGCATTCAAACCCGAGCAGGTAAAACTCCAGCAGTATGATCCACATCCGCCGATTAAGGCGGAGCTGACGGTCGCAGGCGGTTTTAATAAAAAATTGCATATGGTGTAATGATCCACAGCTGAATCGCTTATGAATGTAATGGATACACACCATGAACTTTTACGAATATATACAAAAGCAGGATGCAGAAGTGTTTCAAGCGCTTGCCGGAGAAGAAAAGCGCGAGGCGGAGGGTTTGGAGCTGATCCCGTCTGAAAATTATGTCAGCCGCGCGGTGCGCGAGGCACAAGGCTCGGTCTTAACCAACAAATATTCCGAAGGGTACCCGGGCAAACGCTACTATGGCGGGCAGGAGTTCACCGATGCGGTCGAAACAATCGCGATTGACCGCGCCAAAAAACTTTTTGGCGCGGGGTTCGCCAATGTGCAGACCTTGGGCGGGGCGAACGCCAACATCGCGATGTATTTTGCGCTCCTTGCGCCCGGCGACACGGTCTTGGGTATGGATCTCTCGCATGGCGGGCACTTAACCCACGGGCATCCGGTAACCTACATCACCAAGATTTTCAATTTCGTGCGCTACAAAATGAAAGATCCGGAGACCGGCGAAATCGATTACGACGAAATGCGCAAAACGGCGCTCGCGGTGAAGCCAAAAATCGTCCTGGCCGGCTTTTCGGCATATCCGCGCGAACTCAATTACGAAAAATTTGTTTCGATTGCGCGCGAGGTGGGCGCGTATGCGGTGATGGACATTGCTCATATTGCTGGGCTCATTGCCGGCGGCGCGGTTAAGAATCCGTTTGACTTCGGTTTCGACATCATGACTTCAACCACGCACAAAACGCTGCGCGGCCCGCGCGGCGGGCTCATCCTCACGCGCGAAAGCGAAGAGATTGCAAAAAAAATAGACAAAACCGTGTTCCCGGGGCTCCAAGGCGGGCCGCACATGAACAACATCGCCGCAAAAGCGGTGGCGTTTGGCGAGGCGCTCAATCCCTCGTTTAAATCCTACAGCGCACAGATTCTCAAAAACGCTAAAGCGATGGAAGAAGTGTTTCGGACGGCTGGCGTGCGGATGTTGACCGGCGGCACCTCGAACCATCTCATTCTTGCCGATGTGTTCGGCTCGCTCGGAGTCTCGGGCAAAGAGGCCGAAGCGGTGCTCGACAGTGTCGGCATTACGCTCAATAAAAATGCTATTGCCGATGATACGCGCAAGCCGATGGATCCTTCGGGTATCCGTTTTGGCACGCCCGCCATCACTACCCGCGGGTTTAAAGAAAAAGAGTGTGCCCGCGTTGCGGAGCTCATGCTGCAAGCTCTTGCACACCGCACCGATCAGAACAACCTTGATGCCATTCATCAAGAAATAAAAGCCCTCTGCGCGAAATTTCCTATACCCGAGTCGTTCGTATAACTCGATTTAAGCTGAAGGAGTACAATAGGGGAATGCACTGGCTGAAAGAGCATTTTCCGCGAGCAATTGCTTTTTGGGAGCGCTACGAGCGCCATATCTCCGCCGCAGGTCTTGCGACCGGCTTTATTTTTGATCTTATCATTGCCGATCGACCCGACAGTATACCGAACAACCTACTTCTTTTGAGCTACATCTTGCTTTCGGGCGTGCTTATCGTGGTTCTTAACGTGCGCGCAACGCGCAAACTTGAGGAGGAGCATTCGCCCGAACCGCTTTTTTTACTGCTCATTTTGCAATTTTGCTTCGGCGGTTTGGCAAGCAATTTGTTGGTACTCTACGGCCGCAGCGGTACGCTGGCCGGCAGCGCGCTTTTTTTAGGATTGCTTGCGGTCATGCTCGTCGGAAACGAATTTTTAAAAACCCGCTACGAACAGTTGCGCTTTAACATCGGTGTTTACTATCTGCTGCTTCTGACCTACTGCCTCATTGCGGTGCCGGTGTTCCTCTTCCACACGATCGGCACGTGGGTGTTTATCTTGAGCGGGCTGATGAGTCTCGTCATCTTCGCGGTTTTTCTCGGCGTCTTGTTTGCGGTCGTGTTTAGCGGCCGCGAGCGGCCGCTGCGCGAGATCAGTGTCATTGTCGGCTCGATATTTATTGTGTTTAATCTGCTCTACTTTCTAAATATTATTCCTCCGGTGCCGCTCTCGCTCAAAAATGTCGGCATCTATCATTCGCTGCTTAAACAATCCGAGGGCGGATATCTGGCAATCTTTGAGCGGCCGCCATGGTATGTGTTTTGGCGCGACACCTCCGGTACCTATACGCTCCCCGCGGGGAACGGAGCGTTTTGTTATTCGTCGGTTTTTGCGCCGACCAACCTCGAGGCGCCGATTTTTCATCGCTGGGAGAAATATAATGAAGAAAATAAAAAGTGGGAGACGCAGTCGCATATTTCTTTCTCGATTTCAGGCGGGCGCGACGAAGGATACCGGGGCTTTAGCCAAAAAGGTTCGCTGACGTCGGGGACGTGGCGCTGCAATGTCGAGACCGCAAGCGGTGCTCTGATCGGCCGCATCTCGTTTACCGTGATAGAAAGCAAAATTCCGCCCGTACTTTCGACAAAAAAACTCTAAAACGAACGGCTCCCCGCAGGGGAGCCGTAATCTTCACGAGCCGAATATTTCGGCAATACTTTTATTGCAGCGCATGCCCCGCAGGCGGAGACCCGTTTCAAGCCCCCGTATCGTCGCTATGGCCTCCTCGGGACTTTCGAAGTCCTTCGGTTCGATTTCAATGAATACATGCGACGCGGCTTTGTTGAGTTCGCCGACTTTGTAGACGACAACCTCGCATCGCAACCCGTCGGCGTTGTGGAGCGTCCAAAACATCCCGCTTTGGTAGATGCAAAAATGTTTTGCCGACTGTGCAAGTGTGCACACCACCGACATGAAGGCCCGCACGTGCTGCACTTCTGCATCCGGAATGGCGAGGTTGAACTCGCTGCGGATCAGGTTAGTACCTTGGCGCAGTTGCGTCTTGACGGTCAACTCGGCGGGGACATTGGCACTAAAACGATAGCGAAAGGTTGCCGAACCGCCCCTGCCTTTCACCACATAGTACTGGTCGACGCCCGCAAAGACGGTACATTTTTCGACACTGTATCGGAGCTTGCGCGCCGCCGGGGCAATTTTGTCGAGGATTTCAGCAAACCGTCGGTCAACGGAGTGTTTCCCCGTGATTTCGTATTTTTGCTCGATTTCCCTGTCTTTGGGCCGGATGTTCCGCAAGTCAAACAGCGTGCCGAGTTCGCCGTTGGTGTTTTGTTCGAGTATACGCAGGAGTGCTGCGCCTTCAGGAAACATATTGCTTTTTGCCACGACACTCTCCTTGTTCGTTTATCCAAGCACACTGTACCGATATTCGCAGTAAAGTCAAAGAATGGTAAGGTATCTTTATGCAGCGGGGAAAATTTATTGTCATCGAAGGGGGAGACGGCGCGGGCAAAGACACGCAGATTGAACTCTTAAAAAAAGATTTTCCTGACTTTGTATACACGCGTGAGCCGGGTGGCACACCGCTCGGCAAAGTGCTGCGCGAGATGGTGTTGCATGAGTCGTACGGCGCGCTGCCGCTACTTACTGAAGCGTTTCTCTTTTTGGCCGACCGCGCTCAGCACGCCGCCGAAGTAGTGACCCCTGCACTGGCGGCCGGCAAGACTGTGGTGGCCAACCGTTCGTGGATTTCGATGGTGGCCTATCAGGTGTATGGACGTGACCACCATGATTTGAAAGAAGTAGTGGATGCGGCAGTTGCAAGAATATACGGAGAGTGTCCCATCGACCTCGCGCTCATACTTGATCTTGCGCCGGAGGTAGGGGTGGCGCGTCAGCGTGCGGAAGGAAAGAAATTTGATGTGATGGAGAACATGTCGCTTGAAGCGCGCGAACGCGTGCGCAACGGGTTTCTTAAGACGGCGCGAAGCCTCCCTGCGGCGCAGGTTATCAATGCCAACCGCTCGATTGACGAGGTATATAAGGAGGTAAAAATAGCGGTGTCGGAGCTTCTCGAAAAAACCTTGTAACATAAGGGTTTTTAAGTGCTTGACTTTTAATGCATAAGGTGATACAATAGTAATTAGGTTCAGCTAGCCCACCATGGGCTTACAAAGGGAGTTACTATGACCAACTCAGCCAACATCGCCACGGCCGCGCCTGTCAGCAAGAAGAGACAGAGCGAAGTCAATGCAGCCCTTCATCGTCTGATGAATCAGGCGAGCGATGCTCCGGCCGACAAGCAGAAGGCCGCCTGGTACATCGCCATGCGTGGAGTGATCCACGCATTCGAGCAGAAGGAATTGCATCCCACGCTGGATGCCCGCTTCCGGCAGGATTGTCCCAGGCAGTTCAAGGACACCCACTTCCGTTTCCAGAAGGAGACGGGAACGCTGCCTAGGCCCACCCGGGTCGCGGCGTAACAGTTCAAATTTTTTCGCCCGTCTGGTACCGGCTCCCTTGCAGGGAGCCGGTTTTCTTTTTTTCTGCTACTCTTTGAGCATGCGGGAGCGGATCGCACAGGCTATCAAACAGGCGCTTGCGGCTATGGGCGCAGGCGAAGCGCCCTTTGTCGTTGAGCGGCCGGCCGCCTTGGCTCACGGCGATTACGCGACCAATGCGGCCATTGTGGCCAAAGTGGATGCACAAGAGCTTGCGGCGAAACTGCATATTGAGGGGGTTGAAAAAATAGAGGTGGTGGGGAAGTTTATAAACTTTTTTCTTTCTCGTGAAGCGCTGATTCCTAAAATTCAAAGTTTTCCGCAGCTCTATGCGGGGAAGACCGTACTCGTCGAGTATACGAGCCCGAATCTTTTTAAGCCGCTGCACATAGGCAACCTCATAGGAAATATTTTGGGAGAATCTATCGCGCGTCTGTTCCAAGCAACCGGCGCCGAAGTAAAAAGAATCAACTATCCCTCCGACATCGGGCTGACGGTGGCTAAGGGAGTGTGGGGACTCTCCAAAACAAAAGGAGACCCAACCGACATTGCAGCGCTGGGTGCGGCATATGTCGCAGGTAACGCCGCGTACGAAGACGGCTCTGCAAAAGCGGAAATAGACGAAATAAATACCGCGCTGTATGAAAATTCAAATCCAGAATGGAGCGACTTGCGGAAAAAAGGAATTGCAACATCTCTCGCGCATCTTGACGGGCTTTGCGCGAGGTTGGGTACCACCTTTGATACAGAATTTTTTGAGAGCGAGTCGGGTCCGGTCGGCCGCGATATTGTCCGTGCGAATATAGGAAAAGTGTTTGAAGAAAGCGATGGCGCGGTGGTGTATCGTGGGGCGCATACCCGGGTGTTTCTTAATTCCCGCGGGCTCCCGACGTATGAAGCAAAGGAAGTAGGACTCTTCGAGCTTAAAACTAAAGCGCACCCTAACTTTGATATCTCACTCACGGTGACGGGCAGCGAGCAAAAAGATTTTTTTGCAGTTGTATTTGACGCGATTGCCAAACTCTTTGCCACGCAGACTGCCGGTAAAGTGCTTCGCCATATCTCCAACGGTTTCCTGCGACTCACCACAGGTAAAATGTCCTCGCGCCTTGGCAATGTCATTACAGGCGAATCACTGCTTGAGGATTTAACGGAAGCCGCGCGGGGGAGGGAAGACGTTGCGGTAGGCGCGATTAAATATGCGGTACTTAAATCAGGCAGCGGCAAAGATATCATGTTTGATCCGGAGAAGTCGCTCTCTCTTGAGGGCGACTCGGGTCCCTATGTGCAGTATGCGCTAGTGCGGGCTCGGGCGCTTTTGCGCAAGGCTGCCGATGCTGCCGTGACTCAACATGTTACGTCAGAGAGCGCAATCTTGGAACGTCTTTTAATCCATTTTCCGGATGTGGTGGCCCGTGCCGCAAAAGAGATGGAGCCGCATCATGTTGCAACATACGTCACTGAACTCGCGTCAGTGTTTAACGGCTGGTATGCACACGAACGGGCGATAGTCGACGGAAAAATTTCAGGCCACACACTCAAGGTAGTTGAGGCGGTTGAACGCACTCTCGCACAAGGGCTTCGGGTGCTCGGCATCCCCGCACCCGAGGAGATGTAAAATAAAGTGTCATGTCAGATTTACCTAAACGCGAAGAAGCAATACTCAAATTTTGGGAGGAACAGAAGATTTTTGAGAAATCATTAGCCAAGCCTGCGCCCAAAGGCGAGTATGTTTTTTATGATGGGCCGCCGTTCGCGAGCGGGTTGCCGCACTATGGCCATGTACTTGCCGGCACGATTAAAGACGTTATCCCGCGCTTCCGCACCATGCAGGGCTACCACGTGCCGCGCCAGTGGGGGTGGGACTGCCACGGCCTGCCGGTTGAAAATCTAGTTGAAAAAGAGCTGGGGCTCAAGGCAAAACGGGATATAGAGAAGTTTGGCATTAAGGAGTTTAACGAAGCCGCACGCGCCCACATCATGAAGGATGATGCCGAATGGAAGCGCATCATCCCGCGCACGGGGCGCTGGGCCAACATGGATCTCGATTACAAAACCATGGATCCGACCTACACCGAGTCGGTATGGTGGGCGTTTAAAAATTTGTACAACCGGGGTCTTGTCTACGAAGGATTTAAATCATTGCACTATTGCCCGCATTGCGGGACGACGCTTTCAAACTTTGAGGTGGCGCAGGGCTACAAAGATATCGAAGACATTGGAGTTACAGTAAAATTTAAAATAAAGAATCCTAAAGCTCATGATTTGCCTGAAAATACTTATCTTCTTGCCTGGACGACAACAGCGTGGACTTTGCCAGGTAACGCTGCGTTGGCAGTAGGAAAAAACTTTTCGTATGATCTTTTGCCTGGAGAAGAAAATTTAATAGTTTCTAGTCAATATAGAACTCGAGAAGGCTTATCTTATGAGGGCCCAGAGATCAGTCCTGCCGGAAAAAATCTTACCGGGGCTGATTTAGTTGGTATTGAATACGAACCGCCGTTTGCATATTTTAAAGACGACCTTCACAAACACAAAACACACGCGTGGCGGGTGTATGCCGCAAATTTTGTAACGCTCGAGGACGGCACGGGCATCGTGCATATCGCGCCGACGTTTGGCGCCGATGACCTGGCGCTCGCACAAAAAGAAAAAATTCCCACGATTCATCATGTAAATGACGAGGGCAAATTTATTGCAACAGTGAGTGACTTTGCCGGGCTTACCGTCAAACCTAAAGGCAATCCAAAAGAAACAGATGCAAAAATTGTCGTGCATCTCGAACAATCGGGGCTGTTGTTCAAGGAAGAAAAGATAAAACATTCGTATCCGCATTGTTGGCGCTGCGACACCCCGCTTCTTAACTGGGCGGCAAATTCATGGTTTGTGAATGTGCAGAAAATTAAAAAAAAGCTCATTGCCGAGAATGCCAAGATGCAGTGGGTGCCCGAGCATGTGGGCAGGGGGCGCTTCCACAAGGGGTTAGAGTCGGCGCCCGACTGGGCGATATCGCGGTCGCGTTTTTGGGGTGCGCCCTTGCCGGTGTGGCGGCACAGCAAAACGAAAGAAATAAAAGTTGCGGGGTCGGTCAGTGAGCTGCTTGCAATGATGCGCCGCAGCGGCAACCGCTACTTCGTGATGCGCCACGGCGAAGCCGATAGCAATTCGACGCGCATTCTCGATAACGGGGCAAATCCCAACATTCATCTGACAGAAAAAGGTAAAAACGATATTGTACATTCTGCACAAGAACTTAAAAAAGAGGACATTAACTTGATTGTTACTTCACCCGTTGTGCGTGCTCATGAAACTGCTGTACTCATCCAAAAAGAATTGGGGCTTTCTGACGCGGCGATCATGGTGGATAAACGGTTGTCCGAATTTAATATGGGTGTTTTTTCCGGAAGATCTTACGACGAGTGGTATACATTTTATGATTCTACCGCACGACGTTTTATCGAAGCGCCAGAGCAGGGGGAGACATTTACTGACGTCCGTCGTCGAATCGGCGAGACATTATTTGAAATTGAACGTCGTTACACTAATAAAAATATTCTTATTGTGTCGCACGGCAACCCGTTGTGGCTTATGGAGGCAATTGCAAAACAAAAATCCATTAATCAATTGGGGGAAGAGGGAGAAAAGCTTATGCAGAAAGGAGAAGTTAGAGAACTGCCATTTGTACCCTTCCCGCACAACGACAACTACGAACTCGATTTGCATCGGCCCTACATCGACGAGATTGCCATGGGCAACACGATCGACGGGGAGTGGAAGCGCGTTCCCGACGTGTTTGACTGCTGGTTTGAGTCGGGCTCGATGCCGTTTGCGAGCAACCACTATCCGTTTGAGAAAAAAGATTTTAATCCGAAACGCTTGTTTGGTATCTTAAGCAAAGGATATCCGGCAGATTTTATTGCCGAAGGGTTGGACCAAACCCGCGGCTGGTTTTACTCGGCTCTAGTGCTGGGGACCGCGCTTTTTGGTCGGAGCCCCTACAAATACGTTGTCGTCAACGGGTTGGTTTTGGCGAGCGACGGACAAAAAATGAGCAAACGGCTCAAGAACTACCCTGACCTTATGGAGGTGATTGAAAAATACGGTGCAGATTCGCTGAGGTATTTCTTGCTGTCATCTCCGGCAGTGCGCGCCGAAGATCTGCGCTTTAACGAGCGCGGTATTGAGGAAGTGTCAAAAAAACTTTTGATGCGCCTTGATAACGTGCGCAGTTTTTATGAATTGTATGCTCCGCAGACCGAGAAGCCGCCTCACGTGCGAGAAAATAGTCTGGCCCGCGGGCCGGTTTTACCGGCCGACGGGAGAACCGAGGACTTTTTCGCAGGACGTGAGGCGGCGGATCATGTGTTGGATAAGTGGATTCTTTCGCGTCTGGCGGAGCTCGTGCGCGACACCACCGCGGGGTACGAACACTACGAGCTCGACGCGGCGACGCGGCCGCTCACTGGTTTTATCGACGACCTTTCAACGTGGTACCTGCGCCGCTCACGCGAGCGGTTCTCTGCCAGAGGCAGATCCGCCTCGGGCGGAAAGGAAGATAAAGAACAAGCAACTGCCACCTTGCACCATGTATTGCTGACGGTGGCGAAAGTGATGGCGCCCGTGATGCCATTTTTTGCCGAGTCGCTCTATCTTGCCATGCGGTTGGAAGAAGACCCCGAGAGCGTACATTTGTGCGAGTGGCCAACCGCGGGAGCAATTGATGCGGCGCTGCAGGGCGAGATGTTGCAGGTGCGTACGCTTGCGAGCAAGGGGCTGCAGATGCGGGAGGATGCGGGGGTTAAGCTGCGTCAGCCGCTTAGTTTGTTCGAAACGAGTATTGAGTTGCGTGATGAGCTGAAGCGCATACTCATGGATGAACTTAATGTTAAAGAAATAAAAATAAATTCAGATCTCGCGTTTCTTGAAGACAGGCTTGATACCACCATCACCCCCGAACTCAAAGAAGAGGGGACTCTGCGTACCCTCATCCGCCGCGTGCAAGAGTGGCGCAAAGAGCAAAAATTCACTATTACTGACAGGCCGTCTTATGAGTTGCTGATAACTGCAGAAGAAAAAGCGGTTGCAGAGAAACATCGCACGACAATCATGCAAGAAACAAACTTGAAAGAACTGACAATTACACAAGCCGATGCATAAGTTATTTGTGAGCGACGGCATAGTGCTCAGTAAGCGTGTGTTGGGAGAGGCTAACACGCATGTCGCGCTGTTAACCAAAGAGTTGGGGCTCATCAAGGCATCGGCACGCAGCGCGCGCGTTGAAAAATCAAAACTGCGCTACGGGCTTGAGCCGCTTACCCGCGGCACCTTTTCGTTAATCCGCGGCAAGTATGAGTGGAAGGTAACGGGCGTCAGCGAAATTTCCAACCAATATACTGTGCCTACTGCGGCAAGTCGCCGCATCGCACTGGGGCGCGTAACGCGGCTTATACTGCGCCTGGTGCAAGGTGAAGAGCCGGTGCCCGCGCTCTACGGGGCGGTGGTTGAGGGATTTCAATTTTTAATCGATGCCAGAGATCAACAAGATGCCGACGCTATTGAAATTGTGCTGGTGCTGCGCATTCTTGCGCAGTTAGGATATCTCCCTAAAACATCCGAACTCGAACCGTTCACCTCTGGCGACCTGTTTTCGATCGAGCTCGCGGCCGCCGCCGCTCGCTCTCGCGCAACCCTGATCCGCGCCATCAATACTTCGCTCGAATCTACGGGGCTGTAAAAGTGCGCCGCGGTATATCCGATCGCTTCGCTAGGGTATAATCGACGTTATGCCGGATGGGGAAAACATTCCGAGAGACTCAAGCATCAAAAGCACCGTAGACAAGCTCAAACGGCGCCTGTATACGAGGCAAAAAGACGAGTCTATTAATACTGATGTACGCAGCCCGCTTTCGCAGTCGCGGGATGATGCGCCGGTTGCCTGGGCGCCGGTTGAAGAGCGCGCGCTGCCGGATGAGGTTGCGCCGCTGCGCCCCACGGGCGTGCCTGAAAAAAAGAAGCTTTCTTTTGCGGGGAAATTTCTCATTGGCTCGGCATTCTTTTTTGTGTGGGCGGCGGCGATCGCGGGGTATGTTTTTTTTGGCGGCGGCAATCTTATCTCGCCGCAAAATATCGATATTGAACTGGTCGCTCCTTCGCTTATCGACGGCGGCAAAGAAGCGACGTTCCAAGTAATCATCCACAACAAAAATACCGCTCCCCTTGAAGTTGCCGATCTGCTCATCACCTACCCCGAAGGCACCCGCGACCCCAGCAACCCCACCAAGGCGCTCTTGCACGACCGGCAGACCATCGGCACTGTTGGTCAGGGAGAGCAGATTAAACGCACACTGAGTGGAATTTTCTTTGGACAGGAAGGTACCGAACAAAAAGTACAAGTAACGCTGCAGTACACGCTCAAAGGTTCAAATGCCGTGTTTGAAAAAGATGCCGAAGCCAGCTTTTTGGTTGGCTCCTCGCCGGTTTCGCTTTCTATTGACGCGCCTTCGGAGGCGATCGCGGGCGAACAATTTAGCATCGACGTGGTGGTGCAAAGCAACGCAACCGAACCTGTCGCCAATGTGGTGGTGCAAGGTCAATATCCATTTGGTTTTTCGGTGATCCGCTCGCAGCCGCAGGCGGCTCCCGGCGGAGCGCTCTGGCGGCTTGGCACCATGGCCCCCGGCGTATCGCAGACGATCCATCTGACCGGCGCCATCGAAGGGCAAGACGGCGATGAGCGGGTGTTTAGGTTTTTGGTCGGGTCTAACGCAGACCAAACCGACAGCAGGGTAAAAGTGCCGTTCCTCACGGTACCTGTGACGCTCACCGTACACCGGCCGTTTATATCCGGATCGATTGCAGTCGACGGCAAAACCGGCAAAACCGTCTCCATTACCCCCGGCATGTCGGTGCAAGGAACGGTCACATGGCAAAATAATCTTGCCGATGCGGTTTCCGACGTGCAGCTCGCGCTCGCGCTCGACGGCCCGATGCTCGACAAAGGTTCGGTGCAAGTCGCAAACGGATTTTATCAATCATCCAACTCAACGATTATCTGGACGAAAGATCAGGACCCTTCGTTGGCATCCGTGGCGCCGGGCGGTACGGCCACACTTCAATTTTCTTTTGCCACGTATCCGCCCGGTACCGGCGGCACGATCTATGCGAACCCGACCATTGATCTTAATCTCACCATCAACGGCGTCAGGGTAGGCGAAGGGAACGTTCCGCAGCAGATTTCTTCGGCGGCATCGATGGCGGTCAGCCTTGCGTCCGCACTTTCGCTTGAAGCGCGGGGGCTGCATTTTTCGGGCGCGTTTTCTAACAGCGGACCCATGCCGCCGAAGGCCGAAAACGAAACCACGTACACTGTTTTATGGACGGTTAAAAATTCTTCCAACACCGTAGCCAATGCAAAAGTGTCGACCGTATTGCCTCCGTATGTGAACTTTGTCAAAGGCGAGTCCGGCGTTACATATGATGCAGGCAGCCGCACGGTGGTTTGGACCATGGGTGACCTCAAGGCGGGGGTAGGGTACAATCTTCCGGTCCGCACCGCTTCGTTCCAAGTGGCGCTCACCCCGAGCCTCTCGCAAGTGAATCAAAGTCCCGCGCTTACCGGCAACGCGCTCTTTACCGGGCAGGACCGTTTTGCGCAAGTACAAGTACAAACCTCTGCCGAAGCGCCAACTACTGCATTGAGCGGGGAGAGCGGCTTTGAGAGCGGTATGGGCGTCGTCGCACCGAAATAATTTTCATGAAAGAATCTGAGTATTTGATGGAAAAAATTGTGTCGCTGTGTAACCGGCGCGGCTTTGTCTACCAATGT
>JBBTSH010000022.1:0-21930 GCA_038064795.1 Patescibacteria group bacterium | reverse complement strand
GGTCGTCTTTGATGAGTTCGTTGTGAGTGGTCGCCACGTGCGCGGCGCGGTTGAACATCTTTTCGATAAGGCTTGCTACCTCGCGAAAGTGCAGAGGGCTCCCGTGCTTTTTAACCGCCAAGTATGCATAGTCGCGTACGCCCTTGGTCCTGACATTCGGAGAGTGCGCCTGACCCCACTCGCCGAGCGGATTTTTGCCGACTTTTTTGGAAATCTTAAGCCAACGCTTGAGCACTTCGTCGTTGCGATGTTTGTCGTTGATGCCTTGCAGCTCTTTAAGAAAACGGTCGATCATGTCGCCTTCGGGAATCAACTCTTCGTCCGAGAGTGTCGCATACAAATGTTTGAGCGCCGACTCGACTTTGTGCGCCAACTCGGGGTCCACATACCAACAGCGCTGCACCTCGTCGTCTTCTTTGCGGTATTTAAACGGGTCGCCCAGCACCAACAGGAAGTAGATGTGATTCTGCATCGACTTGTCCTTGGTCAAAAAATTAAGCAGATCATCTTCGCAGACGATACCGCCCAACGAATCAATGATGCGTTCAAGCTCATGAAATGCCGCATCCGCTTCGAGAAATGCGCTAGATTTTTTAAGCTGGGCAAGGGCGTGATTTTCGATCTGGCGGACGCGCTCGCGGGTAATGCCCCAGCGCTTGCCGATGGCTTCGAGCGTCACCTTTTCAGTATTGGATCCCAAACCGAAACGCGCCTCAAGGACCGTGCGCGAACGTTCGGGAAGGGCCGAAAGGAGGCGTTTAACTATTACTTTGGGTTTAAAACCCGTTTTATCAGCTGTGGGCGCCATGAGAATATGTGTTATTATATATCATACCTAAATTCTAGTGTCAAACGACTAAATTTATCACTTTTCCGGGTACATAGACTGCTCTCGTCTCTCCTCCTTTGATCCATTTTTCGACCGCCTTGCGCCCTGCCGCCGATGCTTCCTCTTTTGTTGCGTTTACGCTGAGTTCTATCGAAGCGCGTACCTTGCCGTTTACCTGCACGGCAATCGTGACGGTCCCGCCCGCGAGTTTTGCAGGATCAAACGACGGCCACTGCTCCCACGCGGCGCGCTCGAAGTTTGCGCGCTCGGCAAGCTCGTGCGCGAGATGCGGCGCGAATGGCGCGAGCAATTGCAAGAAAATCCGGTACGCATCGTGAGGAACCGCAGAAAGCGTCTCAAACTCGTTGAGCAAAATCATGAGCGCCGAAACAGCGGTGTTCATTTTTAAACTTGCGATATCTTCAGATACTTTTTTGATGGTCTGATGCAAAAGCATATCAAGGTTCGACCTTGATATGCTTTGGTCTAAGGTCGAACCTTGGGGTCCAACCTTCAGACGCCACACCCGGTCCAAAAAGCGTCGCACTCCCACGATGCCGCCGGGGTTCCACGGGTAGGCACCCACCTCGTTGTAGGGGCCTATAAAAGCCAGGTACATGCGTACCGCATCCGCCCCCACCTCGGCCACTACCGAGTCCGGGTCGACGACATTGCCTTTGCTTTTGCTCATTTTTTGCCCGTCTGGGCCCATGATGAGACCGCGGTTCATCCGCTTGAGGTAAGGCTCGCTCTCCCCCACCAACCCCATGTCAAACATCGCCTTATACCAAAAGCGCGAGTACAAAAGGTGCATGGTGGTATGCTCCGAACCGCCCGAATAAAAATCAACTGGCATCCAATTTTTTAATTTTTCTTTGGAGGCAACCTCTTGTCCGTTTTTAGGGTCCGCGTAACGCAAAAAGTACCACGACGAATCCACAAACGTATCAAGCGTGTCCGTCTCGCGCTCTGCAACGCCACCGCAGTGCGGACAACTCACTTGTACCCAGTCGGTTTTTTTAGCGAGCGGGCTTTTGCCTTCGCCGGTCGGCACGTAATCCTCCAGCTCAGGCAGCACCACCGGCAGATCGCTTTCCGGCACCGGATAGTATCCCTGCCCTGAGGCATCTCGAAGGGCGCACTTCTCGCAATGAATCATGGGGATAGGCACGCCCCAAAAGCGCTGCCTTGATACCACCCAGTCGCGCAAGTGATATTGCTTGGTCAACCGGCCTTCTACAAACTCGGTTATTTCCACTTTTGCTTCTTCGTTATTCTTACTACTGAACTTATCAGAATTAATCAATATGCCCGGTCCAATAATAGGAGCAGCAATAAGCACGTTTCTCATACCCGCAACGACAGTGTTTAATACTTGTTCACCGTAACGTTCCTTGAACTCGAAATAGGTAAAATCACCTTCTCCAGAACTAAGAGCCTTTCCTTGTGGAAAAATTACGGGCTTAATCTCTAGATTAAATTTTTTTGCAAATTCAAAATCGCGCCAATCGTGCGCGGGCACGGCCATGATGGCACCAGTGCCGTAATTGCCCAACACATAGTCAGCTACCCACACCGGAATTTCTTCTTTAGCTGCGGGGTTGATTGCCTTAACACCCTTAAGTTCTACCCCTGTCTTTTCCTTGTTTTCCGTTCTTTCCAACTCCGTCTTCTTTCCTGCTACTACGATATATCGTAGTACTTCGTCTTTATTCTCCGCTTTGTCGGCGAGCTCTTTTACCAATGGATGCTCAGGGGCGAGAACCACGTACGTCGCGCCGAAGAGCGTATCCGGCCGCGTGGTAAAAACCGTTATATCGGACATCGGATGTCCGATAATTGGGAAGTTCAGTTCAGCACCCTCGCTGCGGCCTATCCAGTTGCGCTGTGCGTCTTTGATTTGCTTCGGCCAGTCGAGGTCCTTCAGATCATCGATCAAACGGTCGGCATAGGCGGTTATTTTAATGTTCCATTGCGACATGAGGCGCTGCTCGACTTCGCTCCCGCAGCGCTCGCACTTGCCGTTCACGACCTGCTCGTTGGCGAGTACGGTTTTATCTTTCGGACACCAATTGACCGCGGTTTCTTTGCGGTACACTAATCCTTTTTCATACAGCTTCAAAAAAAGCCACTGCGTCCATTTATAGTACGCGGGGTCGGCGGTAATAACTTCTCGCGACCAGTCGAACGACGCGCCCATGGAGCGCAGCTGGCCGCGCATATATTCGATATTGTCGAAAGTCCAGGTGCGCGGGTTGAGCTTGCGCTGGATCGCCGCATTTTCGGCAGGCAATCCAAACGCATCGAAGCCTATCGGGTAGAGTACGTTGTAGCCGCGCATGCGCATGTAGCGCGCAAAAATATCGGGCACTGAAAAAGCGTACCAATGCCCCACGTGCAGGTTGCCCGAGGGATACGGAAACTCGGTCAAAAAATAAAAATTTTCCGCGCCCTCTTTGGTATCAGGAGTCTCAAATGCCGCAGTTTCCCGCCAGTGTTCCTGCCATTTTTTTTCGATGTTCGCGTGGTCGTAGCGCTCATTCATCGTGAGAATACGATACCACAGTTATGCGCCGCGCGTTATTTGACCTTGGAGACCGGTGGATACAACTCGGGGTCGATAGTGCGTTCGAAGCACTTTTCACCCGCGCCATGCTGCCAATTTTCTTGTATGCCCTTACTGTAGGGTTCCGTCGGGCGCGTGACATTCGTACCGTTTGTTCCACGACTTTCCAAATTAAAGCCGGCACACAAACGGAACGAGAGGCTACCCGTTTTCTCATAGCGATATGACGCGCCTGTTTGCGGGTCGACCGGCGCGACAAACCCCGAGATAGGATCGCTGAGTTGTGCAAGCGAGCCTGGTAGGACTTGCTTTTGCTGCCAGTAACTTACTATCTGCCACTGGAGGGTGGTAAGGTCGTTTACCTTTTGTTCATCAAGACGATACTGCCGCGCCTGCTGCGGCGTACCGACGATAAAGAAGCCAGCAACGATGCTTATGACAATCAATATGCCAACGCCCCAATTGACGGCGCGCGCGCGTTCGGGAAAGCGCATCCAATAGCCGCGAATGTCGGCGTAAAAATGCAGAAATCCCGCGCCTGCAACCAAAAGCACCACGAGCACTTTAAGCAGAAAGCGCGCGCTCAGATCGTCTCCCGAAAGAAAGGTCGTGATCAAGGTGATGAGGTCGATGACGATAGTAGCGCCCGCCGCAAACACGGTAAGAAAGAGCGCCCAGCGCCGCACCCACAGCTCGCCACGCGAGGCGTCCGTGGCAATGTCGCGGCGGATAAACCGCATGAGGATGAGGAGAACCGGTGCGAGCACGATGAGTGCCGCCATCTCATACGAGACGCTTGAGTACGGATCGCCGTAATACTGCAGCGGGTCGGGGAAGGTGTAGTTGATGTAGTCGAATATAAGCGCTATAAACGCCACCACGCCCGCGTAGAGCGAAACCATCGCCCCCGCCCACAAAAAGAAATCCTTCGGCGTTGCTTTTGGTCTATCCATATTCATGAAGACGATTAATGCGTAATGTGATTACAGCATAGCATATTGGCAACTTTGTCAAAATCTGCTATGACACTGTAGGACAAGGAGAACCTCATGCATGAGATCAATCTATTGATCGTCCGCCTGGGGTCATGGCGGCTTCCGGAGAATAAAGACGATCAGAGCGGCCGTACATTAAGCATGCAGATATCTCTCGATATCGTCGATGACACCGAAATAGACGAGTCGGTACGCGACGAAATCGCAGAGGAGTACATATCTCATGATGTCGTCTTTGCGTGGCCGGTCTGGCAAGCTCTTGCCTACCGGTCAAAAACAGAGTGGATATTGCGCGCGTTGCACGGAAAAAGACGCTGGTTCCTGGATATCGGACTTATTCATAACCCCCGCGACTCCGCGCAACATACTTGTTACAATCGCCTCGCGTTCAGGCAAAGACAACAAAGAGCCGCGTAGATATGCCTTGCGACGACTCGCAAGTGACACTCGAAACGCGATTGCCATCCTCAACGCATGGAAGCTCAAAGGCGGGAAAAAAATTTTCTATCGCATCATGTGGGCGGGATGGAAAGAGTATCTAACCTATCCGAGTAGAACAGTCCGTCTTGCGGCACGCCGGCATCCGAAGTGTCCGAAAAGACTGCTCCGCATGTTCAATAAAAAAAGGCAAAGGCCGTCCCGCTAGCGGGACGGCCTAATTGTTATCCGTGCAAAAATTCGATAACGTCTCCATCTTTGACAACATACTCTTTCCCCTCGGTGCGGATCTGGCCTTGCTCGCGCGCTTTGGGGTATGAGCCTGCCGTCAAAAGTGTTTGCCAGTTGATAACCTCGGCGCGGATAAACTTGGTCTCAAAGTCGGTGTGTATCGCGGCCCCCGCGCGCGGCGCGGTCGAGCCTTTCTTTATCGTCCACGCGCGGGTCTCGTCTTTGCCGGTTGTAAAAAAGCTGATCAAATCCAAGAGTTCATATCCTTTGCGTATGAGCGCATCAATGCCGTCGTCAAACACGCCATACTCCTGCCTAAAACTTGATTTGTCGTCTTTGTGCAACTCGCGCAGTTCGCTTTCGACGTTGGCGTCTACCACCACATATGTTGCCTTCGTCTTCTCAAAATACTCCATCAAGAGCTGCCAACGGCCGTCATTAAGCTCGTCGAGGTTATGCCCGCCTGCCTCTTTGTTTAACACATATAAGACCGGTTTTTCTGAAAGTTTTTTTTGCGGAGGTGCGTCGCTGTCTTTCTTTTTCTTTTTTTCATCGCTCTCCATATCCGCCAACTGCAACTCGGTGTTGATGAGCTCGATATCATGAACCGGGTTCACCTCTGCCTCTACGTGCCCGATGTTGGGGTTGTCGAAAATACGCACCACGTGCGCGATCGCATCAACCTCGCGAATGTGCGAGAGAAATTGGTTACCCAACCCCTCCCCTTCTGACGCACCCTTCACCAACCCCGCAATATCCACAAACTCCACGGCCGCGGGGATTTTTTTCTCAGATTCTGAAAACGTGGCGAGCGAATCCAGCCGCCCATCCGGCACGGCAACCACCCCAACCGACGGGTCGATGGTTGCAAACGGGTAGTTTGCTACCAGTACGCTTTTTTTGGTAAGCGCGTTAAAAAGAGTGGACTTCCCCACGTTCGGAAGCCCGACGATGCCTATCGACAGTGCCATTACTTTACTTTATAACAGAAATATAGTTTTATTGCACCAGCCGTACTCTGCAAATGGAGGTACCGATGCAGGCTCAGAATCGAGAGTCAGTTAATCCATGGTCAAACGCAACCTGGGGATGGATCGCGACACTCTGCGTCGCAGGGCTTGTCCTCATTTTTGCGTTTGGAACAGCAAACGATCCTAGGGAGAACCCGAGGCTGTCATGCGAACTGAAGGAAGTTGCCGGAGGTGGCTGGTATCGGCTTGAAGGGCGGGGGTGCTCAAATAGCCAGAGATACCTGGGGCCACTTGCACAGTTTGAGCGTCAATACCCCAACGCCAAGCTCCACTACATGGGCAACAACAACTTCGTCGCGCGGCACTGACCCGCACGAACGAAAACAAGCGGAGCAGCCGCCGGAGAATCTCCGGCGGCTTTATATTTATAGTATTTAAAAGAAATCTAGAATGCTTTTACTCCCCCAGCCTGCCCAAGCGCGTTGTTTTGCGGCGCCAGGAGTTTTTGAGCCACTCGGGCGCTTGGTCGGTGGGGCCGAAGCGCGTCACTTTTACTTTAAATCCAGCAAACCATAAAATCCCCATTTTGATTTCGTTGGTGTAGTCTCCAAAAAATAGAAACAAGAGCAGCGGATGGGAACCCGAGAGCACGATGACGCGCGAGGTTTTGCCTTTCATTCGTTTGATCCACCCGATGGTCTGCTTCCCCTGTTTATTTTTGCGCATGTTGAAGCAAAACCCCGGCAGCCACGCGCGGTCAAAAAATCCTTTAAGCAGCGCCGGCATAGTGCACCACCAGTTGGGGTAGATCACTACAAAATGGTCGCACCATTTGATTGCCTCTTGTACGGTCTTGAGGTCGGGCTCGAGCTCTTGAATCGCCACATAGCCTCGGTGCAAAATAGGATCGAACGTCAGATCAGCCAAATTAAAACGTTTAACCTCATGCCCCGCTTGTTTGGCCGCCGTTTCGTACAGTGTGGCAAGCTCGGCAGAAAAAATTTCCCCCTGGTTGGAGTTGGGGTGACCAAGCAAAATCACTATCTTCTTTTTTGTGCGATCGCGAAAAAAACTCATTAGTCGAAGTTTACCATTGTTGCGCGCTTATGTTTTTCCACATCCTCGACCGTTTTGGGCATAATGCGTATCGACGGGAGGAACGGGCTTTCGTCCGGTTTTTTAGGCTGCGGCGCCGGTGCGGGGACAGGTGCAGACACACCGGCCGATGTGAAGTGCTCAAGCGGTGGTACGAGCTTTGGTCCTGAGGAGAGTGCGGCTGGCGCGACAATTGGCGCACGCGCAGGTTGAAGAGGCGGCACGGGTTTAGGCAGAGGTGCAATTGGTTTCGGTGGCGGAGGTGGAGGAATAGGTTTTGGTGGAGGCGATACCAGTTTTGGTGGTGGTGGAGGGATTGGTTTAGGCCCCTCCTTCGCTAAAGCTACGGAGGGCAAGGGTGGTGAAGAAACTTTTTTGATTACCGGAGGTGGAACTTGGTGAGGAAGCGGTTTGGCAGCTTCCACCGAAGATTCCCGAGTAAAACGCGTCAGTCCATACCAGCAGAGGCTAAAGCCCAATATCCACACCGCATAGAGCAATATAAGGTTTGACCACGTGGTGATGGGCGCCAAAATGTGCACGATAAATATCGCATACCACGTGCCACCGGCGAGCATCTCTAAACGCGCTTGCGAAAAAATCTTGTTTTGAATGAGAACGGTCGAAAGTACAATAATCCCGATCAGCACCCACTTAAACATAAACACCGGTGCGAAGAGGATCGCGTATTCTCGGGCAATGAAGTGCGTTGTTACCACACCGATGCCTGATACGATGATTAAGATGAGTCCCGCATCAAGCACGCGCCCCACCGCGTGCGAAAAGCGGTCTTCGGTTTTGTCGACCGTGCCATCGCGCATGGATATGAGGTACGCGAGCAGCATGATAGTCTCGGCGCCGACGCCGAGCATCACGCCGAGTTGCTGCAGCGAATATAACAAGAGCGAAATAAGTTCCGCCGAAAAGGACATGTAAAAATTTTAACATGAAAAAGGGCGGCCTTTCGAAGGCCGCCCGGATCACGCAACGTGCTTGGTCAGTTAATCGCCCGCACGAACACCTGCCGTGGATATCCACGAACTATTCTTCCATGTCGGGTTGACCAGCATGGGCCTAAAACATTTTCTCACCAGTCTAGGGCGCCCCTTGCCGCGCCAGGCGCGCGCCGGTACCCTCTCCTCATCGTCTGTCTTACGAAAACGCTTACCGGATTTTGGCCGCATTCGCAAACCCCTTCCCTATTTGTGCTGCACTAACGCGATCGTAGCAAACTTTTTTGCAGCACGCGATGGGGTGGGCAGGAACAACAATACGCGGCGCGCGCGACTTGTGGTGAGCTTGTCGAACCAAGCACATAATTCTGTTCTTCCAAAAGAAAAGCTCACGCACTTGGCGTGAGCCAGATCCAGCGGATGGCCTCAAAGGGGCGGTATCGGCTAATCAAGAAGGTCAATCGATGCAGCTTTGATGGTCTCCCGGCCGTCGTCTTTGAAGACGACCTTCATGTCGCCGGAAGTGACCTTCATGTCGCCAGTCACCCATCCATAGGCATAGCTGAGGTGGTCGATCGTCCTGGTCATTCGATACCGTTTCTTGACGATCGGCACAACAGAATCCTTAAGGGTGAACCGCACGTTCTTCAGCTCCGGTCTCTCGGCGAACTTGAGATGCAGAACAACGGCAATCTGCATACCCGAGATAGTGGTCTCGAGCACATAGTTGTAGCCATTGATGCGCACCCTTCGACCGACGAACTGTTTCGAGTTGATGACGCCGTTGGTGAGCGCTTCTTCGACTTCATCCGGCAGACTTTTCGTCTGTGGGCCGTCCACGTGTACTCGTGAACCGATTTCGGGCTCGGTTCCAGCCACTTCCGTGGTCGTCATTTCGCGCCTCCATTGCACATTTGCTCGGTCCGGCTGATCCGAGGCTCGTGAGACTATACCACAAAGTAGGCCTGTTTACAAGCCTGCACACAAAAATTAGTAATCGAATTTTTTGTCTTGTATGCGAAAAAATTTCTTTTTCCGGAATGCAGCCGTTCAGGCACCCATAGAACTTTATATTTTCAGGAGAACTGTCGTTTTTATGCTGCCGTCTTTTGCAGATTCGTCGTTTCGCTCAACTAAGAACTGTCCACTTTGCGAGTAGGCGACAAATCCAACGCCCGTTAGAGCGAAATAACAATTTATTTTACCGAGCATTGTTTTACCGTTCTCGGTTGATTGGACGGTCGAGCCGGTGCACCCGTATGCCGTGCCTAAATTGTACCGCTTTGTGCTGTTGTCAGAGAAAGTAACATCTACCGAAATTGCCTGTTCGGATTTTCGATAATCGTTATCATCCGTGATGTTGGGGTTCGCTTTTTCGATATTCCAATTTATTTTCTGGACAGTCGAATTAACTGCACCCGAAGCCGCAGTTACAACGAGCGTACCCGTCGCGAGTACCGTTTGATTGGATGGATGATAAACCGTGATGGGGTATTTTCCGCTGGAAAAATTCGCCGCACTAAACGTCGCAGACCATCGTCCGTTGACGATAGAGACGTAGCCATTATTTCCATCCGCTTCAACCGTACTAACTCCTGATCCCATCAGGATACGGACTTTATCAAGATTCGCCCCAGTACCCGTTATGGTCGGCGAGAGTAAACTGGACCACAAAGAGGATGCATCAATGGTCGCGGCGGGAGCTTTTGTAGTTGCTGCGACGGAGAAACTTGCGCTAGTCTTTGACGAATTCGTTATCGTAAAACTTAAACCTTGATACAGATACGGAACGTAGTTCGGATTGCCGGGGCAGATAGGAACGGTTTGCTTCGGAGCAACGTCGTTCGACAGCTCGACCATTGGGCAGTACGCACCCACGGCAACATCTCCGTCAGCAAAGTTCATTTCTTTAAGCGTAATCGAAACAGGTGTTGCTGCTCCCGTTTCTTTGATTGTCTGGCCGAGAGTAATCGTAAAAGAGCCGGGCACGCTAAATGTCGCGGAAGCATTTGTCTTGGTCTGGGCGGTTTGCGCTTGAGTTGGCGCAGGATTTGAAGTCGTCGTATTCGTCGGCAATTGTTGCAAATTATCAAAATTGTCCGAGGCAGTTTGCGTCGGCGTTTGCTGTTGCACGATGTAATACGCGCCGCCACCGAACACTGCCAGGCCGACTAGTATCGCTATCAAAACCCCGACACCGACGAACCCCCGTTGATATTGCATAAGTAAAAAGGTGGGGACAATTGTTAATAAACTTATCCGCACAATACCACGTTCTTCATCTAATTTAAAGGGGTGGGCAGGAACAACAATACGTCGAACCAAGCATGCACAATATCTGTTCTTTCAAAAAACAAAACGCGCCTTCTCTGAAAGACAAGGCGCGCCGTAGTCTGCTCGACCCGCTCGCGGCATGCGACTGCCCGCTTAGGTCATCGGTGTGAACTCAGGGATTCGCTTTCTGACAGTGGAAACCAGCTCGTCGAAGATCGATCGGATCACGCGCGGAACAGGACGTGGAGCTTTATCCCTGTATCGCCGGTAGAATCCGCCCGGGTTGTCTTTGTCGACCTGAAGCCACCACAGGGGACCTACAACTCGCCAGCCCTTTTCATGACCGTCGGAATGAAACGCAATCACTCCGTGGTTGTTACCGAGCCTGAACTCGACGTTGTAGTAGGGTCCTTGCCATACGAGCCGATGGCCATAGGTCGCATCCTTTCTCTCGACCGGCGAACTGTTCCGAACCAGTTCGGCTACCGTATAAAGCTCGCGCCAGTGCAGACGCATGGCTGCCCATACCAGCGCGCCGATAGCACTGGCGATCACCACGCTGAGCAAAATTGCCGCTGCCGGGTTCTGGCTAGCGAATTGAACGATGCCTTGCATGATCAACCTCCGGTTGTGCTGTCCAAATGCCGCCTTGCCTCTTTGCAAGCCAGCCCGGCCAAACTATGCCACAAATGACACTAAAGAATCAAACTCTAAATTTTGTCTTGTATGCGAAAAAATTTTCTTTTGAACTTTTTGCAATTGCAAAATATAGCTCCGCCTTCCACAAAAGCACAAAATCCCGCGCAGGCGGGATATTTGTGTCTTTTGTGGACCCACGGGGAGTCGCACCCCGGACTCGTCCATGCCATGGACGCGTGTTACTGCTATACCATGGGCCCAATAATTTTCTATGCTACTATTTTTATTTTTGCTTGTCTCCTTTTTGAGACCGGTCCACGTAAGAAATGTCTGGCACTGCTGGCCGCCGGTCTTCTATATTTTGCGATTCCGGTAGTTTTTTATACTGAGCGGGCATCTCAAATGCAGCGTCCTTCAGCGCGTCAGATCTGTTTTGTTGTTGCATATTCCTTATCGCCGACTCTTTAAATTGCAATTCGACTTTTTTATTTTCAACAAAATCTTTTAAACCCTTATTTGTTTCCTGCGCGGCGTTATAACCACTGCCCACAGCTGCGCCAAAAATAGCAGCCCGAGCCCACTTGGCGATTTTATTTTCTTTCTTTTTGTCTTGCGAGCCGCCCTGCGGCATTCCTTCTATTCCCATACTGCAAGTATAAACTACAAAATTATCGTGGCGCCGTCGCGGCGGACCTCTATGACTCCGCCCGTGACGGGGAAGATTTTCGGCTCGCTCCCCTGCTCGCCTGCCTGCGCAGGCAGGCGCACGATGATATTCCCCGCCTTAAGCGTGGTGATAAGCGGCATATGCTCGCCAAGCACCGTCATCTCGCCCGCAGCCCCGGGCACCGTCAAACTCTCGGCCTCGCCGTCAAAAAGATTCTCGTCGACTTTTGCAATAATCACTCTCATAATATCTCCAAGGGTACCCCTTGGAATCATTCGCCCTTTACCGTGTCGATGTTTCCTTTCATATAGAACGCGCCTTCGGGCTTGTCGTCGTGCTTGCCCTCAAGAATTTCTCTAAACGAGCGTATCGTCTCGGCAACCGGCACATACACTCCCTTCACGCCCGAGAATACTTCGGCCACGTGGGTCGGCTGCGCCAAAAAGCGCTGGATCTTGCGCGCGCGGTATACGAGCGTCTTATCTTCGTCTGAAAGTTCTTCAATGCCCAAAATCGCGATGATGTCCTGCAGGTCTTTGTACCGCTGCAGCACGCGCTTGACCTCGAGCGCCGTATCATAATGTTCTTGCCCGACCACCTCGGGCGCGAGTCCGGTCGAGTTGCTCTCCAATGGGTCAATAGCCGGATAAATACCAATCGAGGCAAGCTGGCGCGAAAGAACGATGGTTGAGTCGAGGTGGCTAAAGGTCGTGGCGGGCGCCGGGTCGGTCAGGTCGTCGGCCGGCACATAAATTGCCTGCACCGAGGTGATCGAGCCTTTTTTCGTCGAGGTGATGCGCTCCTGCAGCAAGCCCATTTCCTCCGCCAAGGTCGGCTGGTAGCCTACCGCCGAGGGCACGCGGCCTAAGAGCGACGAAACCTCCGAACCCGCCTGCACAAAGCGGAACACATTATCCATGAAAAAGAGTACGTCCTTGCCCATCTCGTCGCGGAAGTATTCGGCCATGGTGAGTCCCGAGAGGCCCACGCGCGCGCGGGCGCCGGGCACTTCGTTCATCTGGCCGAACACGAGCGCGGTTTTGTTGATGACGCCGGACTCGGACATCTCGTGGTAGAGGTCGTTGCCCTCACGTACGCGCTCGCCCACGCCGGCAAACACACTGTAGCCGCCGTGCTCGGTCGCCACGTTGCGGATGAGCTCTTGCATGAGCACGGTTTTGCCCACGCCGGCACCGCCAAAGAGCCCAACCTTGCCTCCTTTAATAAACGGGGCCAAAAGATCGATGGATTTGATGCCCGTTTCAAACACCTCCGCTTTGGTGCGTTGGTCTTTAAACTGCGGCGGGTCGCGATGTATCGGGAGGTGCGGCGCATCTTGCAGTGCGGCCTTGCCGTCGATAGGCTCACCGATGACGTTAAACAAGCGGCCGAGAGCCTGTTCCCCCACCGGCACCATAACTGGGGCACCCGTGTCCACCACCTCCGCTCCGCGCGCGAGGCCGGTCGTGTCTTGCAGCGCAATCGTGCGCACACGCCCAAGCCCGATGTGCTGCGCCACTTCAAGAGTCACCGCGCGCTCGCCCACCACCGTTTTGAGCGCGTTGCGAATGGGCGGCAGATGCGCATCCGCAAAATAGACGTCGACAACCGGCCCGATGATTTGTTTTACTGTTCCTTTCATATTTTTATGCGGCCATCGCCTCCATACCTCCGGTAATCTCCGACACTTCGCGCGTAATAGCCGCCTGCCGCGCTTTATTAAACTTCAGCGTGAGCGAGTGCGTCATCTCCTCGGCTTTGTCGGATGCGGACTTCATCGCCACCATGCGCGCCGAATGCTCGCTCGCCTGCGACTCCAGAAGCGCATGATATATAAACACCGACGCCAGCATGGGCAAAAGCACGCCCAACACCTCGCCCTCCGACGGCTCAATCGTGTAGGTGTGCGGCTGCGACTCCTGGTCAAACGCGTGCGCAAAGACCCCGCGCGCCGGCACGATGTCGGCCACCACCTGCGACAACTCCTTAAGCGAGAGTGGAAAAATCGTGCGCAAGGTCGGCCGCTGTTCGAATGTCGACACAAAATTTTGATACGCGATTTTTACACAATCAACCTCGCCCGAGGCAAACAGTTCGGCAGCCTTGTGCACGAGCGTGTTGATGAGCGCGGTCGAGACTTCGTCGGTATTTGCATGAAATTTTAAAACCTTGATACCGCGATTGGTAAAAAAGTCCTGTGCCTTGCGGCCCACCGCGACCACCGACGCCTCCGTGCGGCTCATGTCGGCAAAGGTTGCGCGCAACACGGCCGAGTTTAACGCGCCTGCCAAGCCTTTATCGCTGGTGATGACAATATAAAGTGTATGTTTGACCACGCGCACTGCGATAAGCGGGTGGGCGTTGAGCTCTTTGCTCCCCGAGACGCGTGCCAAGACCGAGACCGCCGCGCGGGCGTAGGCGCGGCCGCCGAGCGCGCGGTTTTGCGCCTTGCGCATTTTTGCAGCCGAAACCGCCTCCATGGCCTTAGTGACTTTTTGGGTCTTTTCGACCGAGCGTATTTTAGTTTTTATTTGTTTAAGCGCCGCCATATAATTAAGGTCAGACCTTGGAAGAGTCCGAACTTAAGGTCGAACCTTGAAACAGGTCTGGATGCGTTTCCATAAATCTGCCGAGGTGCGCCTTGAGTTCTTCTTCGGTTTGCAATACGAAATTTTTCGAGTTGGCAATACTCTCAAGCACCATGCGCGCGTTGGCGTCAAGAAACGCAAGCAGTTTTTCCTCAAATTCAGGCACGCGATTGACGTCGACCTTTTCTAAATAGCCGTTGACCGCGGCATAAATCATGACCGCCTGCCGCTCGAACCCCATCGGTGCGCTGTTTTTTTGCTTCAACGTGGCCATCATGCGCTGCCCCGCGTCGATGCGCCGCTTGGTGTCGGGGTCGAGGTCCTGTGCAAACTGCATAAACGCCTCGAGTTCGCGAAACTGCGCCAACTCGAGCTTGATTTTCCCCGAAACTTTTTTCATCGCCTTGGTCTGCGCGGCTGAACCAACACGCGAGACCGAGAGCCCCGCGTTGATCGCCGGGCGCATCCCTTTGTTAAACAAGTCCGTCTCAAGAAAGATCTGCCCGTCGGTAATAGAGATGACGTTGGTCGGGATGTAGCCGGAGACGTCGCCTTCCTGCGTCTCGATGATGGGAAGTGCGGTCAACGAACCGCCGCCTTTTTCGTCCGACAGTTTTGCCGCGCGTTCAAGCAAACGCGAGTGGAGATAAAACACATCGCCCGGGTACGCCTCGCGGCCCGGCGGGCGGCGCAACAGAAGCGAAAGCTGCCGGTACGCGACCGCGTGTTTTGAAAGGTCGTCATAGATCACGAGCGCGTCGCGGCCCTGGTCCATAAAATATTCGCCGATAGCCGCACCCGCAAACGGCGCCAAATATTGCAGCGCCGCCGGCGCCGACGCACCCGCATCGACGAAAATAGTGTACGCAAACGCGCCGCGCTCTTTAAGCTGTGCCGCAAGCTGCGCGGTCTTGCTTTCCTTTTGTCCTATCGCGACATAGATGCACACCGGGCGGGTGTCCTCCGGCTCGCTTTGCTGATTTAAAATAGTGTCGATTGCGATCGTGGTTTTGCCCGTGTATCTGTCGCCGATGATGAGCTCGCGCTGGCCGCGGCCGATCGGGATGATAGAGTCTATTGCTTTGATACCGGTATGCAGCGGCACCGAAACCGACTGGCGTTCTATCACGCCGTAGGCCTCGCGCTCAATAGGATTTCGTTTTTCTGCTGCAATCGGCCCCAAGCCGTCGAGTGGCTCTCCAAGCGGAGAAACCACGCGCCCCAACAGCGCCTCGCCCACCCCGATCGAGAGCACCTCTCCGGTTGAGACCACGGTCATGCCTTCGGTGATGAGACCCGTGTCGCCCAAAATAATCGCGCGCACCGACTCTTCTTCAAGATTTAACACCACGCCAAATACTTCAGATGGACCTTGAACCGCTTCGGCTAACGCTTTACCGTGAGCAACGTCGAACCGGACCATCTCCGCCATGACCGCGTTTTTGAGCCCCTCAATCTCGGCAACGCCGTCTTGCACGCGCAATACCACGCCGCTGTTCGCCGGCCGCGCGCTTGGCACGAAACCCTCGATCTCTTTTTTAAATTGTTCAATGAAATCAGCCATACAAAATTATTTCGTTGAGCGTACGAGTTTGGTATAGAGTTCGACGAGCACCCGAGTGCGTTCGCGCTCGGGCGTTACCTTGGTGTATTCCTCAAGCCGCGTTTCTTGCGCGGCGATTTTTTGGTACGCGCTCACGATGCGCGGCAACAATTGCATATGGCCGCGACGCTTCAGCGCCGCCGCAAGATTGGCAAACAGCTCTGTGGCCGGCCCTTGGGAAGAGCGCGCCTTGTGGAGCGCCTGTGCATATTGCTGTTCTAAAATCATGAGTGTTTCGCCTTAAGCGTCTTTTCAACCCCGAGCACAATGAGCTTTGCAACTTCTTCTTTGCTCTCCCGCAGCGCTTGCTCTTTCAACTCGTGCGCCTGCGCCTCGGCATCTTTAAGAAGTGCCTCTGCTGCCGCCTCGCCCTCTGCAAGAATCTCGCGCTCTTTTTTGCTTGCGGCGGCGCGCGCGGTCATAAGCACTTCGTCGGCTTGCGTGCCCGCGTGCGCCAAAATCTCGCTGCGCGAGCCTTCGATCTCGGCCAACTTTTTTCCCGCGGCTTCGGCATCCTTAACACCCTTGGCAACGCGGGCGCGGCGCTCCTCGAGCATGCGCATCACGGGGCCATACAAAAAATACGTCAGCACCGCGAGTAGCAGGCCAAAGTTGACGGCATTGATGAGCAACAAACGCCAATCGACACCAAAAGTTGTAAGAATTGCTTCCATGATTAGTGAAGCGTAACGTGCTTGAGAAAATGGTCTGGTTGAGCGCAGCAACCCGAGGACCTTTTCGAAAGCAAGTTACGCAAAACGGGAATCTACGTGAACCGGATGATAAACCCAACCACCACGGCGAAGATCGCGAGCACGTCGGTGACCGCAATGCCGATGTACATGGTCGTTTGTATCTGGCCCGATGCCTCGGGATTGCGGCCTATTGCCTCAAGCGCCTTGCTCACCAAAATCCCAAGCCCGATGCCCGGCCCAATGACCCCGAGCCCTACCACGATCGCCATGCCAAAAATTTTTGCTACTTCTATATCCATACACTAATGTGCGTGTTCACTTATTGCTAATTTAATAAACGCTAACGTAAGAATGGCGAAGATCGCCGCCTGCAAAAGCCCGATAAACGCCTCAAACGCCATGAGCGGCACCGGCAAGAGAAGCGGCACGAACGTACCCACGACCAGGAGCAGCACCTCCCCCGCGAAAATTGCTCCGAAAAGCCGGAACGACAGCGAGATCAGACGCGCAAGATTGCCGATGATCTCGATCAACCCGACGATGAACCCCATCACGCCTGAAGTAAAATTAACAAATTTTGAGCCATACTTCAATAGGCCCAAAGAAACGATGCCCGAAATTTCGATGACAAAAAATGAGATGATAGCAAGCGCGAGCGTGGTGTTGAGGTCGGCATTGACCGGATGAAAGAGCGGTACAAACTCCCCGCCCTCGGTAAACCCTAGCGTGCCAAAGACAGGGATAAAATCAAAAAAGTTTGCAAACAAAATAAAGAGAAAAATAGTGGCGATAAGCGGGAAATAGCGTACCGCGAGCCGCCGCTCCCCCAGCGTCTGCTCCATGAGCCCCAACAGATACTCAAAAAACATTTCAACCGCGTTTTGGAGCTTGCCGGGGATGAGCGCAAGGTTTTTGCGCACAATAAAACCGAGCACCAGAAGTATCGCCATCACCACCCACGCCGTGAGGAGCGTGTTGGTTATGGGGAAGCCCCAAACAGTAAACAAACGCTCTGCCGCGAGCGTGATGTGCAGCCCCGATTCCATACTATGTACCAACTATAACAAAACCAATCACTACTACAACAAGAATACATTGCAGGCCAAACCCTACCGCAAAGGTCGTATCAAGCGGGCTCTTTTGCTGTATCCAGATGTGCAAGCGCTGCAAGGGCTCAAGAATTTTTGAGCGGGTTTTAAAATATACAAACTGCAGCGCATCCGGCACCATCGCCGCCCCCGCCCCAAGCAAGACCCAAAACAGCGGCAGTTCAAACAACCCGTATGAAAAGACAAGTACACTGAGTATCAATCCAAAAAGCGCATCGCTTCCTATGAGCGCAAGATCGCCCATGAACGCTTTGCCCAACCGCATGTCGTTGTTGAGCGGATTTGCCTTATCGTGATGAAACGACGGCAGATAGCCGTCGTAGTCTTTGTGCGGGATCGCGTCGATGAGAAAGTGGCTTGTAAACCCCGCCGCAAATGCAAGTACGGGACGTTGCGGCACCATAGCCGCGGCCGCGGCGCCGACAAGCGCATGAGTGGTAAGTGTCACAGCAAAGAATCATAGCACGGGAGAAGCGGTTGTTTCTTTCATGAATGTGCGCTAGTTTTCTACCTTAGACGTCAACCATCAGACACGGGGGCTCTCATGCTGTATTTAGAACTGTTGCGGGTGGCGCTCGCAGAGCTCGCGCCTCTCGGCTACAAGCAGTGCGACGACCGCGTGTTGGTCTCTTTGGATGTCGCACGCAACAAGATGTTTCCCGCATCAACACGCTCGCCGCAAGTGCATGCCGAAGTAACACTTGCGTGCCAACAGGCATCGCGCGAAATACTCAAAACAGTCGAACCCCTGTTTGAACAAGGGATCCAAAAGATCAAAGAGGTCAACCCCGAGGTGACCGAGGAGCAGGTTGTGTACCTTGCGCTCGTGCAGCTCGGTAGGAACATCCCCTTCGAGCAGCTCCAAAATCTGCTCGCGCAAACCATCGCCCGGGTAGAGGCGGAGGTAGTGCCCAACAAAGAAACGGTGGAGGCGTAAGAGCGCGGTGCGTACGGGGCGGCAGCAATGCCGCCTTTATTTTTTGCGCATTTTTCGCTACTATTGCATTGTTTTGCACCCTTAGCTCAGTTGGTTAGAGCGCACCCTTCACACGGGTGAGGCCATACGTTCGAATCGTATAGGGTGCACCACTGTGCGGGGCACAGTGGTGCAGGCCGGAGACGCGAAGGCGTCGAGGCGGGTCGTTCGACTCTGAGAGTCTCAGACTCGATGAGGTCGCGCAAATTTTCAGCAGAAAATTATGTGTGACCACTACAAAGCGGGACACGATGTGTGCTATCGGAAGCACTGTCGGGGCGTCTTATAGTGGCATTATTACGTGCCATCGAAAGCACTGGTCGGGGCGTCTTATAGTGGCATTATACGCGCTTCGGGTGCGCGAAACCCGAGTTCGATTCTCGGCGCCCCGACCAGTGCTTTCGAAAATAGACAGCGTGCGCGCCTATAGTATTTATCGGTGCACGGCACCGATGCGAGTTCCCTGCCTGCCGGCAGGCAGGGATTCTCGGCGCCCCGACACTGTTTCCGAACATAAAAATGGGCCCGTAGCTCAGCTGGTAGAGCGCGTCATTCGCATTGACGAGGTCGGGGATTCGAGCTCCCCCGGGTCCACAAACACGAAAAATGTCTGCACTGCTGCAGACTTTTTCGGTTTGTGGAGGACGGAGGCATGTTTTTGTAGCAACAAAAACAGCCGAGTCAGGGTCGTGGAATTTTTTGTGCGACGGCACAAAAAATATCCCTGACCACACGAAAAGAAATTTTTTGGTATAAAAGTCCTTTTTCTGGCTCAATGTTGCGCTAATTTGGATTTCGTAGTATTGTAATTTCAGCTTGATCTAGCAGATTACTCAACAGAAGGATCAACGCCGATGTTCAAGAAGCTTTTTTGGGAGAATGGCCGACCGACCGGCTTCGCTTTCTTCTATGCAGCTGTGTGCGTACTGGGAGCGGCCGCAGGATATGTCGAGGGGCCCTACATTGGGGCCGACATCAAACGCGTCCAAGCTGCAAACGCAGCGTATGAAGAAGCGCGCCGGATGGCTCCGGCTCCCGTACCGTCACCTCCCTGCGATATCCGCGCTAATGTCTGGTGTGGGATGAGATACTTCTTCATTCCGAACTGATCGTCCCGCAGCTCCAAGGAAATCTCCGCGCACCCACGCAAGCGCGGAGATTTTATTTCCAAGGAACAAAAACAAATGAAAAGAAAAGGCGCCGCGCGGATGCGCCGCGCCTCAACGCCGGAGTTTCTAATGTCAAACCAATGCGTTCTGCAGTTAAACCGGGAGCTGTGCGTATCGTGCGAGTCGCTCCTGCAACTCATCCTGGTCGATCAGCACCCCGGGATCAGTCTCAATATTCTTGCGGATAACCGTGCCTGATGCAGAGCCGAAGAGCCGCAGGATACCGTCGCTTATCGCTATCGCCCGGCCATAGTTGGGGCGGGTGAAGTCGCACAGATCAACGATTGCCTTGACCCGTTTGATCTCGGGCCACGTTTCGACTACCACGAAGGACTCGAGCAGGAGCCAGTGTATCTGATAACCGGCCGGCAGGCCCGTAGTTTTCGAGCCGACCCACCCTTCGATCTGCATACCGTTGACATGCAAAAGAATTCCAACGTCTCTGCGGCAGGACTCGAGATCTTCGAGCGGCCCGCCGCACTGGTCAAGCAGCAGGGAGACTCTCGTGAATCCCCCGTGTCTCACGAGCGTTCCCATTTTGCTTTTCCTTCCGTGTTAGAACACTTTCCTCCCGCAGTATAAAAATTATTGCGACAATTGCAATATGCGCGCGGTGCGCAGTTATTGCCACGAACAGCCCGACTGAGTGGTGCACTGCGCTTGGTCGAATGTTGTGCACGAGACCGCGGCGCCCGTGCACTGTCCGTCGCTCCACGCGCATGTGGCTTCCGCGCTGCACGAGCTCGAGTCGGTAAACGTGCTGCACTCACTGTTGGTCGTGTATGTGCCGGTACATCCCGAAGCAGCCCAGCTGCAGCCCGCCGAAGCGCTGCACGAGGATGAATTGCCGTAGTTGCAGTTAGCCGATCCGCCGCACGACGCGCTCGTGCTCCAGCTGCATCCCGAAGAAGCCTCGCACGATGCAGAACTTCCATACGATGCACACGCGTTTGGCGAACCCGTGCACGAATTGCTGCTGCTCCAGCTGCAGCCGGTCGTGCTTTGGCAGGTTGTCTGAGTAAACGCGCCGCACGAGGGCGCCCCGGTGCATGAACTTGCGCCCCACGAACAGCCGGTCGGCGTACACAAAGACTGGGAGAACGAGCCGCACGAGAGCGTCCCGCCGTTGCACTTGCCCCCGCCGCCCGCGCTCCATGTGCAACCGGGATGATTAGTGGTGCAGGTGGTTGCGTTAGTTCCATTCCACTGGTTGCAACTATAGCTCCCCGCACAGGCTGCAGCGGCGTAACTGCATCCGCTTGCCGTGCAAGTTGTTTGGTTGGCGCTGTATGCCGAGCAGGTAACGCTGCCGCTACACGAGGCGCTAGTCCCCCACGTGCATCCAACTCCCTGACAGCTCGTTTGCGTACCGTAGGTTGCAAGCGAGCATGCGCTCGCGGTGCCGCCGCAGCTGCTGCTCGATGACCATGCGCAGCCCGATGTCGCGTCACATGACACTTGCGTTGCGTACGATGCACATGTTGCTACAGGAGTGCCGCTGCACCCGCCGGTACCCCAGTTGCAGCCCACTTCGGCCTGACATGACGTTTGGTCAGCAAGACTCGTGCACGAATTGTTGGTCGAAAAAGTGCCGGTACAGCTTGAATTGCCCAATGTACAACCAGAGCGGTTAATACATCCGAGAGAGCTGAGACCACTGCACGCAGAGACTGTGTTGACACACAACGGCCCGCCACCGCCCCCTCCTCCATCGCCGCTCCATCCGTACACAGCATATCCGCGATTACCCAAACAAATGTCATCGTTTGTGCAACCGTCATCAACTCCGTTGCTCCCAAGGTTGAGTATACCCACCGGCCCGGGGTCGCTGTCGACAAACGAAGGACAATTAGTATCAAATGGCGCATGCGGCTTGCGGGTGAGGCCGTTGCTTTCGCATTTATTATTCCATTCGTACGGCCGGCCCCACGGATCTTCGCAAATTTGTATAAAATCGCCCCACGTGCGGCCGCTTGCCGCATCGACCACAATATCCCGCGGACACACTATCGAGCCGTGAGAATCGTTGGGATAATATCCGTACTGTTGGTACACCAATTCTGCAGCTTTTAAAAGCTGATTTAAATCCGCTTTTGCTTTTCCCTCCATTCCTCTTTGCAGCACCGAGCCAA
>JBBTSH010000021.1:0-20664 GCA_038064795.1 Patescibacteria group bacterium | reverse complement strand
TCGTTCAAGAGTCGCAGCACTTCTTCGCCATCGTCCTGCTGGCCGATGCCTCATCAGTGCCTGCGGCCAGCTAAAACAGAGAAGAAGTCCCTGAGGAGCGGAGCGACGAAGGGTGGTCTGAGGTAAAATTGTATTGTGAGCCATTTCGTCTACATTCTTGAGTGTGCCGATGGTTCGTTGTACGTCGGTTGCACAAACAATCTTGAGAAACGCCTAAAGCAACACAATGATTCAAAATGGGGTGCTCATTACACAAAAATTCGCAGGCCAGTTGTATTAAAATATTCCGAAATATTTTCTGATTTAAAAACCGCTCGCAGACGCGAGGCGGAAATCAAAGGTTGGCGCAGAGAAAAGAAATTAATCTTGTTTAAATAATATGAACCCTGAAGTGTATTTTATTTCTGGCGTGTGTGGAGCAGGGAAAACCTCTGTTCTTAAACACCTGAAAAAGATACTTCCTACGGATACATACGATATTCGTGATTTTGACGAACGGGGGGTACCTGATGGCGGGGGATTGGAGTGGCACAACAAAGAAACTCTTTATTGGCTCGATACTGCTTTGACTAATGCGAAGAGTGGGAAATCTACTATCATTGGTGGCTTTGCCGAGCCCGAACGTTTTAAAAAGGTTTACAAACCTGCTGAACACCCTAAAGCTCAGCTGTTGCTGCTTCATGCTTCTGGGGATACTATTCGCAAGCGTCTTATGGGGCGATATCCTACTCCAGAAAGTATCGAGGAAATTAAAAGAGCATCAGGAGTGCCTCTTAATCAATTTATAGAGAACAATGCATCTTACGCTCCTGAGTTGCGGGGGATATTTGAAAAAGAAGGAGCGCTTGTTATTGAGACTGATGAAAAGACATCCGAGGAAGTAGCCAACGAAATTGCAAATCAAATTCTTGGGCAGTTAGGTTCCCATTAACCGTTCTGAACTTGTCTAAGGTAGGCAGCCAGTTTGAGATAGGTTATTGCGCTCAAGATGCGTCCACCTAACGACTTTTTAGTACTGTATAGACATAGACTCTACACTATGGCAGAGTTTGTTGGATGACAAAAGCAACATTACCCAAACCTGGCAGCAAAGAGCTAGTCGCACTCGTAAAGAATTCAAAGGCCCGCGACATATATAGTGCTCTTTATTCAAGCATGCCCGAAGCGCTTTCAATGCCGCAGATACGCAAAACGCTTAAGCTTGAGGCCGGAGAACAGGAGCATCTCAACCGCCGTATGCGCGAGCTGTACGGGCCTTTTAGCATTGAACGGTCGCGCAAGGGCAACGAAACCGTATACAGACTCGTTTCCGTTTCCGATAAGCCATATCAAGACTCAAGCCGGATATCAATTAAGGTGCGCGCCTGGGTTTTGCGCAACCAACGATGTGTCCAATGCGGCCGGACTCCCTCGGAGGATGGTGTGAAGCTTCATGTCGACCACATAGTGCCTCAAAACTGGGGTGGCACCGACGACAAGGAAAATCTGCAAGCGCTTTGCTCAGACTGCAACGAGGGAAAGAAAAACCTGTACTCAAGTTTTAATAAATATAGCGAGCAAATACGGCAGGCTATGAGCTACGACGAGCCCCATAAAAGGATCGGGGAGCTTCTGAAGGCTTTTAAAGGCAAATCGGTCCCTGCGGAACTGCTTGAAATGGTTGCAAAGGCAAAACAATATCAGGACGACTGGCAGAAAAGAATGCGAGAACTCCGCGAGCTTGGCTGGGATTATACATTTGAAAAGAAAAAAGAGGGCCGCCGTTTCAGGACATATTATATTCTTAAACACCACGAACCGTGGCCTAAAGGAAGTGTCAGAGCTGAGATCAGGAAACGCGAGCTAAAGAAGAAATAATCTTTGCGTTTGCTGCAACTGGCCCGCTTCCATGCATTAAAGCGCGTTGAATTGCCCTGCCTACTGCTTCGGCGACAGGTGGCGGGAAAGCGTTACCAACTTGGCGGTACGCAGCTGTCTTTTTGCCTGTAAACTTCCATTTCTTTGGGAATCCCTGAACAATCGCTGCCATTTGTACGGTAAGGCGTGGCATTCCCTCAAAATCAGGTTCCGGCGGATTTTCTGCAAGGCCCCGACCGTCTACGCCTAGCGCCTGCCATGCCGCCCGGGCACGTGTCGGGCCGAGGTCAGCACCTCCGTGTTTTTTTGAACCGCCGACGAGAGTAGGTGCGACTTTTGAAGCAAGCTGTCGCCACTCGTCTGCTTTTCCCCAGCCGCGACTCGACATGATTTCATGCAAAGCGTTTCCAACCGTTACAAAAGAATTGAGGTTTCCTATTGGCCATTCAAAATGATCGGCATAGGGGCGCTGCAGAGCAACCATGATAGTTCTGGGACGTAGCTGCGGAACTCCGAAGTGAGCAGCGTGAAGGAGTTTCCACCATATGGTATATTCCATTTTTTTCAGCTGACTGGAAATATGCTCGCGGTATTCCTGGAATTTAGGATCCAGTAATCCTCTCACATTTTCAATCATTACGGCTTTTGGGCGGATCTGCTTTACTAGCTTTAGGGTGGCTGGGAACAAATCACGTTCATCATTGTGACCCAATTGCTTGCCTGCCTTTGAAAACGGAGGACACGGAACGCCTCCGGCAACCAGATCCGCCCCGTAGTAAGCCGAACCGTCGAATCTGTTCAAATCGGCTTGGATGACGTTCCAATGTGGCCGATTGTGCCGGAGGGTTTCGCAAAATTGTGCTTCTATCTCGATAAGAGCGATGTGATCGAATCCTGCCAGTTCCAGGCCGATTGCCTGGCCACCGGCACCGGCGCAAACTTCCACGGAAGTGAATTTTTTGTTTTTGATGCCCGGCAAAAAAACAGTTTTTTTAGTTGCCATTGGAGAGATCTTCATAACATTATTTTATCATTTTTTGCTTTATCGTATATACACAAATTTTGTGGAAAAACAGATGTAGGAATCCGTCCGAGACCCATCGTACAGCTGGTGTAAAATGTAGCTAATCCGCCCTGCAGGGCTTGACCGACCATAGTTCTAGCCCGAGACCGGCAGCCAGTTTGAGGTAGGTTCAGACTCCGAGGAGCTTCGACTTCCATTTTCTAAACACCGGGCGTACAATGCGCTCATGAATCGAGGCCAGACAGCAACCCTACTTCACTCGGCAATCGAGAACCTCATTGATACTTGTCCTCACTGTGATACACGTGCTCACCTGAAGCTTTTGTTTCAGGAAAGCCAAATAATGGACAATCGTGATGTTGTTTATTATGCAACTTTTCGTTGTGTCCCTTGCGAAAAGTTGATAGTGAAAACATATAGATTCAAACAGAATCAATATGATTCTAACGAGAATCTTTCTGCTGTCGGATGGCAAGAAAAATTTCCTGGTGAGGAAGTAGTTTACGCTAACAAGTTCGAAGGCCCAGTTCCACCAGAAGTTCTCGAGGACTTCAAGGAGGGTGTTATATGTCTATACAACAAGTGTTCAAAAGCCGCTGTCTCCATGTTTCGTCGTGCCCTACAATCATCTTTGCTTGAGCGTGGCGCAAATCCAAAAGAAGATTTGGTTGATCAGATAAAAAATGCCACGTATCTAACTCAAGACATTAAAGATTGGGCACATAATATTCGTATATTTGGTAACTGGGGTGCGCACCCTCAGGACGATCTCCTTAAGGATGCAGATGAGAAGACTGCCAAAGAAACGCAGTCATTCCTAGAGGAATTCTTTAATTATGTATATGTAATGCCTTCCAGGGTTGCTAATGCGCGCCAAAAGAACATGCCTCCTGCGCCGAGTGCACCACCGAAAGGTTAACCGTAATTTAATTTCAAGTACATGGCTGACTACCTATCAGAAGATCAAGATCTGCTCGATGAGCTGAAGACAATTGGTCCAATGTCGACTGGTACGGCTCTATCAGAACAGCAACGTAAGATTCAAGAGATTCACATCAAAGCACTTCTTCGTGAGCGCAAAAGCGGTAAAGATGTAGAGCAATCCAATAAAGGTTTCTCAGTCATTATTGTAGCTTTCACTATCGTCCAAATTATTGTTGCGTTGGCCCAATTTTTGTTCGCAGTGCAGACAGGCGAAAATTTCTGGGCTTCACTCGGGATTTCTTTGCTTCTGTTCGTTGGGGTAGTGGTTACTTTCAAACTCTTCGACCCCGATAAACTCCTAAAAAACGACTAGTCCGAGATGCATTGTTTTAAAATTCCATAAGTCATTGGAAAACCTTTGGGGAGTTTCACGATACGATGTACGAGACCGAAGAGACCAACCAAATGTAAAAATGGGGAGTTGACATCATACCCCCTGGGGGTATGATGGGGTGTATGAACAAAACCACCCCCAAGCTCATGCGCCGGCTTAAAATCATCGAGGGCCAGGTGCGCGGGCTGCAAGACATGCTTGAGAGGGATGCCTACTGCATAGATGTCATCACCCAAACATCGGCGGTTAAACGCGCGCTCTCCGGCGTTGAGGACGCCTTGATGGAGAGTCATCTCAGCACCTGTGTGGTGCATCAGATGAAAAAAGGCAAAGAGGGCACGGCGGTTAAAGAGATACTCAAAGTCTATGGCCTTAAGCGCATCTAACATGAACACTGCACAAACATACAGAGTCAAAGGCATGCACTGCGCTTCGTGCGCGAGCATCATCGAAAAAGAGTTTAAGAAGACAGACGGCGTCGAGTCGGTGCAGGTTAACTACGGCACCGAGACGGCCAAGGTAGCCTTTGACCCGGCCAAAACCAGCCCTCATCATCTTTCAGGAAAAATAGAGAAGCTCGGCTACTCATTGGAAGTGCCGCAAAGTGCAAGCGAGATGGGGATGTCTGCCGATGAGCATGCGGCGCATTTGGGATTGAATCAGTCTAAACAAGAAAAGCTCGCCGAGGTGCAAAGCATGCGCACCAAAGTTCTCTCTGCGATACCGCTCGCCATCTTTTCGGCGGTCGTGATGATATGGGACATTTTGGCGCAATATCAGCTGGTCCCCACCGCGGGCGACACCACCAGGGACTTTTTGCACCATCTTCTACCAATTTTTGCGACCTACGTGCTCTTTGTCGTCGGCCAGCCGTATCTCTTGGGATTTTACCGCTTTTTGCGCTACGGCAAGGCCAACATGGACACGCTGATAGGCATCGGCACGTCCGCGGCGTTTCTCTACAGTTTTGTCGTGACTGCGTTTGAAGAATCCTTGCGGCCGTTTATCAACGTTGAGTACACCTACTACGACGTGACCATCGTGGTCATTACGTTTATCGCGCTCGGCAAATATCTCGAAGCCCGGTCAAAAATCAAAACAGGCGACGCCATTGAGAAGCTGCTCAACCTCCAGGCAAAAACCGCGCTTGTCCTGCGCGGGGGTAGCGAGGTCGAGGTTCCGGTCAATGAAGTTGTGCACGGCGACTTGATTATCATCAAACCCGGCGCAAAAATCCCCGTCGACGGCGTCATTGCCGAGGGCGCGTCATATGTTGACGAGTCGATGGTCACCGGAGAACCGATGCCCGCGCAAAAAAGTGTAGGCGACGCGGTGGTGGCGGGGACACTCAACACCAGCGGCTCATTTACCTTCAAGGCGACCAAGGTCGGGTCTGAAACATTGCTCGCGCAGATTATTCATATGGTCGAGGAGGCCCAGGGCAGCAAAGCACCCATCCAAGCGCTTGCAGACAAAATCTCGAGTGTCTTTGTGCCGGTGGTGCTTGCGGTGGCGTTTTTGACGCTCGGCGTGTGGCTTTTGCTCGCGGGTCAGCTGGGGTTTGCACAAGCGCTTTCGTTTGGCCTCGTGTCGTTTATCGGGGTCTTGGTTATTGCCTGCCCGTGCGCGCTTGGGCTTGCCACCCCGACCGCGATTATTGTGGGGGTGGGCAAGGGCGCCAAAGAGGGGATTTTAATCAAAGATGCGGCCACGCTCGAGAAGCTCCACAAAGTCGACACCGTTGTGGTCGACAAAACAGGCACCATCACGGTCGGCAAGCCAACGCTCGTCGACATCCAAAACCTCTCGAGCCTCACAGACGATGAGCTTGTCGCAGTGCTGGCCTCGCTCGAGCACAAGTCCGAACATCCCATAGCCCACGCGATCGTGGGCTATGCCAAGGAGAAACAAATTTCAGTACCGCAGGTCTCTGGTTTTGAAAGTATCCAAGGCAAGGGGCTCAAGGGCACGGTTAACGGCGCCGAATACTTTGCCGGCAACATGGCGCTTGTGCGCGAGCGCAACCTTTCTTTTGACGCGGCAAAGCTCGCTGCGTTTACCGCGCAGGGCAAGACGCCCGTGCTGCTTGCAAGCAGTGCGGAGGTGCTTGGTTTCGTGATGGTGGCGGATGAAATTAAACCCGAGTCCAAACAAGCGGTCGCCGACCTGCACGCGCTCGGCATCAAAGTGGTCATGCTGACCGGCGATGATGCGCAAGCCGCCACCTACATGGCTTCGCTTGTGGGCATCGACGAGGTGGTGGCGCACGTGCTGCCGCAGGACAAGTTGGCCAAGATCAAAGCCCTGCAAGCGCACGGCAAGGTTGTGGCCATGGCCGGCGACGGAGTCAACGACGCGCCCGCGCTCGCGCAAGCCGATGTGGGCATCGCCATGGGCACCGGCACCGACGTGGCGATAGAATCGGCGGGCATCACGCTCCTTGGCGGAGACATCTCAAAGCTGGTCAAGGCTATCAAGCTTTCTAAAATCACCATGCGCGGGATCAAGCAGAATCTTTTTTGGGCGTTTATCTACAACATCGTCGGCATCCCGCTTGCGGCGGGCGTGTTTTACCCGCTGTTCGGCTGGCTACTCAGCCCCATCTTTGCCGGTTTTGCGATGGCACTCTCCTCGGTGTCGGTGGTGTCCAACTCGTTGCGCATTAAAGCTAAAAAACTATAACTATGACTACGCAAACGCTCAAAACATACACCTTTCACGTTGTCGGCATGCACTGCAACTCGTGCAAAATTCTTATCGAGGATGTTCTTAATGAGCAGATGGGTATTGAACATGCTCATGTCGATTTACATCAGGAAACAGTATCCTTTGAAACGAGTCTCGATGACAGTCAGCACAAACTCGCGGAAATGTTGACTGAAAAAATCAAGCACAATGGATACGCGTTATCGGTTGAAAAAAAGATCAAAGAAAAAGTTGGCGGAGTTATGTGGCAAGCCTTGCCCATTGGTCTGGCATTGCTGGCCCTGTTTTTTATAGTGCAAAAGTCGGGGATTTTAAACTTTGGGCTGGGTGGCACCGTAACCCCAGTAACCAGTTTTATTATTGGCCTTATTGCATCTGTGTCGAGCTGTCTTGCGGTTGTGGGAGGTCTCGTCCTTTCTCTTTCTGCGACCGTGTCTCAGGACAAAATAAGTGACGTAAAGCCAATGATACTTTTCCACGGAGGTCGTCTGATCAGTTTTGCCCTTCTTGGCGGCGCGCTCGGCGCTCTCGGAAGTGCGCTAGGTATCAGTTTTACCGTCACTGCAATCCTCGGAATCGTTGCATCGGTCGTGATGATTGTGCTCGGACTTAATCTGGTGGGCGTTTTTGAGAAGAATATGATCGCTCTCCCTTCGGGAGTTTTCAGTTTCTTCCGCACGGTAGAGCACAAGACGATAGCGCCATTGTTAGTTGGTGTCGGTACATTTTTTCTACCCTGCGGATTCACTCAAGCGATGCAAGTCGCGGCACTCTCAAGCGGCTCGTTTATGTCTGGATTATTGATTATGACCGCGTTTGCTCTGGGTACGCTTCCTATGCTCGCGCTCTTATCATTTGGTGCTGCTTCATTTGCACAATCAAAACACGCTCCTCTCTTTTTCAAATCGGCGGGTGTTTTGGTGATTGGTCTCGGAGCTTTTGCGCTTCTCGCCGGGCTTGCAGGGCTCGGTATCATCGAGCCTTTATTTAACATATAATCTTATTAGTTACCCTATGCAAAAAAATACAATCATATCCATGGTCATCAGTGTCGCCCTCATTAGCGGTACTCTGTACGTTGTCTCTGATAGGTCGGCATCTTCGGGTGGCGAAGTCGCGCAATCACAAAATGTCGAAATTAGAGATGGCGTGCAGTACGTAACTATCACCGCAAAAGGCGGCTATTCTCCGCGCGTCACGGGGATCAAAGGGGGATTGCCCACCAAACTGATCGTAAAGACAGATGGTACCTATGATTGTTCAGCATCGCTTGTTGTGCGTTCTGTCGGGTTTCAAAAAATATTGCAACCAACAGGCGAGGAGGTGATTGATGTAGGGACTTTACGCTCTGGCGAAAAAGTACAGGGAGTGTGCGGGATGGGAATGTATAGCTTTCAAATTAAGGTTAGTTAACCATTAACCGGTAGCCCTTCGTCGCTACGCTCCTCAGGTCTAAAACCCGTGATAGTATAAAAGTGGGTACTTATTGTTAACTAATTTTGTTACTCGTATGCGTTATTTCATCTCAACCAGTGCCGCTCTTTCCCTGCTTGCGCTAGGGCTTGTGGCATTGCCTGCTTCGGCAAAGGCAGCCAGTCTTACCGACGCACAAATACAGGCGGTCGTTGATCTTGTCGAATCCTTTGGAGCCGACGAAGCGGTAGTTAAAAATGTCGAAGCTTCGTTGAAGGGCAAATCAAGTTCAAATTCAAATATTAACAGCGCACTAAAAACAAAATTTGGCACCTCGACCGCCAGCACAACCGATTGGTTGAAGCTCAAGGCATTTTTGCGGATGGGCTCAAATGGCGAAGACGTGCGTATCTTGCAAAAAATACTCGCCACTGACCCGTCACTGTATCCCGAAGGTCTGATTACGGGCTTTTTCGGTCCGCTTACCGAGCTTGCAGTCAAACGTCTGCAGGCAAAGCTTAAGATTGAGCAGGCAGGGGTTGTCGGTCCTCAAACTCTTGCACGGATCAACGAGTTGCTCGCAGGTATCACCAGCGAAGACCTTGCAAACTCCCGCGTTAAAATAAAAATTGAGATCAAAAACGGAGTTGAAAAAATTGAAATAGAGATTAAGTGCGATCCGAGCGGTTCCGGCAACGTGTGCAAAGATTCGGACGATGACGATGATGATGAAGATGAAGATGAGGACGAAGATGATGAGGAGGATGATGAAGACGAAGATGATGACGATGATGAAGATACGGCTACCACTACTAATTCCGGCAGCAATTAGCTTCTACGTTCATCCACACCGCTCCCTGCAAGGCTAAAAATTACTGCTACACTTGAGGTATAACAGTAATTTTTTAAGCATGAACAAGCAAACATATTATGCGTTAGTTTCGATAATTTTCGGCGTCCTCGCCGTTTTGCACGCCGCGCGACTCTACTATCAGTGGGAGGCGGTTATCGGGGGAGTTGAAATACCGATCTGGGTCAGCTGGTTCGCGCTCATTATCGCCGGCTATCTGGCAATGCGCGGCTGGATGTTCGTACAAAAGAAAGGCCGCTAGTCTCTCCCGGTACTTCCGGTCTTATTGCGCGGTCTTCCGTGCTCTCTGTCTTGTAATACATCTTGTATACTAGTGTCACCGACACCATGAAAGGAAAGATCTGGTTACTGCTGTTTGTTTTGATGGCTGCGACGCCGAACCTTGCGGCTGCGGCATCCAAGCTCGAAGTCTCGGGATGGGTACCGTACTGGCGCGCGGCTACGGGTACGCAAGACACGCTGCCTAACCTTTCGGCGTTAACGACCGTGCATCCCTTCGGCTATAGCGTTAAAAACGACGGCATGCTCGCCGACACCGCAAAACTCACCGAGGAGCCGTGGGTTTTATTTCTTGCTGAAGCTAAGAAGAAAAAAGTCAGGGTGATCCCGACCGTCATGTGGAGCGATGCCGCTGCGATGCACCGGATACTGAGCAATCAAAAAACACGCATCGCGCTTGAAGACGAGATAACGGCGCTCGTCATGCAAAACAATTTCGACGGCATTGATTTGGATTTTGAAGGCAAGTGGGCCGAGACCAAACCCTATTTCTCTACCTTTTTGAAAGGACTCTACCAGCGCATGGGCAAAAAGTGGGTCTACTGTACCATCGAGTCCCGCACCCCGCTCGACTCGCGCTACGACGGCACTCCGCCGGCCGATGCAACCGTGTATGCCAACGACTATGTCGAGATCAACAAATACTGCGACCGCGTGCAGATTATGACCTACGACCAGGGCGCTATCGACGTGAAGCTCAATCGCGCCCGCGCCGCTCCCTATGTGCCTGTTGCAGACCCGGGCTGGGTTGAAAAAGTGATAACCCTTGCCGCCAAGACCATCCCCAAGAAAAAACTCATACTGGGTATCCCGACCTACGGCTACGAATATTCAGTGAAGCCGCTCTCGCAATACGGCTACAGCTACGACAGGCTGTGGGCGTTTAACCCGCGCTATGCAACCGACTTGGCCAAAGAGCTCAACATCCCCCCGGTACGCAACGGGGCGGGGGAGCTGTCGTTTATGTACAAAGAAGCGACGGTAAAAAAGAAGCGCAAGCCCGATAAAAGTGAGTCCATTACGCAAGGCGGGTTGGCGCCCGCGGCGACCCTTTACTCGCAAGCGGCGCTTGCGGCGCAGTTTGAGCCACCGTTCAATATCGTCTGGTGGAGCGATGCGCAGGCGATCAAAGACAAAATGGATCTCGCCAAAAAACTCGGCGTGCGTGGGGTTGCGATCTTTAAACTCGACGGCAGCCAAGCCCCCGGCTTTTGGGAGGTGGTTGTCAAACGCTAGAGTTTTTTACCAACCAAAAAACTCAAGAATAAATGCCACTCCGGCACCCAAGCTGGTGCGGGGGATGTAGGTACTGGGCTGGCTCGTGGCATCGGTGCTCGGCGGGGGAGGCGGCGGTTTGATGTTGCTGCTCGGTATCGGGCGGTTTAAGTTTTTTGGGCTTGTTGATGCGTTTTTATACAACCGATTGGTCGTCGAGGACATTTTGTCCAGCCGCGCGGGCGGCATCATGCGTTGGGAGGTGCTACCAAAGCGCTCGGGAGAAGTGCTCGACATTACATTTTTAAGACGCATAAAGCCGTGCAGCTCGGCAAACGCGCGGCACTCGGTCGCATGCAACGGGTCGGCACAATACTCTTTGCACTCTGTGGTTTGCAAACAGCCGCCCGGACCTCCGGTGGCCTTCAGTACTGCTTGGAAATTTTTATTTTGATTCGCTTCTTCCTGCGATTTGATGCCGTGCTTCACTGCAAAGGTGTAGCACTCTTCGCGGTTTGCCTCTTCGGCACAGTATGCGCGGCACACCGCGGCCGACGTGCATCCGCCGGGGCCCAACTTTTTAATAATCAAGCGCGCGGCGGCAGTTTTTGCCTTACTCATGAGCCCATGCGCTTCAGCGTACGCGAGACACGCCTCTTTATGCTCCGGCGCGTCGCAGTACGCTTTGCATGCTTGTTTGGAAGCGCAATCCCCAAGCTCGGGGATGGGGAAGGTAACCGTGCTCGGTGTAGAAGTTGCCGTGGCCTGCGGTGAGCTTGCCTGCCCTGAGTCCGTCGAAGAGGTCGAAACCGTTTGCGCGAGCGCGAGCGAGGCGCTGAAGAGTCCGAGCACCGCTCCCAAGAGAAAAAGTTTACGCATACTTATTCAAAAGGATTAGTTTGTATATCCTGGAGCGGGTTCGCGTCGGCGCCGTCAAGCGGATTGTCCGCCACCGGCAGTGTTGCTTGCGACCGCGCTTCGAGTTGTTGCTCGGCCTGCGCTTCCGTGAGGCCTTGTATCTTGCCTTGCATGAGTCCGATATAAAATCCGCCGCCTCCGCCGAGCACTAATCCCAAAAGCAGCATGATAATAATGAGTCCCCACGGCTTACTTTGTTCGTCTCCCATACATTCAGTATACCGTCGTTTCGCCGTGTCGACAGGAGCAGGTGTGTATTAGATGAAATGCTATACTGACATTGTATGAAGACTAAAGCTATATGAAAACTTCGACACTCACTTGGATAGTGGTAGTTGTTATTCTGGTGCTCGGCGTAGGGTGGTACATGTTTGCGCAGACCGGAGCTCCCGCTACCGTTGATACAGTCGAGAGCGGCATGCCGCTCCCCGGCAGCGATATTCCCGAGACCTCGGCGATTCAAGACGCACCCATGGCCGCTGGCATTACCTACGGAGACTCCGGTTTTTCTCCCGCGGAAGTTACGATTAAAAAAGGCGGCACGGTTACCTGGACCAACGAAGGCGGCGGCAGCATGTGGGTCGCATCGGCGCAGCATCCCACACACACCGTCTACTCGGGAACCGCACTCTCGCAGCACTGTCCTGACGCTGCCAACACCACCTTCGACCAATGTAAGACCGGCACCACGTACAGCTTCACCTTCGACAAAGCGGGTACCTGGGCGTACCACAACCACTCAAATGCATCTAACTTCGGCCGCGTGATCGTAGTAGAATAGTTCGACGATGCTCACTACAAGTAATATGAACGCACAAAAAACAGCGTATCTGCTGTTGCGCGCGGGAGTCGCGCTTGCATTTTTGTATCCGCCGGTCAGTGCGCTCTTTGAGCCCACCGCGTGGATAGGCTACTTTCCTTCGTTTACCCGCGGGTTCATGGACGAAACACTGATGCTCCACGCTTTCGGCGCGGTTGAAGTGGTGCTCGCGCTCTGGATCCTCTCGGGGTGGAAGATAGTTTGGCCCTCGCTCACAGCTGCGGCGCTGCTTACGGCCATTGTGATCTTTAATCCGCAGGAATTTCCCATACTTTTCCGTGATCTTTCCATCGCCATGGCGGCCCTTGCGCTCGCAATTTCCCGCCCTATACTACAAGAATGAGAACCTGGATTATCGGCCTTGTTGTCCTGATTATTATCGGTATTGGTGCCTATGTGCTGGTTAAGACAGATTTTATCAAGAGTCTTTTTGCGCCCAAGGTTGAGGTACAAGAGCCTGCCGCTACGGAGCCAACGGTCAAAACCTTCGCTTCTTCGACGATGGGTATTTCCTTCGACTACGCGCCGGAGTTTACGCTCAATGATGCATATGCGTACACCGGATTTTCCGGCAAGCCTATCCGCGGCGTTTCGGTAGCGGTTCCCCTGGCAATGGCGACCGGCACGACGCTCTCCGCCGGCACGTACGTGAGCGTCGAGCAGCTGCCGCGCGCAAATCTCTGCACGGGAGATATCTTTATCACCGCGAATGTCCGCCCGACCGACGTTATGGAAAACGGCGTCGAATATTCGGTAGCTTCGTCAAGCGGCGCGGCGGCAGGCAATCGCTACGTCGAAACGGTATATGCGCTCAAAGGCTCCAAACCTTGCACGGCGGTCCGCTACTATATCCACTCGACCGACGTCGGCAACTATCCAGTCGGCACCGTGCGGGAGTTTGACCAGGCGGCGCTCATAAGTGCATTCGATACGGTCCGCCGCACGCTTCTCATCGCGCAGTAATGAACTACACGGTCGTATCCGTAAGCGCGGCAATCGTTTGATTGCCGCGCCACTGAAAGTGCGCTCGCGCGCATCGGCGCGGGTGTTACCAGTTTTGCAGCAGTTGCTAGACTAAAGAGGTCGCGGTTTATTGGGTTAGTATAAAGTCATGATGCTACAGGGAAACCCTATTTATTTTCGCAATTTTGTTTTTGGGGTCGAAGATTCGCTCGTGTCGACCGTGGGGCTGCTCTCGGGCATTGCCATAGCGGGCGTTGAAGAACGTACCATTTTTTTAACCGGCGTCGTTCTCATTTTGGTTGAGGCGTTTTCGATGGCGGCGGGAAGTTTTCTTTCCGAAACATCGGCGCAAGAATATGCGCAGCAAATCGAGGATTCGGGCAGCCACCCCTTATTCGGCGGGGTAGTCATGTTTTTTTCATACTTTGTGGCGGGGTTTATACCGCTCTTCCCATACATCCTCTACGAGCCAACGGCTGCCTTTCAGCTCTCCATCATCTACTCGCTTGCGGCGCTCTTTTTGCTTGGGATGCTCTCGGGTGCGCTTGCGCGGACGCGCCTCATGAAAAATGCGCTGCGGATGCTCGTTATTGGCGGGGTTGCCATCGGGGCCGGTGTCTTGGCCGGCATATTTTTAAGTTAGGAACGGTAAGGACTGTACTTTTGCCCCGTCTGCATATACCGTAGAGTCTTTATCTGTTAACCCCCCCTAGTACCTATGTATATGCCAACATTTTTGATCCGTCCGCGAATGTCGATACTGTTTGCAGCCGCCGCACTCATCATCGCCTCAGCATCACTATGGGCGATATTTGCCAGTGCGGAGGTTGGTCCTGAAATCACGGTAACGATCCACGACAGCGCACATGCGCCACTCCTCCAGGCACCGCTTGGCACGAGCATCCACGCCAATGCCTCGGTGGCATCAAGCACCGCCTCGACAACGATACCCACCGGCACGGTAGATTTTAATCTTTATCCAAACATGTCTTGTTCGGGTTCTCCCACGACTGAGGCGGGGGTAGCCCTCGTTGCCGGTGTTGCCGAGTCTGCAACTACGAGCGTCGGTGCAAGCGGACTTTCGTACCGCGTGCGCTACAACGGCGACAGCATCAATGTCCCGTCTGAAAGTTCGTGCGCCCCGCTCACGGCCACAGCGCCGAGCGTTTCGATCGCCACTAATCTTTCGACCTCGACCGTGCATGCCGGCGCCTTTGTCTTCGACACGGCAACCTTGAACAACGAAACCGCAAACGCATCCGGCACCGTGTCCTACGCCGTGTACACCAACGGCGCTTGTACGCTTGGCGCGCAAAGCGCAGGGATAAAAACAGTGACCAACGGTTCGGTCCCCAACTCAGACAGCATACAGTTCAACCTGGTGGGCGAGTACTACTGGCAGGCGCACTACTCGGGCGATCAGTTTAACTCGGGCGCCACGAGCACCTGCTCAAGCGAAAAGCTCACCGTCCTTGCAACCTCTACCGCCACCACCACACCCAATGATGATGACAACGACAACGACAATGACAAAGATAACGGCAAGCACAAAGGCTTTGTCCAAGGGTTGCCGTTCGGCATCTTCAAAAAAATGGACGATGAGTACCGCGTCCCGCCGGGCATACTCAAGCGCTTTGGGGAGAGCGTAAAACGTTTCTGGGACTCTCATTCCGAGGACGATGACGGGCAAAAAGTGGAAAAATCCAAGAATAAAAGCGGCAATAGCAAAGGTAGAAATGGAGACAGGGAAGACTAACCCATACACAACATACAATGTATATCAGTGTGCGCGTCATCGCCGGCGCCAAAAGAGAAGCGGTTGAAAGGCTCGCGAAAGACCGCCTCAAAATTTCGGTCAAAGAGCCGGCCAAACAAAACCTGGCCAATCGCCGCGTGCGCGAGTTGGTGGCGGCGCATCTTAAGCTTCCGGCAACCAAAGTGCGTCTTGTGAGCGGCCATCGGAGCCCCTCTAAAATTTTTTCGGTCGACGCATAGCAACTTATGCTACGCTTAGGGTATGACCGAGGGTGAACATCTCGAAGAGCACAAACAACTTAATCCCGCCGTGCGCGACATCATCATCGGTACGTCGGATGGCCTCACGGTGCCGTTTGCGATTGCCGCGGGCTTGGCATCCGCCAATGTATCCGACGCAACGATCATCATCGCTGCCGTGCTCGCCGAAATAGCTGCAGGCTCGGTGTCGATGGGGCTTGGCGGATACTTAGCCGCCAACACCGAGGCCAAACACTACGCTTCCGAGCGCGCGCGCGAGGAGTGGGAGGTAGAGCACAAGCCCGACGTCGAGCGCAAAGAGGTGCAAGATTTTTTTATACAGTATGGTTTAACTGCCGCTGAAACCGTGCCCATCGTCAACTCGCTCTCGCAGCGCAAAAAAGACTGGGTTGATTTTATGATGCGCTTTGAGCTCGGGCTCGAAGAGCCCGACAAACGCCGCGCGTTTAAAAGCGCGCTGACCATCGGCGGCGCATACATCGTGGGCGGGCTCATACCGCTCTCGCCGTATATCATCATCGGGCACGCGGATGTCGAGAGGGCGTTCGTATTTTCGATATTCACAACCTTCGTCGCGCTGGTGGTCTTTGGCTTTTTGCGCGGCAGGGTCATCGGTACGGACGTGTGGCGCAGTTTGGCGCAGACCGTGTTTGTCGGCGCCCTCGCAGCATTTGCCGCTTTTATGCTCGCCAAACTCGTCCCATAGCAACATTACCCTGGCATTTGCCAGGCTTATGCTATTGGATGGTACACTTGCACTATATGTATACGCGTAATTGGGGCGATTTTGGGCAGCTCGGCATGGGAGCCGGGTTTCCGGGAAATGAGTGGATGTTTTTGGTGTTCGTCTTGGCGGCACCCTTTATTATTATCGCGTTGTTGTGGTCGTTGGTGTGGAAGGGTTTGGGGCTCTGGCACTCTGCGCGTCGCGGGCAGTATTGGTGGTTTGCAATTTTGCTCGTGGTGAACACGCTTGGCATCCTGGATATTATTTACCTGTTTTTCGTCGCGAATCTCAAATTCAAAGATCTATTCAGCACAAAAGTACACGGCGAATCGCATCATAGCTGACGTATGATCAGCGTGCGCTTGTTTGTACTTGTGGGCGTAGCGCTCGTGGCGGTGCAGGGGCTTCTGCTCCTCATGTTTGGCCAACCGCTTTTTTGCGAGTGCGGATATATCAAAGTGTGGGAGGGTGTGGTACTTGGCCCCGGCAACTCGCAGCACGTAAGCGACTGGTACACTTTTTCTCATGTCATCCACGGATTTCTTTTTTACTGGCTCATCGGTAAATTTTTTCCGCAGCTCTCGTTTGGCACGCGATTTTTATTTGCGCTCGGTATCGAGAGTGTATGGGAGGTTGTCGAAAATACGCCGTGGCTCATCGACCATTACCGCCAGCAGGCGCTCGCGCAAGGGTATGTGGGCGACAGCGTCATCAATTCGCTAAACGACACGGTCGCGATGGTAGTCGGCTTTTTTGCGGCGCGGCGTTTACCGGTGTGGCTTAGTATAGTGGCTGCAGTGTTACTTGAGGCTGTAGCGCTCTACTTTATTCGTGACGGTCTGACACTCAACATCCTCAACTTTTTCTATCAGTTTGACTTCATTACTGCATGGCAAATGGGTAAGTAGTATACTAGGAGGTATGAAAGGCTATGTTGCCAACATTGAGGCACTTGCACTCGCAAACGAAAATTTTCGAACGGTTTTATATACGAGCAAAAACTTGCAGTTGGTAGTGATGAGCTTGAATCCGGGTGAAGATATTGGGCAGGAGGTGCACCAGCTCGACCAATTTATCCGGGTTGAGCAGGGGAGCGGCAAGACGATACTTGGCGGCGTCGAGCAGCCGCTTGGGGATGGTTCAGTGGTGATCGTGCCTGCCGGCGTCTTGCACAACATCATCAACATGGGTGTCGCGCCGATGAAGCTCTACACGGTGTATGCGCCGCCCAACCATCGCGACGGCATCGTGCACAAGACCAAACAAGACGCCGAAGTCGATGAAGAGCATTTTGACGGTAAGGTAAGTGAATAAATTATCTTATGAATAAAGAAAAAAGGAATGATCGGATAGCGCATGGAGGAGGACGCTGGCATGCTTCGCGCCTCAAGCCCGTGGTCAAAAAGCTTGGTGTCAAAAATAAGAAAAAGAAACCCGCAAGGTCCAAAAAGTAATTGTGGAACGGCAAAACCACCATTCAACTAAGCTTTAACTTTTTGTGCAAAAATTAAAGTCAATAGAAAGTTTAATAAAAACAGACAAGTACCAAGTTTTTCTTTTTGTTGGGACTGCAACGGTGCCGTTTAACTTTGCAAAACATCCATGGTTTGTTGTGAATAAAAGAGGTGTACTTTCAAGATGGGAAGTGTTTTGGAAGCCTAACAGATCTAAAACAAGTTGGGGTCATCTTCATAAAGATTTTTACTCACCACTTCAAGGAATTGAGATGTTCTTTTTTTCTAATAAATATTTTTGGAAAGACAGTTTGCTTTTAAATGTAATAGAAGGTAACGAAAATTCAATAGCCAGGCAAATGGCAGAGTTCATTGAAAACTCACCGCAAACTTACCCATACTGCTACCAATATGCTCTGATGGGTCCTAATAGTAATACTTACGTGCAATGGGTGCTAAACAAGTTTCCGGAATCCAACATGCGTTTGCCGTGGAACTCATTTGGTGGAAATAAAACTCCTGCTTAAAACCTCCAAATGTGCTGCATTTGTGAGTTTAGGCTTACTTATCCCCAGAAGTTGTGTATATTGTGTATTGTTGGTCAAGACTTGTGCTAGGCTGAAGTAATGCCAACACCTCTCACGTTTAAACAAAAGCGCGTACTCGACAACATCCGCCTCTATGTCCAAGCGCGGGGTGAACCGCCGACCCTGGAAGAGCTGCGCAAAAACTTAGGGTTTCGGTCGCTGCGCACCGTGGCGCAGCACTTAGAGTGTCTTGAGCGCAAGGGCTACATCCTGCGGCGCAAGCACGCGTGGCGCAACATCGAGTTGCGCAATGTCGACGGAGGATGGGGAACGGTGTCTGTCCCCGTGGTTGCCAACGTCGGCTGTGACGACCTTTCGGTATATGCGATGGGCACGTACACGGCCGAGGAGTTTATTGAAGTCGATAAAAAGATAGTCGAAGAGGCTGGCGACATCGTAGCGGTGCGTGCGGTCGGCGACAGCATGGCTGATGCAGGGATTGGGAGCGGCGACTATATCTTGGTGCAGTTCACCAACAACGTGCAAAACGGAGACCGCGTTGCGGTGGTCGTAGGCGATATGGTCACGGTGAAGCGCCTCGAGCGGCAAGGCAGCATGACCGTGCTCTGGCCCGAGAGCAAAGACCCCAAATACAAACCCATCATTTTGCGCGAGAATTTTGCGATCGCGGGCAAGGTGCTCTGCGTCATCCCGCAGCCTCACTTTAGCGATATTGTGCCGGTAAATGAGTAATATCTTACTTTGTAAGAGTTTTCAACACCCTGCAAAAAAATGTCCTTGCGTGATGTTACACTTAGAGTCGTTCATTATTAGTTGTATTTTTTTATTATGATTCATATGATTACCAAGTGGAGCTACCATCGCGGATGGGCTCTGCTGTTTGTGCGGCTTGCATCGGGCTTGGTCTTTTTGACCCACGGGTGGGCAAAATTGATGAGCCTTCGCGGCGCCGAAAGTTTTTTTAGCGGGTTGGGGCTCCCGCCCGGTACGGCGGCATTTATTGCCGTTGTCGAGACCGTGGGCGGCCTCATGCTTGTCTTGGGTATAGCGCCTCGCCTCGCAGGCCTTGTCCTCGGTGTCGAGATGCTGATTGCGCTTCTTTTGGTCGGCGTGCCATCCGGCGACTATGAGCTCGAGCTTTTGCTCGCCGCTTCGGCGTTTGCGGTCTTCTTTGCCGGTGCGGGCGCATACGCCGCATACAGCATGGAGCACAAAAACGACTAATCAAAGTATATAAAGCCAAAAAACCTCCCTGGTCAGGGAGGTTTTTTGCATGTACCATAGTTTGGTGTGCTATTAACGACTAACTTTCCTCTCTATGAAATGGATTATAGGCATTATCGTCATCGTCGCTGCCGCAGGAGCCTTGTGGTGGAGCGGCTTCCTACAACCTTGGATTTTCCCGCAGCCTTCAACCAGTGATACTCAGGCGCAAGCGCCCGCCCCGCAAAGTACAAGCGGCTTGCCTACGGCAGATACCGACACGTCGGACAGCGCGTTGGTGCAAGATACCGCCGCAGTTGATGCAGAGCTTCAGGCATTGGGAAGTGATTCGGCGTCGGTAGACCAAAGCCTCAATGACAAGCCTGTCGAGCAAGCGTATTAATTATATTCTTTCAGCACTATGAACATTTCTACAGAGCGCGCGGGAATCGCCTTTCTTTTGGGGGCTTCGATGCTGCTGCCTTCGCTCGTGTTTGCGCAAGATCTTGGAGTTTCGGCATCGGTGAATGCCCAAGCCACCACGAGTGTACGCACAACGCTCATGCAAAATGCCGTTACGCGCGCAGGGCAGGAGATCGACCGCCGTATCGCGGCGCTGCAGCGGCTTAACGCCCGTATCCAAGAGATGCGCAAAGTCACCGCAGAATTTAAGCAAAATCTCAATACCAATATTCAAAATCAAGTAAGCGGTCTCACCACCCTGCGTGCCAAAATCGAAGCCGACACGGATGCGGCCACGCTTAAAGCCGACGTGCAGACCATCGGAGCGGCATACCGGGTATTTATGCTTATTATGCCGCAGGCGGCCATAGCCGCCGCGGCGGATCGGGTAGTTGTTGCAGTAGACATGCTGGTCGGAATCGGCAATAAATTGCAGGCGCGCATCGACGCCGCCGCGCAAACCGGAGCCGATGGTACCGCGCTTAAGGCTGCACTGACCGACTTGGGGGCGAAGCTCAGCACGGCGCAAACCGAAGCGCAGGCGGCGGTCACCGGCTCAGCCGCACTCGCGCCGGATAATGGTGATGCAAAAGTAATGGCCAGCAATACCTCGGCGCTTAAAGCGGCGCGCACCCATGTGCAAGACGCGCACGCCGCACTTATTGCCGCCCGCAAAGACGTCACCACGATTTTGCAAGGACTTCGTTCGATCAACGTCAACGCAACTACAACGGTACAGGTGCAATAAGCGCGCGCCATCCGCGCGTACAATCAGCGCTTGAACAACCATGCTTATACTTATTGGAACGTGCTTTCTCATTATGATCGCGTCGCTTGTCGGAAAGCTCGCGGTATGGAAGCAATCGGAAG
>JBBTSH010000020.1:0-6458 GCA_038064795.1 Patescibacteria group bacterium | reverse complement strand
GGCCGGTGCTCAAGAGCTGCTGGGATGATGCCTCTCCGTACTTTGCCGCGCCGTCGTGCGGGAGCATCGAGCGCTAGAAACATCGGACCCGCCGAGGTTTAACCTCGGCGGGTTTCAGAAATGGTACAAATCAAATAAGCCCCGGCGTCGCGCCGGGGCTTATCTTTTTATTTGAGAGTTTAGTATTTTGAACATTAATTTCAACATTCAAAAGAATACACGGTCGTAGTAAGTTGTGAATATTTCCCCATACTAATTTTTGGCATATGCGAATTTCGAGCCCCGTAAGGGGTTGACAAATTTAGTGAGTAGGAGTATAATTAAGAAGAAAGTTCAACAGAGAGGAGACGGTGATGCCGAATATCGAAATCTGGGGCTTTTCGGCTGATTGTGAAGACATTAAGAGGGTGGACGAGTTGGAAGACCAGCTCGAAAAAATCTTCAAGACTGCGCCGTACAAGGCAGATTTAGTTTTCTCGTTGGTGTGGTCAAGCGTCGTCGATTACGAAGGAAAATCGCAGCCGTTTCTGCGGATTTGCTGGACACCCGACACGTCACAGGAAGAGGTCGACGACATCGAGCGTCGACTTTGCACACTCGATCCTCTGATGGATATGGAGTTCGTGCAACTCGCCAAGTTCAGGTCGGCCAAGGATATCAAGGCCAAACGCGAACAGGCACTTGAGAAGCTGAAGTCACTCCGGCCAGTCGCGGGCACCGACCCGGACTTCGACTACGAGAATAAAGAGCCAGATAACGTGCAAGCAGTGGTTGATCAAGCCGCTGAAAACTTGAAACGAGATCTCGGTCCTCACCCAATCACGAAATCCAAAATGCTCGATTAGTCTCGAGCAGTGGATCAAAAAAAAGCCCCGGCGCGACGCCGGGGCTTATCTTTTTATTAAGGCTTGCCTTACTAGGCGCTGCAACTTTCACCCTTCGACAAGCTCAGGATGAATCATGCAGAGCATGATTCACACGGTTCGCTCAGGATTTCAACTCGTGGACGCGAGTTGCCCTGAGCAGCGTCGAAGGGCTGGTGTACTTTTTCACCAAAAGTAGGCTCGTCCTCCGTAGCTTTAGCGAAGGAGGGAATGCCGGTGCTTGTCATAGGCGGCGGTGAGTTTGGGACCATAGACGCCGCGGTAGGAACAGCTCGTGGTGCCCAGCTCGGCATCACGAGCTGCCCCGCCTCAACCTGTCGCTGCTCTATAGAGGCTGCCACGTCGGCCATGAGTGCTTGTGGGCTTGGTTCCGCATGCATCGCGGGCTCCTCATGCAGCTGGCGCGGCAACACTGCTATTGTTTCTTCAATTATTACGCTGGTTGCCACTGCACCACCCACCGGGTTGTCCGAGTTTGAGGTGGCGCCAAATTTAGCGAGGTTCACCGTCGATTTTTCGATACGCGAGGCGCCCATGGTGCGCAGGTAGTAGGTGGTTTTAAGCCCCAAGCTCCAGGCATACTGGTACAGCTCCGAGAGGATGCGTCCCGAGGTGCCGCCGTAGAAGATGTTTAACGACTGCGACATGTCTATCCAGCGGCCGCGGTACGCGGCCGCCTTGATGAGCCATTGCGGCTCAATTTCGAACGCCTCTTTGTATTTTTCGCGGATAGCGGGCGGGATCTCGGCGATGGCCTGGATGCTGCCGTCGTGGTATTTAATTTTTTCAAGCATGTCGGCGTTCCAGAGCCCCAACTTTTTAAGATCGTCCACCAAAAAGTCGTTCACCAGCATAAAGTCGCCCGCCATGTTGCTCTTCACATAGATATTTTTATAAATGGGTTCGATCGTGGGGTAGCAGCCGGCGATGTTGGCGGTCGATGCAGTCGGTGCGTTGGCCATGGTGTTGGAGTTGCGCATACCGAAAGCGCGCACCGCCTCGCGCACAAGCTGCCAGTTGAGGGTTTCATGCCGCGGCACGTCGATTTTTACGCCGCGCTCCTGCTCAAGAAGCGCGATGGTGTCTTGCGGCATGATCCCGCGGTCCCACTTGCTGCCCTTATACGTTTCGTAGGGCCCGCGCTCTTTGGCAAGCAGGGCGGATGAGAGTATCGCGTGGTAGGCGATAGTCTCCATCGACTCGTCGCTAAAGCGCACGGCGTCGTCGGTGTCGAAGTTGATGTTCATTTTATACAACGCGTCCATGAGCCCACGCAGCCCCAAGCCCACGGGGCGATGGCGCATGTTGGAGCGGCGCGTTTTTTCGGTGGGGTAGTAGTTGATGTCGATAACGTTGTCGAGCATACGCATCGCGACCGGCACCACGCGTGCGACGAGGTCTCTATCAAATTGGCCGCCCCGCACAAAGCTCGACATGTTGATGGAGCCCAGATTGCACACCGCGGTTTCCGTGGCGCTGGAATTCAGCGTAATTTCGGTGCAGAGGTTCGACGAGTGCACCACGCCCACGTGGTCTTGGGGTGAGCGGATATTCGACGGGTCCTTCCACGTGATCCACGGGTGGCCGGTTTCAAACAGCATGGTGAGGTTTTTCTTCCACAAGTCGGCGGCGCGGATTTTTTTGTGGTGGGGGATCTTGCCTGCTTCGGCGAGCTGCTCGTAACGCTCGTAGGCCGCGTCAAACTTTTTGCCGTACAAATCGTGTAAGTCGGGCACATCCGAAGGCGAGAAGAGCGTCCAGTAACCGTCCTCAGCGATGCGCTTCATAAAGAGGTCTGGGATCCACACCGCGGTGTTGAGGTCGTGCGCGCGGCGCCGCTCGTCGCCGGTGTTTTTGCGCAGCTCAAGAAAGTCTTCGATATCGAGGTGCCAATACTCCAGGTATACCGCCGCGGCGCCGCGCCGGCGGCCCGAACGGTTGATAGAGATAGTAACGTCGTTGGCAACTTTAAGAAACGGGATGACCCCCTGGCTCTCCACCCCGGTTGTTTTAATAAGCGAGCCCGTGGCGCGCACCGGTGTCCAGTCGCAGCCGATGCCGCCCGCGTACTTAAGGAGCTGCGCGGAGTCTTTGTACTCGTCAAAAATCGCGTGCAGGTCGTCCGGCACGGTCGAGAGGAAACAGGACGAAAGTTGGGGCTTCATCAAGCCCGAGTGGTAGAGCGAGGGGGAGGAAGGGGTGTAGTACATGGCCGACATCACCTCATAAAACTCAATTGTGTGGCGCTCACGTTCGGCGGGCGTCTTTTCAGTGAGTGCCATGCCCATCGCGGCCCGCATCCAGAAGATCTGCGGGGTTTCAAGCAAGACCCGCGTACCGTGCTCGCGCGAGAGGTAGTTGGCCATGAGCGTCTGGAGCCCGAGATATTTAAAGTCGCGGTCGCGTTCGACCACGAGTACTTCGGCAAGCTTCGGCAAATTAAATTCAAGCAGGCGCGGATCAAACTGACCGATCTCCACACCACGGCGGATGCTGCGCATGAACGCCTCTTTATATTTTTCTTCAAGTTGCACGTAGTCGATGGCGCCGACTACCTCGCGGTACATCGTTTGCAAAAGCAAACGCGCGGCAACATACGAATGCGCGGGGTCGCGCTCAATAAGCGAGCGCACCATCATCACCAGTACGTCGTGGATATCTTTGCTCTTGATACCTTCATACATTTCGGCGCGCACGCGCGCGATGATTGCGGGTACGTCTATTGAGTGCTCAAACCCCTGGGCGGCAAGCAGGAGCGTGCGGGTCAATTTACTCTCCGAAAAGGCCTCCCGCGAACCGTCGCGCTTCAGAATATACAGTGCAGAGTCAGCGATTTTTTCGGCGACCTCTTGCTTTTTTTCCTCGCGTATTTTCTCGTGTTCGTAGCGATAGATGATATATGATTTTGCGACGTCAAAGTACCCGCGCTCCATGAGCGCGGTCTCAACTAGGTCCTGAATTTCTTCGACTGTCGGCATGAACGCAGTGGATGCAAATTTCAAGTCGATCGTGTCGGCGACCACGCGCGTGATATCCGCAGCTTCCGTCTCGCGCGAATCACCAAGCACCGCGGCAAACGCTTTTTGCACGGCTATCGCAATTTTTGCAGGGACAAAGTCGACGATCTCGCCGTTTCTCTTTTTTATTTTTTGCGTGATAGCCATAAGCGCTCTACTCGATAAGAAACTTAATTGTACGGCTTCATGATGAAAAGGTGATGTGTATAAACGAAAAGAGAACGTTTTTGCAAAAAAGCAACCCTATTTTGGCTAAATAGTAAAAAATCTTGCGAAATATGGGTCAAATTTGACACCTTTCTCCCACTTGGTGTTGCTCGCCTTGCTTGCCCGTCGAAGCCTTGGTGAAGTCGGGGCACAATCGGCCCTCAAAAAAATGCCCAGACTCAAAGTGTGTGAGGCTATTGCTTTTAAACTATGATTGTTGTACAGTTGCATACGAATTGTTCTCATAACCGGGAGGCTTCCATGTCTTTGTCTTTAGACAGTACTCGCATCAGACGTTATGCAAAAAACAGCCTGATCACAATGGTGGTCATAGCGGTCGTCGTGCTCGTCGTGTATGGCACGGTTTGGTATCTGCAGCAGGTTGGAAAGTTCCTCGAAGAAGCCAATCCAGTTTGGCTCATTGTTCTCCTGTTGTTTTTTATTTACCTCAAGCTTTGGAATATTGGCGACAACCTTGCTGGGATACATTCCGCCCTACAGGCGCGTAACGCCATCGAAAAATCACGGGAAGGTTAACTGCACCTTCCACTGGCGGTCTTCGTACTGATAGCCCGGCGCACGCGTCTACGACGCGGCGCCGGGCTTTTTATTCCTCCAACCCCAAAGGAACGGTGCATTGACTGATGGGTGTTTAGCGTTATATGGTGCTGTGAGATGAGGATGCGAATGACTCGCGTCTACACTCAAAAGGGAGGCTTGAGTGCTTTTTATTACAGTGCTAGCCACTCCAGTGCTTTGTTACTGGCTCATGTGGCGCTGGCTCACCAAGAGGTCCCGGGTACACCGGGGCCTTTCTCTTTGCTAAGGGTTATCTTTTTTAAGAATTATATCAGCTTCCATTGGTGTCCCGTCTGTCGACATACTTGTAATTTTCACCGTAGCGAGGGATTTTGCATCTGCGTAGTATTAGTAGTTGGCGCTTTCACGAAGGAAATAGGGAACACGACATACGCTACAGCTCCTACAACTATAATAAGAGTGATCGCGAGCAAAATGCTCCAATTTGGCATGCTTGAAGTATAGCTACGCTTTTGCTATCATGCCAGTATGAAAAAGTCTTCAGCTTTTGCGCGTGTGTTCGCGCTCGGCATCTTAGTCTTATTGTTTGGCGCGGGTGTAGCAGAGGCTAACCACTCGTGGAATGGCTATCACTGGGCGCGCGCCGCCAACCCTTTTACTCTTACATTGGGCGACAATGTAACTGCCAATTGGGATGCATATCTGCAAACCACCTCGAGCGATTGGAGCGTATCTAATGTGCTCGATACCGCAGTGGTGTCTGGAAACGCCAGCAGAAACTGCAAGCCGACCGCAGGCCGCGCCGAGATCTGCAATCGCACCTACGGCAATAACGGCTGGCTTGGTGTCGCGCAAATATGGGTAAAGGGCTCGCATATCACCCAAGGCACGGTTAAAGTCAACGACACCTACTTTAATACCCCAACCTACAACACTACTGCATGGAAAAATTTGGTGATGTGCCAAGAGGTGGGGCATATCTTCGGGCTCGACCATCAGGACGAAAACTTCTCTAATGTTAATCTCGGCACGTGCATGGACTACACCGACAATCCCGAAAGCAATCAGCATCCCAATGCGCACGACTACGAAGAACTTGAGATCATCTACGCGCACCTCGACACCACCACGACCGTTGGCCAGACAACCGCGCGCGGCAATTCGAATAAGCTCGACAACCAAAGCGAATGGGGTAAGGAGATTCATCGCTCGGCGGATGGTCGCGCCTCGATCTTTGAGCGCGACTTGGGTCAGGAAAACAAAGTCTTGACGCACGTGTTTTGGGCAGAGCCTCGTCGCTAGCAATTGAACAATGATGGGCTTACTGCCCTCGCCAAATTCGTAGACAGTAGGTGGCTTTTGTAGTATAACAGCGCCCTATGCCAGCATCCGCATCCATGCGCAGCGACATTACCAAGCAGTCCGCGCAGAGCGGGGCGCATCCTTCGGTTGAAGCGGAACTCGCCAAAGGAGCCAATATTTCAATCATCGCGCTGGTTAATGCGCTGGTCGCGCAGGCGCACCTGTTGCGCGCTTCGGATATTCATATTGAGCCTAATGAAAAAGGGGTCAAGGTGCGCCTGCGCATCGACGGCGTCTTGCACGACAAATTTTTTTTTGACAGCAACATCCACTCCGAGGTTATTTCGCGCATCAAAGTATTAAGCTGGCTCCGGACCGACGAGCATCAGGCCGCGCAAGACGGCCGCTTCCGCATGGTTCTCGACGACGGCACGCCCGTTGATGTGCGTGTTTCTATTACCCCAACCTATTATGGCGAAAATGCCGTCTTGCGCTTGCTCTCGGACAA
>JBBTSH010000019.1:0-11894 GCA_038064795.1 Patescibacteria group bacterium | reverse complement strand
ATGAGTAAAGCTCAATGGCGAGCCTTTGCCGCAGTGTACTGGACCCTCTGCCTCGGCTTTATCTTTTTGCTCCTTCCGCAGATCAAACCGAAGGAGCCCGATTGGCTAGCGGCCGAAAAGCAGCGGGTCGAGCAACGGCTCCGCGAGAGCCCCGAGCTCCGGTCATGGCGCCCCTAGCCCTGACCGGAGCTTTTTCTTTTGTAAAATGCTATACTAACTTGTGTATATAGGTACCCCCGGAGCAGCCGCGGGGGCATTTCGCGTGCGGTGATGTGTTCTCTTTGTTTTTTACAACCGCCTCACATTTGGACCACATTTCTCCTGCGTAGCCATCGACGCAGAAAGAATGGTACCAGCCCGATGATTATGAGTAGTAATAAGCCCAACAGCGGGCCCAACAGCGCGGATAGGAAAAAGGATTCTTGTGAGAGTTCATCCAGGTCGGTAGCAGAGATAGCCAATGCGATATTTCCTCCCAGCGCCTTGGTCAATAGCACAGTGTAGGAGCTTGCACCAAACTTTTTATACGAATGTATGTTGGTTAAGGTCGATCCAGGTATATAGAGCCGGTCACCGGCCGCTATAACACGGGAAAGCACACCGGGTTCGCGCCAATATACATCTGGCGTATCGTTGTCGTCTGTATCTATCAAAATGCCCCCGCCAGCCACCGCAAGTGCGGCTGAAGAGCCGTCGGTGTCTTGGAAGATACCCCCGATTAGCTGTTCGTTATTGCCATCGCCGTCAATATCTTCCTCTATTACCGTCGTTGTGGACGACGCTGTGACGACGCTGGTATTTGTCGTGGTCGTCCCGGTGTTCGGTGGAGTAGAGGGTGTGGAATTGTAACACTTGTTTACCTGAGTCATCGGAAATACCACCGTCTTTGCACCCGATGCAAAGGCAAGCCGGTAGGTCAAATCAGAATCCACGATACGATCGACATCGATATACCAAAAAGCCTTTGGGTTAAGTTTCGCTATCCGAGTCTCGTGGCCCGTGCCTATTGTCCTGTATACGCTCACCGAACCACTTGAGCCGCGCCAGGTAAAGGCGCGAAAGCAAGACTCCATCATCCCATATTCAAATGTAATTATTGCCTCTGATGGGGGAAGGGTTTGATGCTGGTTCGGTCGGGTAGAGCCGGAACTCTCGTCGTTATTTACCCCTTTCTTTACTGGCGGGTTAGCAGGAGTTGCCGGGTTCTTTGCCTGCCCTGGCGGTACTCTCGGAGCAGTAATGGTGAGAATTAGCATTCCATTGTCGGTACCATCGGTGTCGTGTCCTACTGTCTTGCCGCCCAGTGTTGCGGTTACAATATCTGTGCCCGCAGTCTGCGCGAGATATTGTGCGGTGTAGGTTCCATCACCGTTGTCAACTACCTGTGGGAACGCGGTATTAGCACCCGTCACAGAAACAACCACCACTTCTCCACCCCAGGTGTACGGTATTTGCAAAAAAGTTCGTGCTTGAATCATGAGCAATACCACACTCCCTTGCACTGCAGATACGGGGCCGATAAGCAATGACTGTGTCGCTGAAGATCCAAACAAATCCACGAATCCTCCACCGCCCGATGAGCTGTGACCGCCACCTCCGTCGGAAGTGGCGGTCTGCGTAGTTGCGTTTGCGGACTCGGTTGAGGTTTCGATGCCGTCGCCGTTTCGCGCCTTGATGGTGTAAGAGTACGAGGTCGCGGCGCCAAGGCCCGAGTTTACCCACGAGCTGGTTGTGATCCATCCGGAGTTTGTGCCTGCCGTGTTGTTGGAGACGTAGTACTCGGTGCCGGCCGGGTTGTTTCCCGCACTCCACACTACTGTAATCTGCGTGGAGGAGTCGGCGCTCGCCGAGGCAGAGGCGGGCGCTTCTGCAAGAGTGTAACCGCTCACGGACGAGGTGGTTGCCGTATTTCCGGCCATATCGGTTACTCCAACCGTAAACGTGGACTCCGTGTTTGGAGTAAGTGGAGCAAATAGCCACGAAGTGTCCGAGGTCGCCCTGGAGGAGCTTGCGAGCGATGATTCATAGAAAAGGTACGGGGTTGCGGTAAGGCCTGACACTGCATCAGACGCGCCGCTTACACTCGCGGTGAAAGACGTGGTGGTGGTGGCGGAGAGCAGGACAACTCCGGTGATCGGTGCGGTTGCGTCAACTTGAAAAGCCACTGCACCACCGTTCGCCGTTGCATAGCTTGAAGTAGCAAACGATGAGTCGCCCGTTCGCACGCGCCAGTAGTAGGAGCCATTATCAAGAGTCTGCCCTGATGAGCCGCTAGTATATGACCCAGATCCTGCCGCTTGGCCAACGGTAAAGGACGATGAACCCGCGATGGCGAGTGCGGATGTATAATCGACGACCGGCGAGCCGAATCCCGCGGTATCGTCTATTTGAATCTGATACTGGACGGTGTCGCTGTCTCCGTCTGCAGTCGTAAAGGTAAGTGTCGGCGTATTGTCGGCACCCCATGATCCGCTGACGAGTCCTGCAGGGCCGAGGCTCGAAGGATCGGTCGGGGTCGTGTTGAAGTTCCAATTGGTATTGTTTCCACTGGAGACGCTGTTGGTTCCACGCGCATTCACTGCGGTCCCGTTCGTATTATTGGAGTCTTTGACGTCGAGGTACGCAATAGTACGCGTGCCCTGGGGGTCGATGAGCCACTGCGAGTCGGTCACCGTCGAGCGCAAGGAGAGCAGGTTGCCCGCGGCGCCCTGCGCGGTCCACGTACCCCCAATCGTTTGTGTATCTCCTGCCCCGAAGGTGAGGGTGGCGGCAGAAGCTACCGTTTTAACCAAGTTGTAAAATGTGTTAGAGCCGGTGATTGTTTGGTTGGTGCCATTTAACGTGACGGTTCCGGTTTGCGGGGTAAAGGTACCGCCGGTTTTGATCCAGTTCCCTGCAAGCGTGATATTGCATGAGGCGGCGGAACAGCTTGAGGCGGTTGCGTCGAGCGTACCCGCAGCAAGGTCGAGGTTCCCCGTGGGAGCGAGGTTACTGCCGAGAAAGGTGGAGGTGGCTGTTTTGTTGACTTTGATATTGCTGAATGCCGTGCCCGCGGAGGCGGTGATGATGGAGGAGCTGGCTGAAGCGAAGGTAGTGGTGGCACTTGGCGTAAAAGTACCGGCAGTTTGGGTAAAGTTTTCGTTGACGGTAAGCGGGGTGGAGGTCGCCCACGAGCCGCTACCGGTGAAGGCAAGATTTTGGTACGTGCTCGTCGCGGCGAGCCTGCTGTATGAGCCGGTGCCGTCATACGTTACCGTGGAGCCGCCTTTAAGATTGAGAATTCTGCTCAACGTTTCTCCGCCTTGAAGCTGGAGATTTCCGCCATCTTCCACTACGAAAGTACCGCCCGATCCTGAAACAGTTAGATTTTGACCGCTCAGATCAAAGGTGCCCTGCGTGATGGTGAGGTCTTGACTGGCCGCGTCCATGACAAGCGCCGATAGAAGATCAACTTCTCCGCCTGTTTTATTTATAGTAATATCGCCGTTGACGACACTGGTCGCACCAGTGAGATCAAATGTTTGCGTGCCCGAGCCGCTAAAAACGATAGGCGAGGCCACGAGGGTTGTCGACACAACAACATTTCCCTGTGCTTCTAGTGTGCCGCCGGTAACCCCCTGACCGCTCGTAGTTAGTGAAAGAGTATGGGTGGTTATAAGAGTATCGCCTGAGGCAATAGTCCTGCCATTTAAGCCCGGCGGAGAGATCGTGAGATCGTAAAATGTCTCACTTGTAGAAACGTCGGTAGTCCCCCCCCGACGAAAACGTGACTGCGCTGGTACCGGAGTCGAATATGCCGCCGGCGGTATGAGTAAAATTTGTCGAAACCGTAAACGTCTTTGATCCAAGCGAAAAGGTGCCGTTCTGCAACGTGAAGGAATAAGTGGTTAGCGTCGAGCAGCTATATGTAAGCGTTCCTGAAGACTTGTTCTCAAGTATACCGGGCATGGCCGCATTGTTGTCGCAAATGATGCTCTCGTCCCCCGTGTGTGTAAACTGCACGGTTGCGCTACCGCCATCAGCCGTGCTCGAGGCGTAGACTGTCGCGCCTGCTCCAACATCTATCGTTCCAACGCCGACGGTCCCCTCGATAAACCTGGCTCGATTGGTCGCCGTCAATGTATCTCCCGATGATATAGTGATGCCAAAACTGACACTAATGGTATTAAAATCCACGTTGTACAGAGACAGCGAGGTGGGGACATCAATAGTGGAGTTGTTGCCCCTGAATACGACGGTGCCGGTGCCTGCATCGAAGGTGCCTGTGGTTTGAGTAAACCCGCCGACGACCGTGAGCGTATTGGTCCCGATCGCAAGCGTTCCTCCCGTAATCGTAGTCGACGAAATCGTCAGGGAGGGGCAATTAAACGAAAGGGTGCCTGATGATTTGGCAACCAACAGACCAGGGAGCCGCGCGCTACTCGTATCACACTGTATTACCTCATCACCGGCTTGAGCAAATTTTACGGTTGCGCTACCGCCATCAGCCGTGCTCGAGGCGTAGACTGTCGCGCCTGCTCCAACATCTATCGTTCCAACGCCGACGGTCCCCTCGATAAACCTGGCTCGATTGGTCGCCGTCAATGTATCTCCCGATGATATAGTGATGCCAAAACTGACACTAATGGTATTAAAATCCACGTTGTACAGAGACAGCGAGGTGGGGACATCAATAGTGGAGTTGTTGCCCCTGAATACGACGGTGCCGGTGCCAGGCGTGAAAGTGCCGCCGGAGATGGTGAGGTTACCTCTCACGGTAAGTGTCTGCGAGCTTAGATCAAACGCGCCGTCTGCTTGCGAGTACGCGCCGTTAATAATATCGAGGCTGCGCGCGAGCGTGATGGTGCCGGTGTACCCTGTGCTGATAGTTAAGCCTACGATGGTCCCGCCAAAGCTTGCGTCTACCGTAGCGTTTTTAACCGAGGTAGAGTCAAACACCGCCGTGTCGGCTGAGGTCGGGCAGGTGTCGGTTGTCCAGTTGGCGCACTCGCTCCAGTTGTTGGTGGTGCCTCCGCCGTCCCACGTGAGCGTCGCGGCATGTGCGGGTAAGGCAAAAATAAAAAAAGCCAGCCCGAGCACCACAGTAGTGCATAACCCTCTCATACTTTAAATTATAACAGCTCTACAGTTTTTTTCTGCGGAAGAAAATGGTATACTGACTTGTGTATATAGGTACCCCTCGCGCAAGGCGTGGGGGCAGTTCTGTTATCTATGTTCCCTCACTTCGTATCGGGATGAATAGGAATTCACATGGAAGATCACATACACATCAAAGGGGCAAAGACCCACAACCTTAAAAACATCGACCTCAAAATCCCCAGAAACAAGATGGTGGTGTTTACGGGGCTGTCCGGCTCGGGCAAGTCGTCTCTTGCCTTTGACACTATTTTTGCCGAAGGGCAGAGGCGTTACATAGAAAGCCTTTCGGCGTATGCGCGCCAGTTTTTGCGGCAGATGCAAAAGCCCGATGTCGAGGAGATCACCGGCCTTAGCCCCGCAATCTCGATCGACCAAAAAAGCCGCTCCAACAACCCGCGCTCGACCGTGGCGACTAGCACCGAAATTTACGACTATATGCGCATTTTGTTCGCGCGCGTGGGCAAACCGCACTGTTTGACCTGCGGCCGTGAAATAAAAAAGCACAGCAACGAAGAAATTATCGAAAGTATCAAAAAGACTGCAAAAGGGACGGTAAAGATTTACGCGCCCGTCGTCGTCGGGCGCAAGGGCGAATACTACCAGCTGCTCTATGATTACTTGAATAAGGGCTTTGAGCGCGCCCGCGTAGACGGCAAAGACCTCTCATTGCGCGAACGCATTGATCTTGCGCGACATAAAAAACACGACATCGAAATGCTGGTTGATGAAGTGACGATCTCTGATAAAGAGCGTTTATCCGAAGCGGTAGAAAGAGCTCTTACAGAATCCGACGGCTTGGTACGCATAGAGGATGCAGAAGAGTCCCGTCTTATCTCGAGCAAGTTTATGTGCGCCTACGACGGCTTCTCGTTCCCCGAGGTGGAGCCGCGCTTGTTTTCATTCAACTCGCCCTACGGCGCGTGTCCCGCGTGCAACGGTCTTGGCACCAAACATTTTTGGTCCGATGAGCCGTGTCCCGTATGCAAGGGCGCGCGCCTGCGGCCTGAAGCGCTTCATGTATACCTTGGCGATCGAAAAAATATTGTAGATATTTCGGCGCTTTCGATTGCAAAAGCATACGAATTTTTTGATACGCTCGAACTTTCGAAAAAAGATCAGGAAATTTCCAGAACTGTCGTCAAAGAAATCTGCGCTCGGCTCAAGTTTATGCTCGATGTGGGGCTCGACTATCTAACACTCGACCGCCGCGCCAACACGCTTAGCGGCGGCGAGGCGCAGCGCATCCGTCTTGCCTCGCAACTGGGCTCGGGCCTCGTGGGGGCGCTGTATGTGCTCGATGAGCCGACCATCGGCCTCCACCAGCGCGACAACGAGCGGCTTATCAAAACGCTGCTTAACCTGCGCGACCTCGGCAACACCATCATCGTGGTTGAGCATGACGAAGACACGATTTACTCGAGTGACTATCTGGTTGATATCGGCCCGGGCGCAGGCGTACACGGTGGCACTATTGTGGCGGAAGGCTGGCTGGAAAAATTGCTTACCGCAAAAAAGAACGAGAGCGGCTCCGTAACCCTCTCGTACCTGCGCGGCGAAAAAGAGATCCCGACACCCGAGAACCGGCGCGAACAGAGCCGCGGGACCTTGAAGGTCCGCGGCGGCAAAGCGTTTAATATCAAAAATCTCTCGGTCGACGTGCCGCTGGGCCGGCTTATAGCGATTACCGGCGTCTCGGGCTCGGGTAAGTCGACATTTCTGTATGAAATTCTCTATGAAAACTTGCGTGCGCGTTTTGACAAGCGCTACCGCTCAAACAAAACCTTCAATGCGGCGAGTTTCGAAGGCAGCGAATATCTTAACCGCGCGATTTTGATTGATCAGAGCCCGATAGGGCGTACGCCGCGCAGCAATCCCGCCACATACACCGGCGCGTTCACCTTTATCCGCGACCTGTTTGCCTCGACCGCCGAGGCGCGTGCCCGCGGGTGGAAGGCCTCGCGCTTCTCCTTCAACATCCCGCAGTCGCGCGGTGGGGGACGCTGCGAGGCGTGCGAGGGCAATGGTACGCTTGCGGTCGAGATGCACTTTTTGCCGACGGTCTATGTGACCTGCGACATTTGCGGCGGCAAGCGGTTTATGAAAGAAACGCTCGAAGTTAAATATAAAAAGAAAAATATTTACGATGTCCTGCGCATGACGGTGGAGGAGGCTTTGCAGTTTTTTAATGATATTCCCGCTATTTATGATCGTCTTAAGACGCTCGACGAAGTGGGGTTGGGATACTTGGAGCTCGGGCAGTCGGCCACGACGCTCTCGGGCGGCGAAGCGCAGCGCGTCAAAATCTCGGCCGAGCTGTACCGCCCGCATCTGCAAAAAACGATCTATCTTTTAGACGAACCGACCGTGGGACTGCACTACGAAGACGTGCAAAAGCTGATTGATATTTTGAACCGCCTGGTTGCGGCGGGCAACACCGTGATGCTGATTGAGCACAACATGGATATTATTAAAAATGCCGATTGGATTTTGGACTTCGGCCCCGAGGGGGGAGAAGGCGGCGGACGTCTTGTCGCCAAAGGCACTCCCGAAGAGGTTTTAGAAATGAAGGCCTCACACACCGGCAACTATTTGCGAAAGGTATTGAAAGGCGGTTAGATCCTGAGGAAAGTGAAGGAAAAATTAGTATGACGCTCGAGCAATTCAAGAAAAAATCTCAAGCAATGCCGGAGAGCCCCGGGGTGTACTTTTTTTTGGGCAAACGCAAAGAAGTGCTCTACATCGGCAAGGCGGCAAGCTTGCGCGACCGCGTACGCTCATACTTTATACAGGACATAGCCGAAGCCAGGAGCCCCCTCATCGGCACCATGGTCGCGCGTGCAACCTCGCTCGATTGGCGTAAAACCGACTCGGTCTTGGAGGCACTCATGCTTGAGGCGCATCTCATAAAAAATTACAAACCACGCTACAACACCGACGCCAAAGACGACAAAAGCTGGCATTATGTCGTCATACAGAAGGAAGACTTTCCTCGCGTTCTATTGGTGCGTGGTAAAGAGTTATCAGCTTCGCGAAAATCATTTTCTCCAGCTTCAGGGAGGAGAGGGAACGCTTCCAAAAATGATTTTCGCTTCGCATATACGTTTGGCCCCTTCCCGCACGGGCTTCAGCTTAAAGAAGCGCTCAAAATAATCAGAAAAATATTTACATACAGAGACACCTGTACGCCCTGTTCATCTCAACTTCCAAAGGTCAGACCTTCGAAACCTTCCCAAGGTCAGACCTTTGTAAGGTGCAAAAGGTGTTTCAATGCCCAAATTGGGCTCTGCCCGGGCGTGTGCTCCGGCGAAATTTCAAAAGCGGAGTATAAAAAAATCATTCGGCGCATCGTGCTCCTTTTCTCGGGTAAAAAGCAGCTGCTCATGAAAAATCTTGAGCGCGACATGAAGCGCGCGGCGCACGAAGAGGAGTTTGAGGAGGCGCAGCTGCTTTCGCGGCAAATCTTCGCGCTTAAACACATTCAAGACATTGCGCTTATCAAAGACGAATATCGTTCGACTTCGCTCACGACAAGTCGCATTGAAGCGTATGACGTTGCCCATTTGGGCGGCTCGGCCGCCGTGGGGGTGATGACCGTGGTTGAGGACGGGCAGGCGCAGAAAAGCGACTACCGCACATTCCGCATCCGTGCATCCAAACCGGGCGATGACACCGGAGCCTTGTGCGAGATACTCTCCCGCAGGCTTGGACACGACGAATGGCCGCTGCCCCGGTTCATTGTGGTGGATGGCTCGACTGCGCAAATTAATGCCGCGCAAAAAACTCTCGAGTCCTACGGGATACACATTCCCATCGTCGGCGTGGTTAAGGATGAAAAACACCGTCCGCGAGAAATAAAGGGCCTTTCGACTTCGCTCAAGGTAAACGAGAGAGATATTCTTCTTGCCAATGCAGAGGCGCACCGGTTTGCTGTTGGCTACCACCGCCGCCGACTGCGTGGTAGAGTGCGAAATACATGAAAAAGATCACGAGCCCTGCGGCATTTATTGGGATAAACGGCGACGGCGTCATCTCCTTCGGCTCTGGACAGCCCGACTTGCCGCCGCCCAAAAATATTTTTACTCATCTTGAGGCGCCGCGACTTTTTAAATATGGGTTGATCCAGGGAGAAGAAAACCTGCGCGAAGCATTGGCAAAAGAATATCCGCAAGCCCGCCCGCAGGATTTCGTGGTTACCAACGGCGCATCCGAAGCGCTTGATTTGGCGTTTCGCGCGATTTATGAACTCCATGGCAATGTTGGCGTGTTGGTATGCCGGCCGTATTACTACTCGTATCCGCCCATTATTGAGCTTGCGGGCTTGACGCCGGTGTATACCGACCTTATCGAAGGCAAAATAGATTTACAAGATTTTGAAAAAAAAGTGCGCGGCGTGAAAGCGGTGCTGATAAACTCTCCCTCAAACCCGACGGGTCGGGTAGAAGAGTTGCAGACGCTGCGCGCGATCGAAAAACTCTGCGCAAAGCGCGGCATCTACATTGTTTCGGATGAAGTGTATAAAGATTTGATTTACGGCCGCGAAAACTATCTCATCAAAGGGAAAAACGTCATTACCATCAACTCATTTTCAAAAACCTATTCGATGTGCGGGCTGCGCATCGGCTACCTGTGGAGCCGTGACCGGCAACTGGTCGACAAGGTGGTCGACATTAAAGTGCACACTTCGATGAACACCAACCTCTTAGGACAGGAGATGGCACTCCATGCGATGCACACGCCGCGGGCGTTTATCAAAAAGCAGCGTGCCATTTGGCAGGAGCGCCGCGACATACTCTACGGCGGCTTGATTTCGCTCGGGTTTGATTTATGGAAGCCTGAAGGAGCATTTTACGTACTGCCGCGGATAAAAAATTCGAACCGCGTGGTTTCGGAGTTGTATCACAAACACAAAGTGATCGTGTATGACGGCGAATGGTTTGGCGCACCCGGCCGTATCCGGCTCTCCTACGCGCTTGATGTTGAAAAAATAAAAGAGGGTCTTGCCCGCATCAAAAAATACATACGAGGGAAGGAAGCGTGGCTGAAGTAAAAAGAGATATACTAAGCGTATGAGGACTATCGTGGGCGTTCTGCGCGGCGGGCCTTCAAGCGAGTATGAAGTTTCGCTCAAGACGGGCGCCGAAGTGCTGCAAGCGCTGGAGCGCGAAAAATACGACGCGCGCGACATTTTTATCGACCGCGCGGGCGATTGGCATCTCCATGGGGTGTCGATGCTTCCGGCCCGCGCACTTTCGGGGGTGGATGTCGTTTTTAATGTGATTCATGGCGAGTACGGCGAGGACGGCCGGTTGCATCGCGTACTCGACGCGCTCGGCGTGCCATACACGGGTGCAGATTCGCCCGCCTCAATACTCGCATTTAATAAACACCACACGCGCTCTGTGGTGCGCGGGCTTGGGTTTAAGGTGCCGTTCGGCAAGGTGGTCGAACAAACTCCCGACGTCGAGGCGCTGGCGCTAGAGCTATTTCGTTCGTTCCCGCATCCGGCAATCGTCAAACCGGTAATAGGCGGGTCATCGGTCGGGATTACGCTCGTTAATGATTTCCATTCGCTTGCGCAAGGGTTGGAGCGCGCGTGGGAGGTTTCGCCCAAAGCACTGATAGAAGAATTTATTAAAGGCAAAGAGGCGAGTGTGGGCGTCATCGACGATTTTCGCGGGGAAAAAGCATACGCACTCTTGCCTGTGGAAATAGTGCCAGCCGCGGCGTCACCGTTTTTTGACTATGATGCAAAATACGGCGGGCAGAGCATCGAGCGCGTGCCGGGGCTCTTTTTGCCGGAGGAAAAGCGTACGCTGATGGACGCGGCGCGCGCGGTGCATCAAGCGTTGAACCTCAACCATTATTCGCGGTCGGACTTTATCGTCTCGAAGCGGGGTATCTACTTTTTAGAGGCAAACAGCGCGGCGGGGGTAGGCCTCGGCAAGGAGTCGCTCTTGCCAAAAGCTTTGCACGCGGTCGGGGTAAAGTTTAAAGATTTTCTTGACCACGTTATCAGCCTTGCACGGAAAAAAAATGAGTAATGCTTTCGATAAGACGGAGGACAAACCGTTGGCAAAAAGACGATGCATCCCGTGCGAAGGGGGAGTGCCGCCCTTACCCCGGGCACAAGCGGAAGCACTGATGAAGGAGTTGAACGACTGGAGCTTGATCGATGAGGCGCGTTTGCTTGCAAAGAGCTTTCGGTTTAAAAATTTTGCGGAGACGATGCAATTTGTAAATAAAATTGCGGAGATTGCCGAAGAAGAACAGCATCACCCCGACCTTACCGTATCCTACGGCAATGTAACGGTTGAGCTCATGACGCATGCCATCGGCGGGCTTTCGGAAAATGATTTCATAGTCGCTGCAAAAATAGACGAGGTTGCTTCAAAATAAAACAACTGCAGTCTGCATAAATTGTCCATGAAGACAAGTGTTGATTAGGTGTGGATTAACTGTGGATATCCGGTGCGGAACCGCGATTTATTGGAATTTTGGCGATATTGACGTAGAATCAAATCTAAGGGCCCGTAGCTCACTTGGTAGAGCGCCTCATTTGCAATGAGGAGGTAACCGGTTCGATCCCGGTCGGGTCCACCAAACGAAACATTGTCGGAATTAAATAAGCGGAGCGATTTTGCGGGAGCCAAAATCGCGCTGTCAATGTCGCTTCCGCCAAGGGCGGAAGCGGTGAAATCCCAAAGTTCCCCCCAATTGCATGAAAGCGTTTTGTCTTTGAGAGTGGGGTTCGAGCC